>NZ_JAKKUR010000012.1 GCF_021890735.1 Thermanaeromonas sp.
GCAGTTTGTTCCAGGCTTTGAGCCGCCCGGTAAACGGGGATCCAGGGCTGGTTTACCTCCACGGAAACAATTTGAGGAGCCCCCTAGCTTAACTCCCAAAGCCTGCGCGACCACTTCTCCTTTCCGCCGGGCATCCTGCACGGCCAGGCTCAAAGCCTCAAGTTCCAATTCACGAGCACTAGATACCAAGAAACGTAAGCCGTGGACTTGATTTGCTCCCGCGGCAAGGGCAGCATCCACCACTTGACCTGCTTTTTGTACTGGCTTTACTGTTACGATCAAACTGCTAGTAGCCCGGTAAGCTACGATCCGGGGCACCTCTTCCTTCTCCGGAGAAGGAGCATATTCTGGAAAAAGGCTTAACTCTCCTGTCTTAAGATCAACATCCTCAATGCCAGCTTCTTTAAGTTTTTGAATTACTGCATGCATGATCCTGCTGTTTTCTTCTTGGGCCTGGCTAGCTGTAAGACCCCGGGTCACCACACCGACGGTGATTTCTGCTATATCAGGCACAGCCCACACCTTTCCAATACCGCTCACCGTTATTCCACTATAGTCAACACCCGCCATTGCCGGGGAAGCAAAGCACAAAATGAATACCAAAACTAAAAAAACTACTATCAGTTTGCTTGCCTGCATGAAATATACACTCCTCTCCCAATTTAAACGTTGCTAAAAACTGGTACCTTCCGAGTTTGCTAGTAAAAGCAAGCTCACGAAGGGCAAGTAGACAATTCTTTCTCGCCCTCAATAATTTCTTCCTCACTTCGCCAAAGGCTTCTTCTATCTAGATTGTCGCATAGCTTCAAGGATGGCAGAGTTTTCCTTAACCTTCTGAGCTATATCTTGAGCCGATTTTGAAGTGCGCGCAGCCAGCTCACGGACGGACTGCGCTACTACTGCAAAGGTTCGCCCGTGTTCCCCTGCCCTTGCCGCCTCTATAGAGGCATTTAAGGATAAAATTTTAGTTTGGTCGGCGATATCGCTGATTATAGAAGCCACAGCAGCTATCTCTTCATGGAAGTGGGTGAGCTTGTCGAGCTGGTCTACTATGTAGCTCTCAATGGCTAACTGCATATCAAAAATAATACGCTTAACAAAGGCTTCCATCAAGCGAAGGCATAATTCAGGGTCTTCACGGTTATATTTCCATATAATGCGTTGAATGCTCTGGATATACAGCCGATAAGCCCCTAAGTACCATTTGGGATAAAGCCCAATCTCCTGGTGTTTTTTGCCAATCTTTATCCGCCAGCGGATGTAATTGTTGTCGATCTTGTCATCGGTTAAACTTATAAAATATTCCTTTTGAGTTTTAGAAAGCCTTTCTACAGTGCTATGCTTATTTATAAGGGAATTAAGGTACGAATACTTCACAAGATAATCATAAAATTCCTTTACGACCTGGTCGGCTTCCTGTAGAAAATTTTCCCGTTGGCTATGCATCAACTTCAAATCTTCTTCTGTTATTTGAAGGAAATTCACCTGCTCGTAATAACTCTCTAGCACTTGCTTATCCTTCCCCACACCAACAGCCATTGTTCTGCCCTCCTAGACTTCGGTAATATAGGGTATATTTCGCCCTGAAGGTGGACTTTCCCTTTCGGGAATTTTTTAGAAACCTTGCTCCCGGAAAGGGCATATTTTAATCATGTAAGAAATTCTAAATAGTGGAGAATCCTAATGAGGCGTTTCGGTCTCGCCCTGGGAGGTGGGGGGCTTAAGGGGGCAGCCCACCTCGGAGTCCTTCAAGTGCTGGTAGAAAACCACCTTTATCCCGACCTGGTTGTGGGTACCAGCGCCGGCTCCATCGCCGCTGCCCTCTTTTGCAGCGGAAAAATGTCCAATCTTAGGGTCCTCAAAGAGTTGGTTCAATTTGTTATTCCTGGTAAAAACTTTCTTAAAAGCTGGCCATCGGGACTACTTAACGGAAAATTACTTGAGCAAATATTAAAAGAAACCTTAGGTACCTTAAAGTTTAGCGAGCTAAAGATACCCATGGCCGCAGTAGCTTGCGATCTTTATAGCGGTAATACCGTAGTTTATACTTCCTTAATTCCCTCTCGTCCCCTTCCCCCCGGGACAATATTAGGCGGCGATATCGCCGTCTGGCAGGCAGTCAGGGCTAGCATCTCTTTACCGGGTATTTTCTCCCCTGTCCCTGTAGGGCCTTACCTGTTAGTAGACGGAGGTGTAACCTGTAACGTTCCTGCTGATATCGCGCGCTTTTTGGGTGCCTCCGCTATAATTGCGGTAGACCTCAGTACCCCAAAGGCACCGCGCTCCTTTGACCATCCCGGAGAAGTTCTATGGCGAAGCTTCGAGATCATGGGCAGCCGCTTAACAACGACAATCCTGTCTCTTTATGCCGACTTGGTTATCTCCCCTTTCCGGGCCTTGGAGAATCCGCCGGGTTTCTGGGAAGCTCACCGTATTAAAGAATTTGTGGAAGCGGGAAAAGCCTCAACTCAGGCAGCTTTACCCAAAATTAAGGAATTGTTAGGAAAGTACTCTCTAATAGCCCCAAAAAACGGTGAATGAGGGCTGCAGCCTCTGCACGGGTAAGAAGGGCTTGGGGCTTAAGAAGCCTTCCGGGGTAACCGCGGAGCAGGCCCTGGTCTACCGCCCATTGGACACCTTCTGCAGCCCAGAGTGATACAGATGGCCCATCGATAAAGGCTTCTAAACTGTTAATACTGGCCTGCTCTTCCCCTTGGCCCTCCCCTACAGATACAGAGTTTCCCCTGCCATAAGAGGCCCTAGCATAGGCATCAACTCTTTCTTGCCCTTCAACTTTCTTTAAGCTCCTAAATAGGACTAGAGCAGCTTCCTCCCGTGTCACCCCGTTTTGAGGCCGAAAAGTACCATCCTGGTATCCGTTCATTATCCCTGCCCATGCAAGGCGGGCAACCGCTCCTCTATACCAAGCCCGGAAAGGCACATCTGGCCAGTCACCCTTACCCCCTTCCGGAAGCCCCAACACCCTGTCTAGCAATATAGCAAATTCTGCCCGGGTTATGGGGCTTTCCGGGGCGAAAAGGCCATCTCCCCTGCCATAGATTAAACCTTTATGAAACAAGGCCGTTATAGCTGTATAAGCCCAGTGGGAGGGAGGGACGTCTTTAAAACTTGCTATTTCACGTGCAGGCTTCTTCCTATCTTCTCTTTCCCGACCGCCATTACCGGTGTTATGGGAGAGTTCGCTCCCGATATCCCCAGATGAGCCATCATCAGAAAGAAAATCATTACCAGGAAAACCATTACTAGAAGAGTTACCGCTAGAAGATCCCTCACCCCCTTCAAAACCCTGCTGATCCTCGCTGTCATCACCCCCAGGTCCCGGCTGCTCAATCAACGGCGCGTATACGATGGTGGCCTTGGCTTCGGCCTCCCAGCCAGCTCCATCGCGGAAAATGACTATAACTCTCCGTTCCCCCGGCGGTCCGGGCAGGAGCTCCCACGCTTTAAATTCTGAAAAAGGCTCCCACGATCCTCTAGGTCCGCCTTCGTTGGATATAGATACTTCCTTTATACCGGTTGCATCCTCTCCGCGCAATCTCAGTTCCACTGTTAGTTGCGAGGTCTCCATAGCGCCTCCGTTAATCAATACCTCCAAATTAGAGGGGGGTTCCCGGTCAAGAACCAACCTGTCCTCAACCCTACGAGCATTACCCTTCCCATCCTCGGCTGCAAAGATTAGCGTATACCAGCCATCGGGTATCTCTGCCGTCTCCCAAACTAAGATCTCCTGTAAATTACGCCCTTCTTCCCCCCACCATATCCTCTCCATTACCTTTTCTCCAGAAGAACCATAGATAACCAAAGTGGCTTTATCCAGCCAGGTTTCTTCATATACGGCCACCCCTAATGTCAAAGGCTCCCTGGTAAGCCATTTTTCTGCTGGACAGGTAAGAGTGAGTTCGGGAGGTTTATCATCTAGATAATAACCATGAGGTGCCCAGGGTGAAAAAATCAGCTTCCCGGTTATGTATTCTCCATGCCCCTCCGGATTAAGTTCCCGGTGGTAAGGCCCGCTGCTGCTGCCCCAAAAGTTTAGGGGAGCAGCGATCTCTATTTCTTCCTGAGCCTTCACTCCCATGGTATTGTTAAAAATATCGTTACGGGTCAAATCTAATCGAGCTTGAGTTATACCCTGTAGATCTAAACCGGTATTATTAGCGTTAAGAAAGTTATCTTTAAAAACTCCTTCTATCCCTCCCACCATCCTTACTCCGGTATCATTTTCTTTAAAAGTGGAGTGCGAAAAAAGAAGGCCTGCAATATTCTCAATATGGGCACCTACGGTGCTCCGGGTAAAAATATTGCCCTCGAGATTTACTTGGGTAGACCCGGAAATCATCAATCCCGTATCATTTTCTTCCCATAAAGAACCAGAAAGGATTACATCCCTGCTTCCGCTCAACAACACGCCTATCCCGTTATTGCGGAAACTAGAACTTGTAATATTTACTCCTTCGCCTTCGCTCACTTTAAGACCTACAGGCCATCGTTCTGATCTAAGACCTTCTATATCCAAAGCACGGCTCCTCAAGATAAGTATGCCGGGAGCAACGCCACCCGTAAATCCCAACGGCCTCTGTATCGTATTATTTCTTAAGTTTCCGCCGGAAACAGTCTCCATTACAATACCCTGACTGGTAGATATTACGCTATTCTCTTCGGCTATTATTTTTTGAGCCCCGCTTATATAGAGGCCCGTGGCAAAACCTTCCAAAATATTGTCTCGCATTATTATATCTCCGGCTGCACTGATGGATAAGCCCAAATCCCCGGGCCCCTTTATTTCATTATTCTCAAGCTCTAGGAAGGCCGGCGGGCCTCCGCTACGGCTTTTTAGAACTATAGCAGGAATGTTGGGTGAGGGCGAGGTTGTAAAAGCTCCGCGGCTTAAAAAATTCTCTCTCAACCTTACTGCTTCAGTCTGGATATCTAAGGCTGTTCTATCGCCACGGTGTATAGATAAGCCCTTTATATCTACTTCGCCATAGGCATTTATTTTAATGATAGATAAACCTTCTCGGCTGGCTTCGATAGACCCGCCCTGGATGCTAACCGAAGTAGTCCCTGCCTCTACCCATAAGGCAGAACCGGCAAGCGGGTTGTCAGGTCTACCCCACTGGCAGTTCTGGAAGGCAAAATAAGTAGATGGATGATTACTGTTTAAGCCGCTAAAATAAACCGCCCCTTTTGTGTGACGTTCAAAGGTAACGGAGGAAAAAACACCGGTAAAATTTTGTACTGCATAAGCCACCCATACACCGTAATTCAACCCCCGGGCCGCTCCACCGTACCATTCCAGTTCCCCATCACGTTCGAATTTTATAGAGGAACTTCCTTCAATTTCCATGTTCTCCAACCGCAGTTTTAAAGGGTAGTAGGCCCCATCCCCAGGAGCGTAAATGCCGTTAGCCTTTATGCTGTCCGCTAATAAACTACCATTACGGATAACGGCATGGTAAACTTGGCCTGCTACCGTAAGGGCGTCCTGTCCACCCGGGGCCCTAACCCTAGCCCCGTTCAGATCTAATACGACGTCATTAACACGCAACTCCATTCCTTCGTTGAACTCCACCCCTGGCTCGGTCACCCTAATATAATCTCCTGGCCAAGCATCATCCAGGGCCTCTTGTAAAGTAGTAAAATACCTCCCTTGGGTTTCGTTATAAACTGCATAAGTAACGCCAGCAACAGCGTGGGTTCCCGCAGTTCCTGCTATAAAAGATAAACTTCCTCCGACTAAAGCTGCGAAAGTGATAAAGAGTAATTTGAAAAGTGGCTTCCGCACTTTCCCGTCACCTCATTGTCTTAATTCGCCCCTTTCCCCTATTTTTCCTCCTTTGGAACATTTTTCGACAAAATATGCACCCTTCTTCTAGAACCGGGTTCCCAGGGTTGCTCCTCCCAGGGAATAGCTGTTTCGCGGCGTACCGGTCGCAACCAAAAGTAGAGCCAGGCAATTATTTTTTCTCCGGTTTCTACTAACACTACTGGCCACAAGCGACGCCGGTAAAGCTTCCCATTGTCTTCCAGCTTATCGATGTCTAGAAGAAGCTCTAAAGATATTTCGTATAATTCCCCCCGCACCGCTTTGTTCTTTTCGGGGACAGCACCGGGAAAATAAGGGGTTACTGCATACAGCCCTACATCGTAGGCCACAGCTTCCCCTAGGAAACGAGCATGTTCCAAGAGCCCATGGTTTCGCCTACCTCTAAGGAGGGAACCGTACACAAAAAGGTTCTCCGGCATCCTAAAGCTCCCCTTCGGTCTTTTTATGCTTCCTTAAGCACGCACATCCCAGGTTTTTCGCAGGAGAAAGCCCAGTCTCAGCTTGGAAGATAAGGGTGGAAAAGGGTATATTGCCCATGCGCTTCTACAGCTAGTATACTAAAAATAGTATACTAGAAGGTTAATCAAGATAAATCCGAGGTGAAAACGCTGATGCCAGACGCAGTGCGTATAGCCTGGAGTAGCACCCATCAGGAATTTTTAATAACGGATAGTTATTATTTCTCTATCCTAGCTAAAGAAAGCCAAAAACAAGGGCTCATCATCGAGGAAATATCCGAGTTCCCTGACCTTTTCTCATATGATGTAATTGTTTTCAATTACCCGGAGCAACCCTTTACTGAGGAAGAGATTAACCAAATAAAAAGGGCGGTTACCGAGGAACATAAAAGGGTAATATTTGCCGCCCATTTCCAAAATAAAGACAATGTCGCCTATATATGCTCTCAAGTGGCCCAACATTTCGGAATGCGGGCTTATCCAGGTGAGGTAATGGACCGGGAAAATTGTCTTATGGACGATCCTTATATGGTAGTGACCTCCAATGTTCTAGCTTATAATGAAGGCGTACAGAAGGTAGTTTTCCCTTACGCCGCCCCGATAGAAGTGTGTGGTCCTGCCCGGATCATCCTTAGGGGAATGCCCACTACTTGTACAAAAGAAGGACAAGCCTTTCCAGTCTTAATGGCGGAAAAAGTTTTAGCTGGAGGGGGAAGCTTTATACTTTCGGGAAGCTGTGTCTTCTGGGATAATTTCTCTATAGTGCAGCTAGATAATCTTAAATTCATACTTAACTTACTAAAAGGCCCCTTCTAAGCTTCTTTTTATCTCGGCCTTATACGGCAGCGAGTTAGCTTGTCAAATTCTTCTATAACCTTTCCGGCTTTCCCCTCAGAAACAATAACTTTTAAATGGTCCCCTTCTAGAAGTCTAGTAGAACCACGGGGAATTATCTCTCTGGTACCCCTATTAACAGATACCAAAAGGCACTCGGGGGGAAGCCTTAGATCTTTTACCCGACATCCGCTGGCAGGAGAGCCGCTTTCCACCACAACTTCTATAACCGTTGTTTTCTCTCCGCAAGGCAACGAAGCTTCCCCCTCGCTTTTATTTTTCATTAAATCCCTCTCTAAAAGCATCTCATAAACAGGTAAAGTGCCTAAAGCCTCTGCTACTATATAGGCCACTACACAAGTAAGTAAAAGAGGTAACATGTGCTGGTAGTGACCAGTCATCTCGATTATTAATACAATCCCTGTAAGAGGAGCGCGCACGATAGCCACAAAGTAAGCTGCCATACTTATTATGGCAAAGCTTGGTGCCATACCTTGGAGATTGGGAAAAAGATAACCGCTGATTTGGCCTAAAAAAGAACCTATCAAGGTTCCTAAAACCAAAAGAGGCAAAAAGATGCCCCCTGGTACTCCTGCGCTATAGCTTATAATTGTTAAAAGAAATTTAGCTATAAAGAGGACGGGAATAACCTGTAAGGCTACTTTGTTGGCCAACACACTCTCTACCAAAAAGTGCCCGCCTCCCAAAACCTCTGGTAAAAAATAGCCCACTATGCCTGCCAAAACAGCCACTGATGATGCTCGGAGCCAACGGGGCACTTTTGTTAACTTATCGGCTAAATCCAGGCCTCCTTGTAAGGCGCGGTTAAAGCTTGCTCCTAAGACACCAGTGGCTACTCCCAAAATTACAAATAAAGGTAACGTAGTTAGGGGCAAGGGCAATAAATTTTTTACCTGGAAAGTAGGGAGCGGCCCCAGGATTTTCTGGGATATAAGATCTGCAGCAATGCTGGCTGTAAGAGCTCCTCCCAGAACGTAAGGAGAAAAATTACGCCGGAGCTCTTCCAAGACAAAAACTACACCAGCTAAAGGAGCATTAAAGGCAGCCGCCAGCCCTGCTCCAGCTCCACAGGCTATCAACTGTAGCTCTTCTGCTTTTGTTCGCATAAGACTTTTACTTACCGCCTGGCCTGCAGCAGCTCCCATCTGTACCGTAGGGCCTTCCCGACCTAAGGATAACCCTGCCCCAATAGCTAAAGCCCCGGCTATAAACTTCACAGGAATTATTCGCCACCAGACCAGCCTCTGTTGCCTCATCAAGACTGCTTCCACATGGGGAATACCGCTACCAGCAGTTTCCGGAGCAAAACTGGTCAACCAACCGGCAAGCCCTCCGGCTAAGGCACCCAAAAAAGGCAATATCAGCCATCCCCAAGCAGGTATACTACGCGCCCATATCAAAACATTATTGCGGTATATCTCAACCTCTGTTAATACTAAGCGAAAGGCTACACCTACTATTCCAGCAACAATTCCTGCTAAGGTCCCCTCCAGTAAAAAGCGGAGGAAAAAGTTATACCTGTTCACCCACGGGATAGCAGGATTAGAGGGACCTTTAGATAAAACAGCTTCGTTTTTCACCGGTTTCCCTGCTCCTAGATATCTTTTTTGAATACTCACTTCCTTATTATAGCATCCCTCTCTTCCATTGTTAGAAGTGCTTTTTACCCTTCTCCCTGTCTATTACTGCTTCGCCCCAGTAGGTCCAACGAACCTTACGCGCAAGTCCCTTCCCTCCTGTAATACTATCACCTTGCTTCAGCTTTGTTCCTGTTTTACCCGCTCGATGGTGTTTTTAAGGGCCTGGATAAACATGGCCCTGGTCTCGGCTGCTGTACGCTGGGGCCGGTAACCCAATTCCCGGGCAGCCTTATCCCAGCTTAAATCCCACACCTCATTTAAAAAGGCGGGCCCTTCCCATTGATCACTCGGTATAAGCTTAACAGAAGATCTCGACCCAGTCAGATCAATGATCATGGCTCCTATTTCTTCCCACGTCAAAAATAAACTGCCTACGTTATAGATTTGACCGGCTGCCCGGGGATTCCCCATGGCCAGCCGCATGGCTTCAGCCAAGTCAGCCATAGTGACAAAAGTGCCTCCGGCCCCGGATACCATTTCTAAAGGCTGGTTCTCCAGAGCCCTCTTAATTAAATTGCGCAGGTGCCTGCCGCCTATTTGTTCGCCAAAGGCCCACCAGAAGCGAAAGATGGTGACAGGCAACTTCTGTTCTCTACAATATATAAGACATAACTTCTCCGCCACATATTTACCGAGAGCGTAAAGGGGTTTCCGCGCTTCTTCTATTAGACAAGGATGGTTTTCCGTCACGGGATGGCTTACAGCCCGGCCGTACACGGTAGCCGTACTGGTATATAAGAAACAAGGGGACCGTAAAGCCTTTGCCTCCTCCAGCAGGTTGATGTGGCCTTGAATATCCTCGCCAAAAATAGTTTCGGCATCATCTGAAAAACTCCAGGCTAGGTTTATGATTACATTTACTCCTTGCACGGCTTCTTTAACCAGCGCTTTGTCAATTAAATTCCCCTTAAAATATGTCGAAATAAACTCATCCTGCTTGAATACTTCTTTTACCTTGTCTAGTACTTTTACCTGGTAACCCTGCTGGGAAAAGTATTTAACCAAATATTTCCCTACATCCCCCGCGCCGCCAGCTATTAAAACTTGCAACGACGTTCCCCCCTTTTCCTAAAGTAAGGCGGCCGGTAGCAAAAACCATTTTATTTGCCACCGCCGCCCATAATTGGGTTTTCGATTTTTATCAACATAAAACTAGCTGAAGTAATAAGTGATGACCCCTGCCGCTAATAACACAAGAAATCCCGCAACAATTACATAAGCATTATGATTCACTACCCCGCTATAAAGCAGAGGGAAATCCAGCCACATCATTATAAATGCAGCCAATTGTCCCTCAGACTTGTATTTTTTTCGAAAAGACTCCTTTTTAACTTCACTCATAGGTTAAGGTACCCCCTTTATTCGATACCCGGGAAGAACACGTAGAGTATAAACCAAGCTACGATACCCACCACAAAAGTCTGCACGGTATTATACAAAGCCGTACGTCTTAAAACTTCCCCTTCTCGTCCGCCCTGACCGGTAACCCCCGTGCCCAAAGCGACGTTCATAGGACAAAACATATTACCGATTGCTCCACCTGTTGTTTGAAGACCTAAAATTACATAAGGACTCAACATAAGAAGTTTAGCTACGTCCCATTGGAGACCCGTAAATAAGACATTAGAGTTAGTATTGCTTCCCGTCATGAAGGCGCCAAGAACACCTATCCACGGAGAGAAAATAGGATAAAGCACACCAGTAGCTGCTAAGCCTTCCGCAATATAGCGCGTCATCCCTGTCTCCATCATAACCACGCCCATCATAGTCATGGTTACCACCGTCATGGTGGCACCCATAACTTGTTTAATGAAGCGGCTGACCAGTAACCTTCCGCCCTTTTTAGGCCAGAGCCCCTTCGCTCGGTAATAGAGGTAGCCCAGTAGGGCGGCCGTAAAAATCAAAGTCCCGGGTGCTGTAAAGAAAGGAATGGGTTGATACTTACTCACTGCCTTATTCGTAAATCCGAGCAGCGTCTTAGTTTCAGGAAAAGCAAATCCTATTTGCCAGGCATTTTGCAAGAATTGTTTTAGAGGCGAGATTAAGTAAACTGTAAATACGACGACAATAAGTATATAGTATGCAGCAAAAGCTACATGAAAGCTATACAGCTCACTGCTTGCCGCAATCTCCGCTTCTAGTGCGGTCTCCTTCGGCTTATATAACCTGGGTACCACAAAACCTCCAACCAGAAGCCCAGCAGCTCCCGCTACCATAGATGCAACATATGGAGTAACAAAATTTGCGACCAGGAACAGAACTATGGCCATAGTCAAAGACATGGTTAAAATAATCGGCGAGTATTCCTTCATACTTCTCCAGCCGCCGTACATATGTGCGATGGAATAACCGCACATAACACAAGCAATTCCGAGGAAAATAGAGGCAAAGAAGGCCAGCCGCCCGGGATCCAAGGTGGTCAGGCGTACTAGAATAGAATAAGAAGAACCCAAGGATCCAAAGGTAACCGCCCAGGAATGCCCGATAAGCGCTGTTGCAGCCGCAAAAATCGGCTCATACCCTAAACCTACCAATATGGGCGCCGCAGTGGCCACGGGCACTCCGTAACCGCAAACACCCTGGACAAAGCCCGGAAAAGCCCAGCCCATCACCAACAACTGAAGCACTCTATTACCCCGTGTAAGCCTAGTGAAAGTATCCGAGATAACTTTGAAGCCGCCGACAAGATCCACAACATTGTATACCGTCATGGCGCCCCAGATAATATACAGCACCCATACCGTAGCCCACAGCCCTTTTAACATCCCCGCAGACAATACGTGCAAATTGCCACCAAACCAAAGGTAAGCCACAACAAGGGTCAAAAACCACCCAACTACCCCTGCCTTACCCCCGCTCCAACGGAAAATCATCATTAGGACAAGCACACTAATAATCGGTAACAGACTTAAAATCCACAACCAAAGTTGAAGATCCGGTAGGCCCCTCATGTTCCCCCTCCTTTAGTTGTTCCGATTCGCCACCTATCCGTATTTTCAACCAGCCAGGCTAACTTTCTGAACTTTTTCACCTCCTTCAGACAAAATTTTCTTGATTTTTACCGTATCACTTCTATGCAAAAGCGCAGAACATCCCGACTAGCAGGGTAGTGTTTAAAGCCTGCACAACTGCTGCGGAAAAGGGGGCAATGAGAGGCTCAAATAATGTTGCGGCTTTCATCTCGAGGGGACTTGATCAAAGCACGAAGATAGGTACAATAGTAAAGGCAGACCTAGCAACCTAAAATTAGCACGTCTTTGCTCCGGGAGCAAGACCACCCGGAGCAAAGACGTCACTACAACCTACAAATTTCTATACCGAAGCCACTGCCGGCACCATAATGCCCACTTCAGCACATTTGGCATCTACAAAAGCCTGAAGCTTCTCGATGTGCTCCGGCTTAAGGTGGGCGAAACGCTTTTGCATCTTGAGGTACTCCGCCACAGGCTTCCTCTTCTCCAGCTTCACCGAAAGCTTGTATTCGCCGTTTTCATATTCATAGAGCTGGAACATGCCCGTCTCTACCGCCAGCTTAGCCATCTCTATAGTCTTTTCGGCCGGGAACTGCCAGCCCTTAGGGCACGGAGCCTGAATGTGGATATAAGCCGGTCCCTCCACATTTAGGCCTTTCCGTACCTTGTTCATCAGGTCCACGGGCCACCCTATAGAAGCGGTAGCCACGTACTTGAGTTCAGGATGACCGTGGGCGATGATCTTGGGATTGTCCTTGGGGAACAACTTTTTCCCTTCCGGTACCTTGGGACCAGACGGAGTGAAAGTGGTCCAGGCTCCGTACGGCGTGGTAGGCGAAGTCTGGATACCGGTGTTAGCATAAGATTCGTTATCATAACAGATGAAGAGCACATCATGGCCACGATAAATCATTCCCGAAAGGGCTTGGAGCCCGATGTCCACAGCTCCGCCATCCCCAGCGAAGACAATCACGTGAGGGATTTCACCCTGATATTTCTTCTTACGGGCTAAGACCTTGAAAGCCGCCTCTATTCCTGAGGCCACCGCCCCCCCGTTAGTGATCTGGGCGTGGATCCAGGGTACACGCCACGGGCCGCAACCGTAGCTTGTATTAGCCACATACATACATCCGGTCGGACCTACAAAAATCGTATTGGGCCCTGCTGCTTTGGCGGTAAGCCTGTAAGCCAAGGCAGGCCCGCACCCGGCACAGGTGCGGTGCCCGGGTACGTAATATTCCTCGTCAGGCGCTTTCCTTATGGACGGTATCCTTTCTAGCATTTTTCTACCCTCCCTCCATTGAGTTACAGCTCAAAGGGAAGCCAATAGGCCGTCTTTTCTACTTTACCGGTCTTGGCGATCTCTTTTAGTTTCTGGAACATCAGATAAAACTCCTCACGGGTAACCACTTCGCCGCCCAGACCGGCTACAAATCCCACTGTCTTTACCTTATCACCGAAATCATACAGCGCTGCCCGCAGTTCGCTGAGCAACACACCGCCGTTACAGGCTATACCAAAGTTTACGGAGTTATCCAACACCCCGATAGCCTTGAATCTGGACATGCGCTGTCGTATCTCTTCCGTCGGGAAAGGACGGAAGGTCCGTAACCTTACCACGCCCACTTTCTCACCCAGGTTACGCAGCCTTGCTGCCACAGCCTTAGCGGTGACCATATGAGCACCCTGCCCGAAAATAACCACTTCCGCATCATCCGTCAGATATTCCTCCAGGAAAGGATCATACCGACGGCCGAAGATACGGGCGAATTCTTCATGGGCTTCTTTAAGGACCTCGTAGGCCGCCTGCATGGCCTGGTAGCGCTGGTACTGCAAAGGTGGTCCCATGGCTGGCTCAATCTGGGCACCAATGATCATGGGGTTCTTGGGGTCGAGTACGTGATGATTCTTATAGGGCGGCAGGAACTCTTTCACCTGAGCGGGATCCGGGATATCCACTTCCCCTAGAATATGGGTTATATAGTACCCATCCTGGCACACGTACTGCGGAAGCATAACCCGGGGGTCCTCGCCGACTCGGTAATAAATGAGGTGCATGTCTAGAACTTCTTGCTGCGTTGAGGCCCAACCTTGGATCCAACCCTGATCCCGGCAGCATTCGGCATCGGTATGCTCAGACCCAAAATCTCCGGGCGGATCCAAGGTACGGTCGCCTATAGCCATCTGCACCGGCAGGCGAGCTCCTGAAATCGGGGAATAAACCTCAAAGGCGTAAGTCACGCCTACACCGGAGCTCCCGGTGAAGGTCCTGGCCCCGGCGGCCGACGCGCCGTAAACAACGCTTAGCTGTGCGTGCTCACCCTCACCATGAATGAATTCAGCATCCAGTTCACCATCGGCAACCATACGGGCCAGCTCAGACATGATACCCGTGTAGGGCCGGATAGGATAAGATACTATTACATCTACGTCCGCTAACTTGACCGCATTAGCTGCGGCCACACATCCCGAGATACGCTTCACTTCACCCATAATTTTCACCTCCTAAAATTTTAGTCTTTGAAATCCAATTCTGGCACATTAGTCAGGGCCCCGCTCGGGCATACATCTACACAGATGCCGCATCCCTTGCAATACTTAAGGTTGAATACAGGTCCTTCATCGGTACGGGTGATACAAGAATCCGGGCAGTAAATCCAGCAAGTATAGCATTCCGTACACATCTCCCGGTTGATGACCGGCCGCTTCATCCGCCAATTGCCCGTAACCATGCCCTCGTTCTCAGATACCGGCGAAGGCACCGTGCCGGCAAAAGGCAATTGTTTAAGCCTCTCTGCCGCCGTAACTGCCACTTCCTCTACTGCTTCTTTAGCCTCGAGCTTAGTTATCTTCGCTAACTCGTAGCCACGCCGCATAGCATCAGGATTCTTAACTACTTTGGCCAAGTTATCCAAGCTGACAATACCGGTCGCCTTTACTACTGCACCCACTAAAGGAGCCGAAATACCCCCGCCGATGCCTGTAGCATCAGTGGCACCTTCCGCACCGGACAGGGTAGTTACCGCAGTAGACAGGCTGGAAGCATCTACAGTAACAAGAGTCTCCAGATTACCCGTATCACCAAGGAAACTTAAAATTTCTTCGGGGCTTCGAGCCGTGTTCACTACGAGTACCCCACCACGCCGTAAACCTTTTAGAACGGGCACACCCTTAACCAGGGTCTCCTCTACCAGTACCACAATGTCCGGAGTCTCATTTTCATAAATGTACTTGCTTTCGATGGGGTCCGTGCTGATGCGGGCATAAGCCCGTACGGGAACGTATACGCGGTCCGGGAGATCCACATAGTTCTCCCATGCCTGCACATACTTACCTTCCCTGGCAGCTGCTTCGGCCAAGGCTACCACAATATCTCGGGCATCCTTGTTCATCACCACGCCCCGGGCCCATACAGTAATCTGCTTTAGCCCAGGTTCGGCAAACAGATCTTTAGGAACAGAGGTAACAGACAATTTAGATGCCTCCTTTCTCTTAAGGTTTGCAACATCTCGACAGCACACATTTTTAATACATTTACAAAACCCTTGACTTTTCCCGGTAGCTATTCCTTTCAAGATAACTACTCCTCTCCCCTAACTGCCCATCACCTCCCTATCTTACTCCATTCCCGCCCGCTTCCGGAGGCAGGCCATACCTGGCGCAGGTTGCGCGCTTCCGGTTTACCAGTTTCTTGGCATTTTTCCTCAATTATCTCTTTCAAGGCCTGCTCCAGATGGCGGCAAGAGATACGCCAGAGTGCCTTGTTTTCTGGCGATACTCTACCACTTGTTACAGCTTCACTTAGGGCCAAGAGCGCGGCTCTCTTACAGATAGCCTCAAGTTCTGAACCTGCCAATCCTTCCGTCATGCTAGCCAGCGTCTCTAGGTTCACATCCTCGGCCAGAGGCCTCCTCCTAAGATGAACCTTAAGTATCTCCAGTCTTTCTTTGGGTCCGGGAAGTGGAAATTCCAGGATAATGTCAAAACGTCCCGGCCGTAAAATAGCAGGATCCACCAAGTCTATTCGGTTGGTAGCGGCGAGAACAATTACTTCCCGGAGCTCTTCTAGTCCGTCCAGCTCGAGCAAAAACTGACTTACCAGGCGGCTCGCTAAACCGCCTTCGCCTCCCCTACGTACTGGCGCTAGAGCGTCTATTTCGTCAAAGAAGAGGATACAGGGGGAAGCCTGACGGGCCTTCCTAAAGACCTCATGCAATGTCTTTTCCGCTTCCCCCCACCAATGGGAAAAGAGGAGGGAACTATTCACGGGTATGAAGTTTACCTGGCTTTCCCGGGCCAAGGCTTTAGCCACCAAGGTTTTGCCCGTCCCCGGAGGGCCAGAAAGGAGCACACCTTTGGGCGCTTTCAAATCGAAATGCTGGAAAAGTTCGGGATACTTTAGGGGCCACTCTACCAAGGCTTGAAGACGAAGCTTAACAGAATCGAGACCTCCTACGTCCTCCCAGGATACACTAGGGATCTCGGTAGCAAATTCCCGTGTAGCCGAGGGCTCAATTTCCGCCAAAGCATCCAGAAAATCGCGCATAGTTACTTTAAGGTCCAGAGTAGCTGCCGCGTCGTTGCCCAGGGGTACGTCTTTAAGAACCCGGCGCAGCGCATACATACCGGCTTCACGGCACAGGGCAGCTAAATCCGCACCTACAAACCCGTGAGTCATAGCAGCCAGGCGGGAAATGGATACGTCGGGCGCAAGGGACATTCCCCGGGTATGTATCCTTAATATTTCTTCCCTTCCCTTCTGGTCAGGCACATTTATAGCTATCTCGCGGTCAAACCGGCCGGGCCGCCGAAGGGCAGGGTCTACTAAATCAGGAATGTTTGTAGCCCCTATTACTACCACGTTGCCCCGCGACTCTAACCCATCCATCAAGGCTAATAACTGAGCCACTACCCGCTTTTCTACGTCACCATGGACGTCAGCCCGCCTGGGGGCGATAGCATCTATTTCGTCCAGAAAGATTATGCTCGGGGCTTTTTTCCTTGCTTCTTCGAAAACCTGCCTGAGCCTCGCCTCGCTTTCACCGTAATATTTATGCATTATCTCAGGCCCGTTGACGTGAATGAAATGGGCATCTGTCTCGCTGGCTACCGCGCGGGCAATGAGAGTCTTGCCAGTACCGGGAGGCCCGTACAGAAGTATTCCCTTGGGGGGGTCTACGCCCAACATCTTAAAGAGCTGGGGATACTTCAAAGGAAGCTCTATTATCTCACGCACACGCTGGACTTCCTTGGCCAGCCCGCCTATATCCTCATAGGTCACACGTTGTCTTTTGATTTCTCCGGCTTCCCCGCCTTTAAAGTGGACGGCCGTATCCTTGTTGATAACTACTGGTCCCCGTGGGGTGACTCCCTCTACTATAAACGCCTCTTCCCGGCCGCTAAACAAAGTGACGCTTACCTGGTCTCCCTGTATTACCGGAAGGCCTATGAGCCGGGTCTTAATGTGAGTTATTTCGTGCTCCCCTTCTAGGGTCCACCCGGGCAGTACGGGTGCGAGAACAACAATTTTAGCCCGCTGACATTCGACACGTTCCAAAACCACTTCTTCCCCTAAACCTACCTGAGCATTTTGGCGGATAGTCCCGTCCATCTGGATGGAACCGGAGGGACACCGGTCTGGAAAAGCGGGCATCACCCGGGCTACCGTGCTACGTTTGCCGGTAATGGCCACGATATCACCCGGATTCAAGGCCAGGCGCTTCATCACCTCATTTACTACCCGCACAATCCCCTTTCTTGCATCTTCTACCATGCCTTCAATTACCTTTAAGGTTACCTTATCTTCCATTTTCTGCCCTCCGGCCTCCTGGATCTGCTCTTGGTGCTATAATTTTGGCGCACGGTATACCAAGAATAGTTATTATTAATTGAATTACAGTTTTCGACAAATTATTTGTTCCCGCTATACTGAAAATATAACGGCTAGATCATTCCCCAAGATTATTTAACCTCAAACAACTGACGTTACCATCCTGGCTGAGCAGGCCAACTTAATTTGTGTACCATCTAATATATCCGGTCTAAATTTGGTATACCGAACTTGACGATATAATATTTCGCCATCGAGCTTAAAACTCCTGCTGGTTTTAAAAAAAATTTTTAGCAAAATTTTAGTCGCCACTTTCCTCTTCCAAAGCCAATTGTGCAAAGTAAGCCTGCCGGGAGTTCTCAATATGTTGGCGGGCTAACCTTTCGGCCTTATCCGGATCCCCTGCCTTCAACGCCTCTAATATCTCCCTGTGTTCCCTAGTAGCAGCATGGGTACGGCCCGGAACCGCATATCCGACCTTAGTAAAGCCTACTATATAATCCACCAAGCTGTTTATCATCTGGT
This sequence comes from Thermanaeromonas sp., assembly GCF_021890735.1. GTDB lineage: Bacteria > Bacillota > DSM-521 > Neomoorellales > Neomoorellaceae > Thermanaeromonas. The sequence continues at coordinate 18,129 of NZ_JAKKUR010000012.1, forward strand.
GCAATCGGGGGCTTTCTGCCGCCTGATAGATTAATTCATTATATTCCATGTGCAGTCTTTCAAGCTCCTTAAGGTCTCGTCTCGCCCGGGCTTCCTCCATGCCTCGGACTAATTCTTCCAATTTTTCCAATTGTTTGGGGGTAATTTTTTCTGCCGCAAGCCTTGCGGCTAACCCCTCCAAAACAGCACGAATACTGTAAATCTCCCATGCTTCTCGCTTGGATATACGGGCTACGACTACTCCCCGCCGGGGCACATGCTCCACTAAGCCCTCTAATTCCAGCTTGCGTATAGCCTCTCTCACTGGCGTACGGCTCACACCTAGTTGGCGGGCAAGGTTCCGTTCCACCATCCTTTGCCCCGGCTGCAGCTTCCCTGTCAGAATGGCTTCCCGTAAAACCCGGTAAACTTCCCGGCGCACAGGTTGGTAGGTATCCAAGTCTATGGGTTTAAGCAGGCCTTCCACTGTTTTCACTCCTTTGAGTTTCAAGGCTTCAAGGGCTGGAATCTAAAAACGGAGCTTTGGTATTTGGCATACCTTAAAATAATTTAGCATACTGCCTATACTCGGGGCAATACTTTGTTCAAATCACCGTCGCCTGAGACCTGCTAAACTCTTTAATGCAATCGGTAACTTGGACTTTTTCTTGCGCCGACGCGTAAAACCCCACCGAGCGTTCTCCTTGTCTCTCTAGCAAAGCAGCCAGAACTCGGCTCGTCCCGAACAGTTTTGCCCGAAACAAAAACCTGGACACCCTAGTTTTAGAACACCTGAATCTGCCCCTCCCCCTCGGTTACCTCTCCGATGACACGGGCTGCTTCCACGCCCCGCTCGTGCAACCGCTCAAGCAATTCGGTGGCCTTCTCAGAAGGTACGGAAATTAAAAGCCCTCCCGAGGTCTGGGGGTCAAAAAGAAGGTCCTGCCAAGCCTCACTTACTCCCGGGGCAAACTTTACCTTCCCCTTGGCGTGCTCCCGGTTTCGGTAGGCACCGGCCGGTATCAGCCCCATGCCCGCAAAATCTAATACTTGGGGGAACACCGGTATTTCCCGAGTATACAATACCACATCCACCCGGCTACCCTGCGCTAGCTCCAAACAATGGCCCAAAAGACCAAAACCGGTTATATCAGTACAGGCATTTGCTCCAACTTCTACCATAACCTCCGCCGCATCCCTGTTAAGCAAGGCCATCCAGTATCCCATAAGCTTTTCCGTCTCTTTCCCTACCAGTTCTGCCTTAAGAGCCGTCGCCAATATTCCTGTTCCCAACGGTTTGGTAAGGATAAGTTTATCCCCCGGGCGGGCACCGCAATTGGTTATCACCCTTTCCGGGTGCACGATCCCGGTTACTGCCAGGCCATATTTGGGTTCCTCATCGTCTATACTATGCCCACCCACGAGGACAGCGCCGGCCTCCGCAAGTTTGTCTGCACCGCCCTTCAGTATCTCCCCCAAAACGGATAAATCCAGCTTTGCGCTGGGAAAACAAACGATGTTCATGGCTGTCAAGGGTCGGCCACCCATAGCGTAGATATCGCTTAAAGCATTGGCCGCGGCTACCTGGCCGAAAAGATAAGGATCGTCCACAATGGGGGTAAAGAAGTCCAGCGTCTGGATCAAGGCCAGTTCAGGAGTTAACCGGTAAACCCCGGCATCATCCAAGCTTTGGATCCCCACTAAAAGTTCGGGGTGGTGTACGACCTGGGCGGGCAAAAGATCCAAAATACGGTTAAGGGTCCCCGGACCCATCTTAGCAGCTCAGCCGGAGCTGCAAGAGAGGCGGGTAAGTTTTATCTCTTCCTTGCCCAAAGAGTTCACCCTCTTTTCGCGTTATCCCAGGCCTATTTTAGCACAAAAAGATTAGTTTAATTATAACCTTTGGTTATCCATGACCGGCCAGAACCCGTGCTAGGTCGACTAATAATTTTCTCTCTCTGCTAGTACACCTTTCTAGGAAGGATAAAAACTCTTGCTTCTCGTCGTCTCCCAACTCAAGCGGCCGACGGTAACGATTAAGTATCCTGATAAAGGAGGTCAAGCCCCCTATTTCCTCATCCGTCCATGAAGATATAGAATTTACCAACTCCTGCACGGCCGGCCGTTCTAAGCCCGGTGGTAGGGTAGGCTCTTCTTCCTCCATAAGGAAATAGCAGGTGGAGACCCCTAAAGCCTCAGCCAAGCGGCTTAAAGTGGCCAAAGAAGGCTGTATACGGTCAGTTTCGATCTGGCCGATAAGACTATGAGAGATACCTATCTGGTCGGCCAGTTCTTTCTGAGTAAGACCCATCTTTTCCCGTAATCGCCTTACCTTGGTGCCCAAAGTCTCACCGCGGTCCTCCTGTAAAAGATAGCTGGTACTGACCTCTAAAGCCGCAGCCAGTTTCTCCAGTGTCTTCAGGGAGGCTGTGGAGCGCCCCCTTTCAATTTCGCTGATATGAGCTAAGGATACTCCCGAGCGCTGGCTCAGTTCGTTTAAAGTGAGACCCCGCTGTTCCCGCAAGCGTCGCAGCTTGGCTCCGATGCGTGAAGTCGCCCCCTGAGAAAGCTCGCTATCCTTTTCCTCGAAATAGCTTATATCCACCCCGAGGATAGAAGCTGCTTCAGCCAAAGTAGCCCGGGAAAGGCGCCGCTTCCCCTCCTCTACTTCCTTCATACAATCCGGGGGGATATCCAAGAGATCGGCCAGTGTTTCCAAAGGCATCCCCCGTTCCTCACGTATTTGCCTGAGTCTAGCCCCTACCGACATTATGTTCCCCCTTCTGCGAGCCCGCCACCCAAGCCACTAATCTTTCGGCCCATTCCGGATGGGCAGGAGCAAAAAGATGAGTGTAACCTGCAAGTATATTCCTGTAAAGCAAGCCGTCGAACTTACCGTCGATTCCCCAACCCCGCACCACTCTGTAGGCAAAGTGAACAGCTTCCTTGTCAAGGTTGATTACACGCGAGTGGTGAAATTCGTGCCCTTTGACCCCTGCCTCCTCGTTAAAGAAAGGATTACCGGAACAGGCTTTCAAAAAGGTATATCCATGCCCTTGAGGCTTATTTTCCATCTGTACGTCCAAAGGTAAGGCCCCCACCATTTCATACCATCGCTCACCATATTTAATACGCCTGGCCAGGTACATAAGTCCTCCACATTCCGCGTAGATAGGCATACCCTCCCTGGCCACCCGGCGAATATCCCGTCTTAAAGAGAAGTTTTCTTCCAGGGCCCCTGCGAAAACCTCGGGAAACCCCCCTCCGATATACAGCCCGTCCACAGGTGGCAAGGCAGCCTCCTTAAAGCTATCGATAAAAACTAGCTCTGCGCCTGCCCGCGCCAAAGCTTCAAGGTTTTCCGGATAATAAAAATGGAAAGCGCGGTCTCGAAACACTCCCAGACGTACCTTTGCTACAGTAGCAATTTTTCGGTGTATCTTCCCACAAACAATGGGCGGGGCTGTCCGGGCTATATCCAACAAAAGGTCTAAGTTTACACCAGCCTCTACCGCTCCCCGTGCAGTTTCCAAAGCTACGTGTAACCTTTCGTTTTCAGTTGCAGGAACCAACCCCAGATGCCGGTCGGGTATGAGGTATCGGTCGTCTTTAGGTATAGCACCTACCACAGGTATCCCCGTATACTTTTCAATAGCACACCTTAACATCTCTTCATGCCGAGGCCTGGCCACCCGGTTTAAAAGGATACCTGCTAACCTAACTCGCGGGTCAAAGTTCTTAAAACCTTGGACCAAAGCTGCTGCACTTCTGGTCATCCGGGTAGCATCTAAAACCAATACCACCGGCGCCTCCAAAGATAAAGCAATTTCGGCTGTACTACCGGTACCCTCAAGGTCCAACCCGTCAAATAGGCCCATGGCTCCTTCCACTATGGCTAGATCTGCTCCCTGACAACCTAAAAGAAAGGAGTTGCGCAACTGATGAGGTGCCATAAAATATAGGTCTAAGTTACGGCAGGGTCTTCCGGAAGCTAAAGTCAACCAGCTCGGGTCTATATAATCGGGGCCCTTTTTAAAGGGCTGAACTATAAACCCCCTTTTAACTAAAGCAGCAATTAAACCTAAAGTTATAGTCGTTTTACCGGACCGGCCGTGGGGGGCACCCAAAACAAACCGGGGAATAGTAACGTGCATGACGGCTTTCCCTTCCTGGGATCTCCTAGCTAAAATTTAAGGTAGAGGTTTTGCCTAAAACGAACGTCAGAGCTACCTCCTACGGCTTGAAGGAAGCGACCCCATCCCATTCGCTCAACAAAAGCTCCTAGCCTTTCTCCGGCCTGCGCCTTTTCTATCCAGACTTCCAAAATGCAACTTATTTTTTCCTTGATTTCCTTATATTCCGGGGGCTTTACAGGTAAAAACGGAAAAACTACCCCCGCCAAGGAAGGTGCCGGCCCTCCCCGGCCCCCGACCAAGATGGCCGCGCCCCGTTCCCCCTTTAACTTTATCCCGGCGGCCGCTGCCTGCATACACGAGCCGCAGCGCACACAGCGAGCCAAATTTATAGTTACGGAAGTTCCCTTAGGAGTAACTTTAGGCCGGATGGCTTTGGTAGGGCACCAGGAGACGAGCAACCCTATATCTTCGTTAGCTTCTACCAAAGCTTCATCGTCTACCTCGGGAAAACCCTGGTACACCCCGATGATGCCGATATCAGCCTCCACTCCGCCTCCGCACCCGTTGGGGCAACCGCTTATGGAAATTTTAAGCCACGCGGGAAGGCCAAAATCCTGAAAATACCGCCAAAGATGATCTCCCAAAGCTTTAGCCAGGCTAGGAGCATCCAGGGCTGCATTCTGGCAGTGGACAAAGGAGGTACAACATTTTATCTGGTGGGCTGTCTTACCTGTCCCACCCACCAAAAATCCGGCCTGGTGTATCTCCTCAAGAAGCATATCCAGCTTGGCAGGGTCTACTCCTACCAGCTCAAAGGATTGGCGGGAGGTACGCCGGCCAACCAACGCGTATTTACGGATCCAGCTGGCCAGCAGGCGCAAAGAAGGGGCGGCCAGAAGCCCGTTGGGCGGAAGAAGGATTCTTACACTCAAAAGAATGCTCCCGTCTCGGCCTACATGTCTGAGAACTCCGGGTTGAACCGTCTCATGCCAGATCCACTTACCCGCCATCTCTTTAAGATATGAAGGTAATTCACGCCGGAAATCGGGCATTATCCCGGCCGGCATTTCATCCTGTACAGCCATAGAAGGCCCCCTTTATTTCCACCACGGTACCTTTACAAGGGCGAAAAACATTCTTCCTCGGCATCTCTACTACCTGGGGCTCCACACTAAGCCCCAACTCGCGCAGTATCCTGCTAGGACCTACGCGGCTTATAAAGTCCCCCACCCTTTCCTTGGGTTTGGCCTGGTCCGCCCAAAACTCCAAAAAGGCGCCGAAAAGATCGCCCAACGCATCATAATCTTCCGGACCCCTGATAGGGAAAAAGGGTACCATCACATAACCCACCATGGGGCCCTTCGGACCCCGGTGCCCGTATTTTCCACCCGCTACCCAAGCCACCCCGCGCTCTTTACCGGGGCGGATAGCCGAACATAAGTTTATACAAGTCATGCAGCGAACACAAGCCTCTGGGTCTACCTTAAGCTTAGAAGACTTACCTTCCACTACAAGGGCCCCTTCTGGGCAGGCCTCTATAAGACCCTGCCAGTCCCCTCCGCTTTTTACCCACTCCTCCAGCAAAAGTTCATCGATAACGGGCAGGTCCCGGTAAACGCCAATAAAAGAGTGGTCTTTTTGCATCATCGCCCTAATGCAATCATTGGGGCAGCCCGCCACCCCGCTCTTGCATTTCTGAGGAAAACCCGGATATTGCTGGTCATCTATGAAACGCTGGCCCAAGTAGGTAGCCAGCCCCGGAGCATCCACCAGGGCCAGATCACACCGCGCAGGCCCGCAACAGGAGGTGATGCAACGTAGGTCATCTCCCGTGGAGCCTACATCGTAACCTAAAGCATTAAGCTCGCGCACCAAAGGTACTATATTTTCTCGCGTAGTGTAAATCTCTAGGGTCCCGCCAGTCGTAAAATGTACCAAGCCCTGCCCGTACCGTTCGGCCAGGTCAGCCAAGGCTTCCAAGGTTTCTGCGCTCATCCACCCGCCTGCCGGACCTAAAATGCGGATGAAGGGAGACTCCGCCCAGACCTCCGGGTAGCGGCTGAGCCTTAAGGAAGTCCCTGAGGGAAGCTCTGGTATTGAAAGATACCCGCCCGGCCCGAAGGCAGAAGCCCCTTCCTTAAGGCCGGCCTCGTATATCTCCAGGGGATAACGGCTTGAAGCCAGTTCCTTTACATGGCTGGGATACGGGCCGTTGAGGAGCCGGGAACAAAAAGATAATTCTTTTTCTTTTTGCTTCATTCCAGCCCTTCCTTTTAGCACTCTTTGGGCATGGGCAGCCCTGTTATCTTGCTTATTTCTCCAACGGGATTCCCCGGGAATAACTTATAAATTTTCTTCTTTTCCCACCCGCTAAGCTTCATAAGGGTACGCAGGGTACAAATGGTCTTGTGCTTCCGGTAATAATCGTAACTTAACTCTAGAAGATACCAGTGTTCCTCCCCCAAATCTATACCCCGCTCCCTGGCCCTATCCATAATGGCTTCCCTTTCCGCCTGCGAAAGGCCCATAGAAGAACCCCCGGGTCTAATTTTAACATATCAACAAAATAAACGAAATAAATGATTGAGGCTAGCCGTGGTTAACCCAGCTAGCCTCAATTTGGTAGTTTACACACACCCTGTAGGCTTGGGCAGACCGGCGATCTTACAGGCCCCTTTGGCCGGGCCGCTAGGAAATAGATCGTAGATCTGCTTAAGGCTAAAGCCTGTCTCTTTGCATAATTTCCGTATCATGGGAGCAATACCAAATTGCTGGTAATACTGCCGCAGGTAGTTGATGACCTTCCAGTGATCTTCCGTAAGCTCCGTTACTCCTTCCGTCTCGGCTAGGGCTTTAGCTACCTCCTCGTTCCATTTTTCCGGGTCCTGGATGAACCCGTCCTCATCCACTTCAATTTCAATACCCGCCAACACCATTTTCGGCATAAGGCATACCTCCTTGCTTTAATATTTTTACTAACGCTTTAACCATCCCCCTACCTCACCAAAGCGTTAGCCACCAGCTCGCTTATCCCCGCAAACCTAAGGGGAAGTTTGTAATAGTTTATAATCTCCCGGAACTGGCCCTTACAATTAGAGCAGGCCAAGGCCACTATACTGGCTCCCGTAGCTTTAAGCTGTTCGGCTTTAATTTTACCATAAGTCTCCATACGGAATTTAAGAAAATCACCTTTAGTCATTATGGCAAATCCGCTACCGCCCCCGCAGCAGTAGCTCATCTCCCGGTTGGGCTCCATTTCCCGGAAATCCTTACAGCAGGCTTTAAGGATACGGCGGGGCTCCTCATAAAGCCCGCCTAATCGCCCCAGCTTACACGAGTCATGATAGGTTACGGGCTCCGGATTCTTCTCGGGGTCTACTTTTATTCTACCCTCCCGGATCCACTCGTCTATAAGTTCCAGAATGCTTTTCACTTCAAAAGGTCTTTCTGAGGGAGGGATAAGCCTTAACATAAGATATTTAAAAGCCTCAAAGGCATGCCCGCATTCGCCTACCACCAGCGTTTTTACCCCGAGATTAACAATGGTTTTAATTTGCGCCTTCAGTACCTCGGTAAACTCTATATCGCTGAAAAATACTCCGTAATTCACCGCATCATTGATCCCCGTGTCTGGCGAATTAAGGGTCCAGTCTACTCCCGCCGCGTGGAATATTTCCGCTGCTCCCATCACTGTTTCGGCAAAGGCCAAGTAATCCCCTGCGTTATGCATGACGAGGTATTCGGCACCCTTTTTATCTACAGGTATTTTTATCTTATATCCTCTCTGGTCTTCAATTTCCTCCTCTAAAAACTCGATAATATCCAAAAATGCGGCCGTCGGAGTCCCCGTCGCGTTTCCCATCTCCAGTTGCTTGCGGGTACCCTTTTCCTTTAACTCATCGGGTGCTATACCTATGGCGTCAAAAATTTTTCTGGCTTCCCTTACAATGAGCCCGTTATCTATGGCTAACGGGCAGACATAGGCGCACCGGCGGCAAACAGTACAGCGGTATATGCTCTCGGCCAAGGCGTCTAACTTATCCTCCGTCAGGTCTTCCGCCCCTACCAACCCGGGGAAAAGCCTTCCCGGCCAGGTAAAATACCGCCGGTAAACCTTACGGATCAATTCAGATCTCACAGCAGGGTGATATATCTCTTTGCGCCCGCTGGATATATATACCGGGCATACCTCAGCACAAGTGCCGCATTTCATACAAACATCCAGGGAGAGCACATAGGGCAGCCAAAAGGTCCAATTACTACGCCGGTCCAGCGACTTCTTCATCGCATCCAGGAAATGGGGGACGCGGACTTCATTGCTCCTTAGCATTTCATCCGAAAGGGCGCGGTAATCATCAAAAACTTTCCTCAATCCGCCTCACCCCACTTTACCCGGTGGTAGCTAAAATACTTAGCTGCAAAGTGGAACATACGGCCAAAAGGTAAATATATCAAAAATAGTTCTCCAAGTAAAATTTCCCAAAGGAACAAGGGGTTGGTAGGGACTCTTGGCGAAAATGTTAATATACCTAGTAAGTATTCCCTGACCTCTGCCGTACTGCCAAGAAAGCCGGTTATAAGACCTCCAAATGAAAGAAGAAATATAAGGAGGAGATTTAGATATTCCACAGGAGAAGACAGTTGCCTGAGGTCTCCACCTGTCCTCCTGAATATGAGCCACAAGGAACCCGCCCCGGCCAAAATACCTCCCAAAGTCCCCAACATACCTGCGAAGCCGGCCGAAAGCAGACCGGTCACAAGTACCAGTAACCATAAGGCCAGAAGGTATATCCCCCAATGCATCAAAAGGGAGGGAAGCCATAGCCTGCGGTTATAGGTATACAGACTGCGCAGGGTGAGGACTTCAACAACCATTTCCTCTAGTTTGCCTGCCGTAGTACGGGGATAGGGAAAAAGCTCCCAGTGTAGATGTTTAGGCGCCCGGGCCCAAAACGAAATTTTATAAAGGGAGCCCGCCAAGCAAACCCCAACTGCAGCGTAGGGTAACACTACTCCTATAACATAACCTATCCCCTCCATCTCTCGCCCTCCCTTCTCCCCTGGCTACCTCTTAAGTTAGCCCGTCCTTTTTACCTGATTGCATCTAAGCTTGCCCGTCCCGGCAAAGCTACACCGGGACGGGCCTTTATCCTACCACCGGAACTGGGTGGTGGTTCTAAAGGTAGGTACGCTAAAGATGAAGTCATCGATATGCTTATCAGTGAAGGGAATATCTGCCAGCTTGAAGAAGGTTTCCCAACCTATCCTCTCGATCCACTCGCCCATTCTTTCACCCTTGCGGGCATGGGTAGCCCAAACCTCCACCAGCTTCTTAACCGCCTCCACTACTTCCGGCCAGCGCGGTGGATTGTTGGGCAGGTAAGGAATGGCCAACCGGGAGAACATAGGTGCCGTGCGGGCATTGGAAACCTTTCCACCCACCCAGATGGAGACACCGTCGTTCTCGGGATCCATAATCTGCATAGCCGGCGACATGGTGAAGCAGTTCCCGCAGTACATGCAACGCTCCTCGTTAACCTCTACACTCTTAAGTTTAGGATTAGGCCGGATGGCGCCCGTGGGGCAACTGGCCACAACGGTGGGGATCTCGCTCACCTTGGCCAAAAGTTCATGATCCACCCGCGGGGGTGTGCGGTGCACACCCAAGATAGCTATATCTGAGCAGTGGACGGCCCCGCACATGTTAAGACAGCACGCTAGGGAAATGCGCAGTTTGGCCGGTAGCTTCTCCTCCACGAAGTATTCGTACAGCTCATCCATTACCGCTTTTACTATACCTGAGGCATCGGTAGCCGGGGTATGACAGTGGATCCAGCCCTGGGTGTGTACCATGTTACTCAAGCAATTACCGGTGCCGCCTACCGGCCAACCTTTGGCCTTTACTTCCTGGATGAGCGGTTCGATGTTTTCTTTCTTGGTCACCAGAAATTCAATATTATGCCTGCTCGTAAACCGTACGTACCCATCGCAGTATTTATCGGCTAGATCGCACACTTCCCGAATGAAATCGGTGCTCACCAGGCGTGGCGAACCCACACGTATGCTGTATATCTCCTCCCCACTCTCCGCCACATGCTTCAGTACACCGGGTCGCAAGATCTCATGGTACTTCCAACGACCATAATTCCTTTTTATGACCGGCGGGAGCATCTCCATATAGTGGGGAGGTCCGAAATCGGTCCTAGGCATTTCTCTTCACCTCCTCAGGCCACCAGAAAACATAGGGGTTGGCACGCGGACGGAATACCATCTGCGGTACCGGAGGCAGTCCTACTGCCTTAAGGAACGTCCGCATCCCAACGCGATAAATTAGTTCGCCTATCCTCTCCCGGTTCTTACCGTTTTCATCCCACCAATCAAAGATTCTCCTAAGAAGGTCTTTGAGCTCCGTATAAGGAGGTTTAAGCTCCATAAAAGGCACGATAACCCATCCCAGGAAGGCCGACTTAAGTATGGTGGCCTTTCCACCGACCAGTAAGGTGGCACCCCTTTGTTCTCCGGGACGCAAAGCCTTGGGCATCTTGTTGATACAGTGCATACAACGGACGCAGTCTTCCGCCTTAAGTTTAAGCTCCTTCTTTTCACCGTCCCAGGCCAAGGCTCCGGTAGGACACTTTTCCACCACTTCTTCTTGGATATTCAATCCGGCATCCGCGTAGTCAGCCACCGCGGCCTGATCTATCTGGATCGCGCCCTTCCAAGTACCAATGATGGCAAAATCAGCCCTGGCTATAGATGCTACACAATCGTTAGCGCAACCGGAAACTTTTATTTTAAACTTGTAGGGCCACTGCGGGCGGTGGAGGAAATCCTGGAATTCTAGGGTTAAACTGTGGCATACATCCAAAGTATCTATGCAGGAGAATTCGCACCTGGCCGGTCCCACGCATGCACTCGGCGTACGCAGGCCGCCACCGGACCCCCCCAGATCGAAGCCGGCGTCACTCAGCTCATCAAAGCAAGGTTGGAGGTTTCCTGTGGTAGTGCCGAGCAGTATAATATCTCCTGTGGAGCCGTGGAAATTAGTCAACCCGCTACCATATTTATCCCAGATATCACACAGCTTACGGAGAGCCTCAGTGGTGTAAAACCAACCGCTGGGCTGGTTTATACGCATGGTATGAAATTCCTTAACATGAGGGAACTCCTCGGGTTTATCGGAATAACGGCCAATTACACCGCCACCGTAACCCTTGACGCCGACAATCCCACCATGCTTCCAGTGACCGATTTTCTCAGCGTATGATAAATCTAGCTGGCGCAAAAGGTCGCCTGCCGATGGATGTTTTTCCGCTGCCCGCTTTATCTCCTTTACGAAGCTGGGCCACGGACCCTTTTCCAGTTCGTCCACACGTGGTGTTTGGGCATTAGCCATTTAAAGTTCACCTCCAGGCCTTTCGGATTGAATTAAAAAACTATTGTCTGGATGCCGTCTAGGTCTACTCCCCTCAAAGCCACCTCCTTGAAAGCTACATTCCGGTTTCATGTACTTCGGGCTAGTATTCCTGTACCGTTACAGCTCCAGTAGGACACACAGAAGTACAACTTTCACATCCCAGGCACTCCACTGGATCTCCTGTGACTTCCGCTTTACCATCCGCCATAGAAAGGATCTGAGCCGGGCAGGCCGCAGCACACTCGCCGCACCCGCTGCATTTTTCTTGGTCTACATTGACTAGAAACATCAAAGTTCCACCTCTTTTGCTCCGTTTCGTTTTCGTTATAGCAAGTACGTTTTTCTTTTTAACTAAAAGTTCCTTGCTATAACAACTAAGATATATTTCGACGTTCGAGCCAAAAATCCTGCTATGAATAAAAGAAATTACGGTATAATTAAAAAGCCTATATAAAAAATTGCCCCGGGCATCCCCCGGGGCTGTACACCCGCCTTATAGTGCCGTATGGCTCACCCAGACTAATAAAACAAGCAATACTAGCCCTAACCCCAAACTATAACTTATAAGTCTCTTTTCTACAGGAAGAAGGTCAAACCATTGTTCTTGCTCGGGTAAGGGTTTCCCCTGCGCCATAAACCGACCCCCCATTATGCCGCCGAAGGCGGAGTTATTCCGTGGAAGAACAACCAGGAAATTATAAGCCCTATCCAAATAATGAACCCGAACAGACATACAAGGTACACTAAAGCTAGCCGTCCCATGCCCTCTTCCCTAAGCTTCTTAAAGTTGGACATCAAACCGATAGTAAAGAAGGTCAGGGCAAAGAAAATCCCCCGGAAAGTATCCGCTTGACCTACTCCAGCACTGAGTAGCTTTAGAGTATCTTTACTCGCACTAGAGCCAATAAGCAGCACCAGTAGGAAAAGGGCTGCATAACCTAGCACGAATTTGGGGAAGCGCACCCAGATGTCCGCAGCAGAAACCTTTTCCCCTTCGCGCCCCTCTATCTTCCAGGCCCAGATAATGGCCAGAATGAAAGCCCATATAGCGATAAAGATATCGATAAACACCTTTACTGTAGTGGTGGCCATGAGCATCCAGCCTTCTTGCCACTTGATCCCTAAAGCCGTAGCTGCTTTAGCCCGGATTAAAGCATCTACCATCGCTCCGCTGGCAGCCGCAGCACCATCAGTCTTAACCGCCAGCCCCATCCAGGCCCCCGCCACCATGGGCTCCTTATAAAGCCAGGCCTGCGCCACAAAGGGGAGTATCAAAAGTTCCACTACTGCAAAGATAATGACTAGCGACGATACTATCACAGGTACTATCGGGCGGGCCTTGATGGCCGCACCGGTGGCAATAGCCGCTGAAACACCGCAGATGGAGATACCCGAGGCCAATGGTGCTGCCCATTCCGGAGTAAACTTGAAGTACCTACGGGCGATGAAATACACCAAAGGCCAATAAATAAGATAGGCTTCGATAATGGCGCATAAGCCTCGGAATACTACTTGAGCGGCTAAACCTGTAGATTGAAGGGCATACATACCCACTTTGGCGCCCAAGATGACAATGGCCGTCTTTACAAACCATTCCGGTTTAGTGGCCTCCTGAAGATACCTGGCCAACCCGGGCCAGAAGTTACCAATAAGGAGACCTATGATGAGGGCTATGATAAATCCGGCCTCTCCTGTAAGCCTTAAGGACCAATTAATATTGTATTTGGCATATTGGTCGGGGGTAACTGCGATGAAGGCGTAATGCCCTAGCATCCAGCAAAAATAGGTGATCCAAAAGATAATAGTAAATCCAGCGATAAAGCGGCCTACATTACCACCCATGGCAGCGACGCCGATGCTCAATAACACTGTAATGAAAACATAGGTCAAAATGAGGGAGACAATCCCAGGTAACCCCTTATACACATCTGAGACTGGCGATAAGGCCTTGGCTATATCTAGCCATATATTAGTTTTTACTACCCAGCCAATGATATCGAGGCCCGCCACTTTAAGCAAGCCCAAAAGAAAGATAAAACCACCTATCCATACTGCCCACCAGTCTTCGGTTTTAAGTAACGGTGATCTGGCCCCCTTGGCCTCCCTGCGTCATATACTCCCCCTCCTCCTTAGTTTAAAATGCCTTGCTGAGCACCTAATTTTTAAGCCCCAAATGCAATATTTTATTTATCTCCCTCCTTTCTTCGGCCTTATGCCTCATAGGGCTTTGCTCTATAGGTTCTCTTCGGTATAATTTTATTTTGTTTTGGTGTAGATTAATGAAAGGGAAAACAGATACGTAAGTTATAGAGACAACGGTTTTATTTAGCTTGTGTCTACAATCACAATGCCTATATTATATTTCGACATATATAAGGAAATTCCTGCTATGATTAAAAAATAATTTAAAAAAATTGTGGTCCCTATAAAATCAATTAATGACAGGACAAAATAAATTAGAACTCCTCACAGGCAAAGTTATTTAATAAGGAAAAATTATTTTTGGGACTGGTAGCGGCTGATAGCTGCATTATGTTCTTCCAGGGTGCGGCTAAACTCATGGGAGCCATCAGGGCGGGCCACAAAATAAAGATAATCAGTGGGAGCCGGATTAAGGGCCGCAAGCAAGGAAGCTCTACCTGGAGAAGCAATAGGTCCTGGGGGCAGACCGAACACCCGGTATGTATTATAGGGCGAGTCAATCTCTAGATCCTGATAAGTCAATACCGGCTTGGGTTCTTCTAGCAAGTATTCAACTGTAGCGCAGGATTCTAGCTTCATTCCTTTTTTAAGCCTATTCAAGAAAACCCCGGCAATAAGGGGGCGTTCCGCATCAAGCTTAGCTTCTTTTTCCACCAAAGAGGCCAAGGTCACCACCTGAAGAGTGTTAAGTTCTAACCCTGGAGCCCGGTGGCGGCTAACTTCACTATATACCTCCTGAAAACGATCTAACATCTTGCGTATTATATTCTCGGGCTTGTCCCCTACAGCTACCCGATAAGTATCTGGAAACAGAAAGCCCTCTAAGTATTTAGGACCAGGGGATATACCAGCTAAGAATTCATAGTCATAAGGCTTAGATACGGCTTGCCAGAACTCCTCCTGGGTCATCAAGCCTTTAGCTTCCAGTAGCTGGGCGATCTGTTTTAAAGTATACCCTTCTGGGATAGTAAACTCCTCTTCCCAAACCTTCCCGGCCACCAATTGGTCAAGAAGGTACTTTAAATTAGCACCGGGTTGCAACTGGTACACTCCGGGTTTTAGCTGCTGATCTACCCCGTACCATAGGGCAGACAAACGAAAAGCTAGGGCGCTCTTTATCACTCCACGAGACTCAAGGATCTCGCCAACTTCACGGGCCGTAGCACCGGGCGGGATGGTAACCTTGACCAAGGTGGTCCCTCGGTGTACCGAAGTAGCAAAACTGGCCTGCCACCAACCGGAAACAAGGAGAACCAAAACTATAACCAAGCTAAGGAGGCTTATTTCAGGCCGCAGCGTCTTAACACCGGACAGCTTTCTCCCGAATTCTGGAAATTGCTCCATGGGGTATCTCCTCTTTCCACCCCCATTATAGCAGGAGGGGAAGAGGCTTGCCAGCTTTTTTACCTTTTTCCCTTAAGGCTAGCCAGACTGCTTAAGCTTTTCCTCCGGTTGCCCTGTCCCCAGGCGAACTACTTTAGGTAAAGGAGGATAATAATCCTGGGATACAACTTCTTCCCATACCTTTCCTCCTTCCCGCCAACGGCGCTTAACACGCACGCTAAAACCCGGCTGACCCTCTTTTTCTATTATCATGCGCCCCAAGGGAAGACGAGCATCTTTTATAACTTTACAAGGAGTAGGGATCTCCTTAAGTACTTCAGCCGTCACTTCTATAGAAGGAGCTTGTTGAGGTCCATAAAAGGTAAAGGCCAGGTTATCCTCTAAAGCCTCGGCCTTAAGCCAAAACCAATAGGGAGTATCGTTACGAAGCTTAAGATCGATAAGCCCATAGGCTACGGTGGCGTCTAAACCTGGAGGGACATAACTTACGCTTAGACCATGGGGTTGCCGTTCTACCACCGTAAGCCCGGCCCGGAGGGCTGCATTGTAGAGGGTAGTGGATACTTGGCAAACCCCACCACCTATGCCAGGAGCGAATTCCAAGGATTCGATAACCAGGGCTTCCACGTAACCCCGTTCCGGGGTTCTGGGCCCTACTATCTCGTTAAAGGATATTTCTGCCCCTGGGGCTACCCATATACCATCCAGGGCCTGAGCAGCCAGCCGTATATTATGGGCCCGGTTCTCCTCGGCCGGGTTAAAAAAGGTACGGTAACTGGCCACCGGCCTGGTTATCCCCCGCCGAACTATCTCCTCAGTAGTAACCGCCGGCATTAGCCTTACTACTGGTATCTTTATAGCTTCCCCGGAATACCAGGTCCCGGATGTCTTTAACGCGGCCCATAGTTCTTCAATATCTACCATCCACCCCTCATGGGCTGGGACCACCTGGATTTTCCCTTGAGAGTCTACCTCTAAACTGGCATCCTGCGGATTTTGGCGTAGGGCCCCTACCAAATGTTCAAGCTCTATAAGACCTTTATCTTTATCGTATCTATACACCACCTCTACTTCATGCCTTCTACCAAGCCAGAGGAAACCCAATCCCTGCCACCAAGACCCTGACCGGCCCACTGCCCAGGCTTGGGCCAGGGTAGCCTCCACATCCAGGGTCACCCCCAAGGCTCCGTAGGTAGTAATGAGCACCCGGTCCCCCCATATCAATTTTACAGGCCGGGTGGCCTCCTCAAGGGCTTCCCTGATCAGGGCCCGACGCCCCTCCTCCAGGGAAAAGCCACCTAAATACAGGCTCCCGGCATATACTCCTGGGTAAATCCTGCCTGTTAGCCACGGTAAACCGAAAAGACCAAAACCCAAAGCACCTAAGGTGAAAACACCTAAAATGATCTTTAAAACCCTTATTCTGCCAATAGTCTGGCCGTTTGTTTTCAAGCCCATCCCTGCCTTCACGGGGTCCTTTTCTCATAATTATTCCCCCGTTAACCGGCAGGATACCAGCGAATGTTCCGGATACCGTATTCTAATCAAAGAAATCGAAATCAAAGATTTCTTCCAGGAAGTTCCGGCGCTTCTTATGGTGATGGTACTGCTGCGGTGGGGGATTTTCCACGTGATCAGGGTTTGTAGCCAAGAGCTTTTCTAGCTCGCCCCGGTCCAGCCATACACCCCGGCACTCAGGGCAAACATCAATCAAGACCCCCCGCCGTTCCACTTCCTTCATGGGTACATCACAAAAGGGACAGCGCATTTTATCAGTCAAGCCGGCCCCCAGACCAGGCCTTCCCCTCCTTTCTAGGTTTAATTTGCCTTGGGACAGGGCGACAGGGGGCCTAAATACTTACCTGCATAAAGCAGGAGAGGGAATATTTAGTCGCCCAGTATATAGTGTAACAAATCAATTAACTGCTAACAACCGGGCAAAGGGGTTGCTTCGTAACCTTCAAGCGACCTGAAGCCCAGGTTAAATGGCTCATAGCAACTCAACTAAAACCTTTGTACTAAAAACACACCGAGAACAATTAAACCTGCTCCGATCCCCCGCATTAGGGTGATTTTTTCGCCGAGCAGTAAAGCGGCCAGGAGCAGGGCCAGCACAGGGTAGGAGGCTACTATCGGAGCTACCGAGGAAACCTTGCCTGCCTGCAGGGCCTTAAAATAAGCGAAATGCCCGATCACGGACGCGGCTAGCCCTTCCGCTATGAGCAACGCCCAGGTGCGCGCGTCAAAGGTTTTAAGATTTCCCAACCCGGCCGTGGCCGCCCCCCATAAGACAAGCACAACGAATACCCCCAGAGTACGCGCTAACAAGGCACTGAAAGGATCGCTCTTCACCAATCCTAGCTTGGCGAAGATAGGCCCCAATCCCCAGCATATCATGGCTAACAAAGCCCAGAACACCCAACTTATAGCTGCCACCCCCTTTTTAAAATATTATTTCAATATTCATATTCAAACCTCTCGCTTACATTTAGTGTCTTTAGTTACCCTCAGTTACCAATACCTTTGTTTATTAGACTATAGTGCTTACTATTGAAGGGGTAAGAAGCTATAAAATCTTCAAGGGCTCCTCCCTAACGTCACCATCTACAATCCAAAAAGCCCGTAGTACAGGTTGTAATGGATCTCGAAGGGAAAGGATAAAGTAGAGGGCTTCGGGATAAAAAGCGAGACGTACATCAGTAGGTGATGGGTAGGCTTCGGTAACAGGGTGGGAATGAAATATTCCCATTATTTCCCAACCCTTACTTTCCACTTCCCGGAATATGCGGAAAAGTTCTTGGGGATCTATAGTATACCGGGTAGGACTATGTTCAGCATTTGTCGCCGGGTAAAAGGCTAAAATCTCTCCCCCTGTGCCGGCCAGTATACCGCAGGCCTCATTAGGTAGGTTATTTTGGGCATGGGCGATCATTTCTTCTACTAATTCCCGCCGCAGTTTCATGTTCCATACCTCCTGGGCTCAGGAACATCCATTAAACTTAGGTAGCGTTCTCCAGTGTCTGGAAAAACCGTAACCACTGTTTTACCTGGACCTAGCTCACGGGCCACCTTTATAGCTGCATAAGCTGCGGCACCGGAAGAAAAGCCAGCCAGTATCCCTTCTTCACGGGCCAGCCTCCGAGCCATATCGTAGGCCTCCTCGTCTCCTACGGTGATCACCCGGTCAATAATGCCTCTGTTCAACACCCCAGGAATAAAGCCAGCGCCCAGCCCTTGTATGCGGGTAATTCCTGGCCGCCCGCCCGACAAGACTGGAGACTTTGCAGGTTCAACAGCTATAATTTGGACGCCGGGCACCCTCTCCTTTAGTACTTCACCTACCCCTGTCAGGGTACCCCCTGTTCCCACCCCAGCAACAAAAGCATCTACCTTGTTACCTACCACATCCAAGATTTCCTGGGCTGTGGTAAGCCGGTGGATGGCGGGGTTGGCGGGGTTAGTGAATTGACGCAACAAATAATAACCCTTAGTGCGCGCCAGTTCTTCCGCCGCGAAAACAGCGCCAGACATTCCTTCTATGGCCGGTGTAAGGATCACCTCTGCCCCCAGCCAGGTAAAAAGTTTCCGCCTCTCCAGGGACATGTTTTCAGGCATAGTTAACACCAGCCGATATCCTTTGGCCGCTGCTACTACTGCCAACCCTATCCCTGTGTTACCGCTAGTAGCCTCCACCAGAGTATCCCCAGGCCGCAGCAACCCCCTTCTTTCGGCATCTTCTACCATGGCTAAGGCGATCCGGTCTTTAACACTGCCACCGGGGTTAAAGGCCTCAATCTTGGCCAGAATTTGTGCCGCCTCTGGCCCGGGGAGCCTGTTTAGGCGCACCAGGGGGGTCTGGCCTATGGTTTCCAAGATGCTTAAGGCTACTTTGCCCACCCAAAATCCCCCTTTAGTACAACTTCACCCCCGGGAGAATATAGCCAGATACTCTCTAAGGGAGCCAGTTTGCGAGGCACAAAGGGTTATGGAGATCTCACATAGACGCTTGGGAAAAGGCTTCGGGAAGATTCCTCGCTCCCTCCTCCCCTGCCCCGGGCCTCCCCAAGCAGTACTCTTCTCCATAATCCCTTAACTCCTTTATTTCCGGATTATCCCCGCAAGCGGGACAGGAAGGGTTGCGGGCTATACGGAACTGCCGGAAAGTCATGGTAAGGGCATCCACGAAAAGAAGTTTTCCAGCCAGGGAAGAACCCAAGTCAAGAAGGATTTTTAAAGCTTCCGTAGCTTGAATAACCCCTATGAGCCCGGGAAGAACCCCTAAAACCCCTGCTTCAGCGCAGGAAGGGACACTTCCAGGCGGTGGCGGGGCAGGATAAAGGCAACGGTAACACCCTTGGCCGGGTAAAAATACCGTAACCTGGCCTTCAAAACGAAAGATACTCCCATCCACGAGGGGCTTCTGCAAAAGAACACAGGCGTCGCTTAGTAGGTAGCGGGTGGAGAAATTATCACAACCGTTTATCACTAAATCATAGGGCTGAATAACCTCTAAAGCGTTGGCTGCACTTAAAGCGAAAGGATAGGTTACAACCTTCACCTCTGGATTTATATCGAACAAGGCCTCGCGGGCGGAATCCACCTTCAGACGACCCACATCGTGGCCATGATGTAGTATCTGCCGCTGTAAGTTGGAAAGGTCTACCCGGTCAAAATCCACCAGCCCCAGAGTCCCCACGCCGGCAGCCGCCAGGTATAAAGCTGCGGGCGATCCTAACCCGCCCGCACCGACGATAAGCACCTTGGAATTCAATAACTTTTCCTGCCCTTTTCCACCCACCTCAGGAAGAAGGATATGTCGGCTATAACGTTCAACTTGTTCAGGGGTTAAGTTGCTACCTCCAGCCATAGCAGGGATTATAGCTACTTGGTCCCCTTCCTTTAAGGGAGTAGATTTCCCCTGTAGACTGCGAATCTCTTCCTCGTTCACGAACACGTTTAGGTGTTCGTGTATATCTCCTTGAGGATTAAATATCCTTTCTTGGAGTTCCGGAAAAAGCTCAATAAGTTTGGTCAGTACTTCGTCCACTGTATGCGCATCCACCACTACGTTAGCTCGGCCACCGGTTAAGCTCCGATAAGGAGTAGGAATATATACGGAAACAGAAGGCATAATTCCACCCCTCCTTAATTACTTTGGGGTTCACTCACCCACCTTTTCTATAAGCAACCGGAAAGCCCCGCCCAGGTTCTCCACAGATAAAACGCGATGCCCTTCCTCCTTTACGCTACGAGGAATGTTGCGAACCGGATCTCCGGGATCCAGTAAAAGTTCCAGCACCTGCCCGGCCTCCAAATCTTCTAAGGCCAGTTTAGTACGTACAAAATTCATAGGACAGGGGGTTCCCCGCAGGTCTAAAGAAATACTCGGTGCAGGAAGCATCTCTTCTCACCTGCCTAAAATGAAATTTCCATTAATGGCATTTTAATCTTCATAAGCAGGGAAGGTAGCTGCTACCCCGCGGTAAAAGACACTCTGCCACCTTGGCTTTTCTAGGTCAACGTGGGAGAGCAGATACTGTCCAATGACTGGTTTAAGGGCGCGGCGTAAAATATTGATCCCCACCCGGTCTATAGTATCGCCTATCCTCTCTCCAGGCTGACCATGCTCCCGATACCAATGGATTACCGTTTCGATCACCGGGAATATTAATTCATCAGGAACGAGGGAGGCTATAGGATAGGCCACGTGGGGGTGTCGGCCGTGCTTTCCACCCACATACACAGCATGACCACACCTACCGACTGTAAGGGCATCCGTAGGGCAGCTATGAAGACAGTCGCCACAACCTAAGCAACGACCAGGATCCCGCCAAGGCAGATTATCCTTTAGATAAAGGGCTCCCTCCTGACACACCTCTACACATAATCCGCAGCCATTGCATTTATTGGGGTCTAGGGCCGGCTCTACTTCTCCTTGAAAACCTAGATCGTTTTCCCGGGACCGCATACAATCAGTTGGACAGCCGGAGAAAGAAATCTTAAACTTGTGGGGGAGATCCCAGCCGAAGTAACGCTCGTTTACTTCTTGGGCCAATCTTTGGGTATCTACCAGGCCATTGGGGTTATATTCGCATCCACCACAGGCAGTGGGTACCCGCACCCGTTTTCCACAGGAAGCCAACCTTTGTCCAGCAGCCGCCAGTTCCCGAGTAACAGCTTCTACATCTTCTAGTTTCACATATAAAATCTCAGGCGACATGCGCACGGAAAGATGCACTATCCCTCGGCCGTACTTATCGGCCACATCAGCTATGGCCCGTAGCCTTTGAGAAGTAAGTCGTCCGCCAGGAGCCATACACCGGATGGTCACCATCCTTTTTTGCCGCTGGGGGATAAGCCCGCCAGCCTTGAGTTCTTCAGGAGACCTCATCGAGCTTGCCTCCCTAAAGTTTTCTATATGTTAGAATGAATAAAATGGGTAAATTGAGTAATTTAATTGATTTACTGGGATTTATATTAGGATATTACACAAGACTTGTCAAGCCTAACCACAATAAAAAGACCCGCTCTTTAAGAGTAGCGGGTCTTATTTCCCTTCGTCAGTTTTTTGCCAAACTATCTTTCCCTAAATATCTTCCCAAATATTTTCTCCTTCTTGAAGCTTTCTCCAGGCTTCTGCTACCCTCTCCCATTCCTCCTCGCTTTCTATTTCGTACAACACTTCCTTACCTTCCTCATCCCACCCAACCTTCAACACTAAAGCCTCGTCTCCCATCTCCTCTACCGGAAGAAGGATCACGTACTGTTCTCCGTCTAACTCCAAAATGTCTACCACTAGGAACTCGTGCTCCTGCCCTTCCTCATCTTCCAATAAAATGGTAGTTTCTTGATCAGCCATATCCTCACCTCAAATTTTTTAGGGTTGGCCTTATCATAACCTATTCTGCTGCTGGCAGTCAAGATAACTCTGAAGGATCAATACTGCCGCCAGACGGTCGATGACGCTCTTCCTGCGCCGCCGGGAAAGGTCGGCTGTAATAAGCACTCTTTCGGCAGCCGAAGTAGTAAGGCGCTCATCCCAGGGCACCACCGGTAGTTGTAACCGTTCCTCTAAAGCCTCAATGAACTCCAATACCTTCCTGGCCTGGGGGCCCAAACTCCCGTTCATATTGCGCGGAAGTCCTACCACTACACGCTCCACACGATATTCTTTGGCTAACCTCAGAATTGCTTCAAGATCTTCCTCCAGCTTGCCCCGTCTTCTAATGGTGGTAACACCTTGGGCCGTCCATCCCAAGGGGTCGCTTACTGCCACACCTATGTTTTTTTCGCCCACATCTAAACCCATTATACGCAAAGCCTTTAAACCACCTTAAGACAAAAATCCCGGCAAGAACTGGCACAATACCCGCAAAGTATGCACAGGTCCTCGTCCACTACCACTCTGCCCTTCTCTAATTTTAAAGCACCCTGGGGGCACCGCTCAACGCAGGAGCCGCACCCCCGGCACCATTCTTCTATATGCAGCCTCCGCTTTTTATTTTTTATTTTTCTTAAGACTTCAGGCGGTACCTCTTCACCAAGGGTCCAGGCCACGTTTGCTATAACCTCTTCCACGGACTGCACACCCACGGCTACGGAATGGACAAAAGGTAAATTTAACACAAAGGTCAAAGCCTCCTGAGCTCTACCCGCCAGATGACCCCCGCCTAAAGCCTTCATGGCATATATGCCTTTCCCGGCTAAAAAAGCTTCTTTTACAGCCGCCAGCATTTCCTCCCGCGTACCATCTAATATCCCTAATCCTTCCATGTTAATCAAGGGATGAACAACGTCGATCTCCTTCACCTTAAGACTTGCCCGAACGGCAGCTACCGCATGGGTAGAAATTCCTACTGCTCTGATCAAACCTTTGGCCTTAGCCTCTAACAAAAAATCTAGGGCTTCCCGATGACCAGCCAAGGTTTGTTCTGATTCTTGCTCGTGCAGAAGGAAAATATCTATAACCTCCCGGTCCAAGGCCCGGCGGGCTTCTTCCAAGCTTTCCCTCATCCCCTCCCGGGTATAATCATAAGACTTAGTGGCCAAGACCACAGGCCCAGGCCATCCCTTAAGTGCCTCTCGTATATAAGGGTAGGTTCCATAGATTTTAGCAGTGTCTAAGAAATTGATGCCTAATTCCAGGGCTGCCCGTATAACCCGGGCTCCAGCTTTAACATCAAGGTGCGCTTGAAGGGGTCCCAAAGGTAAAGTGCCTAAGCAGAGACGCGAAACCTTTATCCCTGTCCTCCCTAGTTCCACATACTTCAAGGAAAAACACCTTCTTAAAGCCAACAAAAAAAGCCCGAGCATCAGCACCAGGCTTTAAGAACCAATAAGCTCAGCCAGCTTCTTTTCCCAATAAGCCAGGCGGTCTTCCGCTTTAGAAAGCATCTTGCTGTCTACTTCTGTAAAATAACCCCCTTCCGCTCTGGCCCTGGTCTCCTCCAAATGCGCCCGGAGGATGTTAAGTCCCCTTTGGTAAAGTTCCGTGGCATAGCCGGCGCGCCGACGTTCATGGTCCCAGGGGGAATTTTGCCAGTCACGGATGGCGGCCTTTAGGAGGTCGAAAAACTGTTCGCCCTCGGTATAAAGATTTATAATCAGCTCTGAATCTGAGAGGGCCATAAAGTTATTTATCCTCCTTTAAATAGTTCTTGAGTAATTCCTCCAAAATCTCATCTCTTTCTACCCGGCGGATAAGGTTACGAGCTCCTTTATGGCTCGTAATATAAGCCGGGTCCCCGGAAAGAAGATACCCCACAAGCTGATTAATAGGGTTATACCCCTTCTCTTCCAGAGCTGCCTTGACCTCTTGTAATACTTCCCTCACCCGTATTTTTTCCTCTTTTTCCATTTCAAACATCATGGTTTCCTGCATGGTTACCTGCCCCTTTCCGCGCCAGAGGCCCCAAGCTGCTCTGCTATTACTTGTAACACGTGGGCCAGGGCCTGATCTAGCTTAGCCGGATCCTTTCCGCCAGCTTGAGCCATGTCCGGCCGCCCTCCTCCGCCCCCAGCTGCGATGCGAGCTACTTCGCGCAACAAATTACCCGCATGTATACCCTTAGCCACTACATCTTTAGTCGCCATGGCTACAAAATTTACCCGCCCGTTGCTGGTAGAACCCAGAACCACTACACCTGAACCGAGTTTGTCCCGTACGAGATCTGCCATTTCCCGCAAGGCCTCTATATCGGCCACCTGGACCTTGGCCGGAAGCACCCGCACCCCGGCAACTTCTTTAACCTGGGCCAACAATCTATCTACCTCATAGGAAGCAACCCTGTGACGTAAGGAAGCTATCTCCCTTTCCATTTCCTTAAGCTGCCCTAGTAAGGCTTCCAAACGCCGGGCTACCTCCCCAGGAGGTACCTTTAGCAAGCCCGCTACTTCCTCCAGCTCTGCCCGTTCACGTCCTACTAATTGCAGGGCAGCCCGGCCAGTTACCGCCTCTATTCTCCTTAAGCCTGAGCCTATCCCGCTTTCGCTGGTAAGCCGGAAAAGACCTATCTCACTGGT
>NZ_JAKKUR010000051.1 GCF_021890735.1 Thermanaeromonas sp.
CAGGGTGGTCAACTTTTCGCTGATCATCTGGTCAACTTTTAGAGTATCAAATACATAAGGTACCTGCCCGGCCTTCTTCGTGGGCTTATAGCGCCTTCTAGAGGGCCGTTTTACAGCTTGCGGTTAGCTCTCTTGCCTAGCTGCTGCAGCTTTGCCACATGTGAGGCTTTCTCGTGGGCTTCGCGGATGTCATCCTGCACATAGCGGATATACCTGCGGGTCATGGTGAGGTCCTTGTGGCCTAATATGCGCTGCAGGGCGAAGGGGTCATTGCTCGCTTTGAGGAACTCAATAGCAAAGGTGTGCCGCAGGCCGTAGGGCGTGACCTTTACACCTGCTTGTGAGCAGTATTCTCTCACCCTTGCTGCCCACTGCCCGCGGTCTAGTGGTCTCCCGTTTTCGGTGGCAAACAAGGGCACGTCTCCACCCCACCACTGTGGCCGCACTTTAAGGAATTTCGCTAGGGCCTGGGCCGTGAGGGGTGAGAGGACCAGGGTCCTTCCCACACGGGTCTTAGCAATTTCCGGGCGTATGTACAGTTCACGGGCTTCGAGGTTTAGGTCAGCGGGCCGCACCTGGAACAGCTCACCGGGCCTTGCTCCGGTGTCAATTTGCACCAGCAGCAGGCAGTAATCCCGCAGGCCTGCGTAGGTCTTCCTGTCAGGCGCATTGAGCAGCTTCTTCAGGGCCTCCAAGGGCACGTGCCTTATGCGGTTCAAGTCTTCCTTCGCTGGCCTTATCCCTGCCACAGGGTTGGCGGGAAGGTAGCCCTGCGATACGCACCAGTTGAAAAAGGCCTTGAGGTAGCGCAGCCTGATGTTTCTATACCCAGGAGAACAGGGCTGGCTGAAGTAGCGTATAACGGCTTTCTGCAGGGCCTCATAGGTGGTGATATTGGGATTGGCCTTGAGGAAGGCTTCCACGTGGTAGCGGTAGTCGTCAAGAGTGCGCTCAGCTACGCCGTCGGCCCGCCTGCTGTGGAGAAACTCTTCCACAGCCTCCTCTAGGTCAACTTCTACGGGCTTAGAGCGAATACGGGCGAGTTTGCCCATAATAAAACCCCCTTCAGCCACACCGGATTTCGTGAAGGGGGTAAATCCGCTGGAACCCTTGATTTTCCTACTGGTGCCGAAGGCGGGAGTCGAACCCGCACGGGGTGTGAGCCCCACCGGATTTTGAGGGAGGCAAAACGAATAATAATAGGGTTTTGGACGGAATGGTCTATAGCGCAAAGTATTGAAAAACAAGGAATTCCGCCTGGGGACTAAAACGATTAGTTACAGCTAATATCGCTGTATTTCTAAGAGTTGGTTTGAAAGATGTTTGAAGAATAAAGACTTCTCTTCCATGGCTACGGCGCCGGGAAGGGAAGCAGGGTCCCTACCGGCGCCGTAGCCATGGGAAACTGTCAGGTTGATACTGGTAATCCTGCATAAACATTACAAATAGAAAATCATGTTACTTACTCGGGTAATGGCTCTACTTTAGCTACAATTATGGCTACTAGATTTTTTAGCCTAGGGTCTTCTCCTTGGGAAGCATGGCGATATGGAACAACATCTTTGAAATGACATATTCGCCATTGGGGGTCATACTTTCCTGTTTTTAGCATATCTTCAGGCTCCGATTCTTCCGCAATTACGAGAGCTTCCTCAGAAGGAGGCTTATAAACGATAGTTGGTCGTCCTAAAGGTAAGAAGGGGAATTTTCTACGAGGTTGTCCCTTATAATACTTGCAAAGATAATACCTAAATTTGTCCCCGACTGCCTTTTCACGGACTGCAAATTGAGCATCTTGAGCAATTTCTTTAGGAAAAGGGATTATGGGAGGAGGAAAGTCGAGCGAGTTAAATCGGCCATTTCTGTCTATTTCCCAATAACATGGTAAATAGATTGCATCGGTTAACTTAGAAAGTGCATTTAATATCGTATTCCTAGTAATAGTTTCGATTTCCACATCTGGGCCAAGAAAGTAATGAATGGGTTTTCCTAGTATCAAGGCAATAGTTTCTAGAATGTGTATAGGTACTTGTCTTTTTCCCGCTTCATAGTAGTTTAGTGCCGTAGGGGT
Organism: Thermanaeromonas sp.; assembly: GCF_021890735.1. Classification (GTDB taxonomy): domain Bacteria; phylum Bacillota; class DSM-521; order Neomoorellales; family Neomoorellaceae; genus Thermanaeromonas. The sequence continues at coordinate 2,072 of NZ_JAKKUR010000051.1, forward strand.
AATACCAAGATAAGAAGCCAGTTCCGCTTGGGTAAGACCGGCTTCATTTCTAGCAGCCCTTATTTTCTGCCCTAAGTATCGGTAGTAATTAGGTTCCTCGTCAGTATGACCTTCATTATGAGATGTATCCTGTAAAAGCTCATTTTCAGAAACGGTTTCATCAATCGGATTAAATTTCCCTAAAGTTTCCATGCTATGCATTCCTTCCCTAAAAGTTTAACCCTTACTTGTTAATATTATACGCAATTCGTTAAAATCCTCTTGCACGTGAAAAACAAAAATGATATAATCAAGACGGTAATGAAATTAGCAATAAGTTAACTGGAGAAAATGACATGATGATATCTAAAGAGCTCATTGGAACAATAGAAACAATCGAATATTACTTCAAACAACTGAACAGATCTAAAGCCGTTCAACATACTATCGAACGGAAGCTTAGGAATAAGTTGCAAGAGCTTAAGGAAGCATTAGAGAAGACCCTCTCGCAACCACCAGGGCCAACTGCTCCGGCTTGCTAACATGGAGAAAGGCGTGTGCTAAGCCGAAGAGCTTGCAAAGTGGAAGACTTTATAAAGGTATAGGAGGATGGCTTAAATGAGTAGTCGTGATGTTGCTAGATGTCCTGTTTGCGGTGGTATTGTGCATCGTCATTGGCATTGTCTTATATGCGGTAAGGTATTTAATTCTCCTAAGTATTTTGTATTAGATGGGGAAATAGTTACTGTTCAGCGTAAAGGTAAAAAGTTTAGTGATGGGGATTTTACTTTCGAGGAGAAAGGTATCGAACCATAGCAAGCAAGGATTTAGCACACGCCTCGGGGGGCTGACCGGCTTAGTTGCTACTCGTTGCGGCCGGCAAGCATGTCAAGGGCGTCAGTGGCGAAGCCATGGCCCGTTAGGGCCACCCTTGACATGCGCCAGCCGGCCGCAACAAAATATTCTAACGCCGGGCAGCCACCCCTTAAGAACCTTGCTGTAGGCCCCTCTCCCCACTTACGGGAAAGGGTTAGCGACCAGCTAATAAATAACATGCTGGTCGCTAATTACAGAACGGTAAGGGGTGATATATAGAATGCTATGTGCAGGCATTGATACTTTAGAATTTGGCCTGGACATTGAGAATTACCACAAAGAGTTTAGCCCATTCTTAGGTCATCTAAAAGCCTTAAAAGAGGAAGGCCAACAATTAGGTTTAGCTAGAACATTACATATAAATGGAGTTGCTTTAATTGTAGAAAAAAGTGGAATGCCTTTCTATGCTTACAGGTTGACTTGTAAAGACTTTGTCTTGGGATTTTCTGAGAAACCTACATATCAGAATCCAGATATTTGGGTTAAGTTATCTTCGGGTTTCTTATGGTCGTATGGATACAAAGAGGCTTACAGACGATTTCGGGAGTGGTTTAATCACTTCAGAGTTAACGTTTTGGGAACTAGGATATCCAGAGTAGATATATGCCTAGATGAAGACGAGTTCCCTTTCTACCCGGATGATAAAGAGAAATTTGTCACTAAGGCTAAAAGTAGAGCTAAGCACGAAGTTATATGCGAATATAGCGAAGGCAGAGAGTTAACAGGATTTAGCATAGGAAGAGGTAAGCCTTTATTAGTTCGTATTTATGATAAAACCCGGGAAATAAAAAGATCCGGTAAGACATGGTTTGAACAGATTTGGCTGGAAAATGGCTGGGATAGAGAAAAGCCGGTATGGCGAATAGAGTTCCAAATAAGAAGAGAGTTTCTAAAGGAATGCAGTATATACACTGTGGAGGACTTATTTGAAAAAGAAGATGGGCTTTGGGCTTACTTAACCAATAATTGGCTTGAGTTAAGGGAGAATATAGGCGGTAATGTTTCAAGGCGACCGTTAGACGAACGATGGAAAATAGTTCAAAATGCAAAAAGAAAAATGGAAGTTTCTCCCTTAATTAGAGAACGGGTAATACAGGGTGATATTAAGCGATTACTAGACCAAGGAGTCGGTATCCTTTGTTCCCTTGGAGCAGCAGCAAATAAGACTTCCATGGAAGAAGTGCTAGAAATGCTCAAGAAATGGGGAGAAAACAAATTACTGAAAGAGGGCATTACCTTTAAGGATGAGGTTCAGGCAAGAAGACAGCGATTCATAATGTTTGAGCGTAGAAGGTCCGAGGTATGCCCAAAAGGTTTTAATGTGATACCTTAACTCTTTTTTAGGTGGGAGGAGGAGCCATGGATAACCAATCTTTAATGTTAACCATACCTGAAGTAGCTAAAATGCTCAAAATTGGTAAAGTCAAAGCTTATGAACTGGCAAGACAAGGAGTCATCCCTTCTATCCGGCTAGGAAGGGCAGTCAGGGTGCCTCGCCAGGCTTTCTTGAACTGGCTCCAGCAAAAAGTAGGAGTGTGATAGAATAAAACTGTCCCTAGGCGGTAAAGGAGGGTAGGATTAATGCGGGGACATATCCGCAAAGGCGGAAAAAATATTTGGCGCATTGTGGTAGATTTAGGAAGAGACGCAGCTACAGGTAAGAGAAAACAAAAATGGCAAACAGTGTATGGAACGAAAAAGGATGCCGAAAGAGTATTACGGGAAATACTAACGCAAATTGATAAAAATACTTACATTGAACCCTGTAAAATGACGCTAGCTGAGTATTTGACCAAATGGCTGCAAAGCCATAAGGACTATGACCTTGCTCCAAAGACTTATGAGGACTATAAGACTATCGTTGAAAAGCACTTAATACCCAGTTTGGGCCATATTCCTCTAGGTAAGTTACAACCCTTTCATCTTCAGGAATATTATGTTAATGCTTTAAAGAACGGACGTAAGGATGGCCGGGGACAGAATCTTTCGAGGACCACTGTTAACAAGCATCATAGGGTGTTGCATCGAGCACTAGAAGAAGCGGTCAAAATGCAACTTATACTTCGGAACCCGGCTGACCTAGTGGAGCCACCAAAGCCGGAAGAATATAACGCAAAGACCTTGACCCTAGAGGAAATTGAAAAGGTACTTAAAGAGGCTTATGGCAGTAGAATGTATTTGCCCGTCCTACTGGCTATTAGTACAGGTATGAGAAGAGGAGAAATATTAGGCTTAAGATGGCGGGATATCAATTTTGAAGAAAGAACTATTAGCGTTGTTCAAACCTTACAGCGAAATTCTAATGGGTTAGAATATCGACAACCGAAAACAAAAAAGAGCCGGCGTCTAATAGAGTTGCCGGCATCTGTAGTAGAGGAATTAAAGAAGCATCGCTTACAACAAAAGAAAGAACGCTTATTACTAGGAGAGGCATATAAAGACAATGACCTCGTTTGTTGCTGGCCAGATGGTAGTCCCCTAAAACCTGATTGGGTTAGTCGTAATTGGCAAAACCTGTGTAAAAAGCTAGGTATAAAGGGAGTACGGTATCACGACCTAAGACATACCCATAGTACGCTTCTGATGAGTTGGGGCGTTCCGACTAAAGTAATTTCTGAACGGCTAGGTCATAGCAATACTCAAATTACTGACGATATTTACTCCCATGTATTACCTGGCATACAAAGGGAAGTAGCTAAGCTCCTCGAGGAAAGGATTTTTGCCCGTATATATAAAGATACCAAGGCTCAATCTTCGGTTTGAAGTGGTTTGAAAATGTTTGACGACTTGCCTTTATCCAAGGAGGCAACCCAAATTTATCCACCTTCAAACCTGCAAAGCCTTGGTAAATCTAGCTTTCTGGTGCCGAAGGCGGGAGTCGAACCCGCACGGGGTGTGAGCCCCACCGGATTTTGAGTCCGGCGCGTCTGCCAGTTCCACCACTTCGGCACGCCTCTGTCAGGTGATATTCTACCACAACAAGAGTGTCCTTGCAAGGCCTACAAGGTAGGCTCAATCACCTTGGAAGCCATTTCCACTACCAGCTTAGCATCTTCTATCGCTCGCTTGGCCTCATCCTCTGTATATTATTCAGTAGGGATAAAATCAACATCTCCATAAAAAGCAAATTCCCTTTCTTTACGTAGCCATTTAGATATCCTGGCCATTTTCTCTACCTCTGCCTGCACTTCTTTTGGAAAATGGTTCTTAAACTCTACTAATAAATAACCCACATCATGCTGTTTTGGGGGTTCTACGCCAATAGCCCGTAGCATACCCTTTAGGGCTAATTCCACTATTTCCTGAGCTTCACGCACTACATCAGAATAAGCCTCCTCTTCAAGCAGAACGGGTAATATCTTTAACCGCTTAGTAGCCTTTACTAGATAGCTCTGGGCTAAAGTAATACTCGTCATATCTCGATCACCTCACCCGGAGTATAATCCGGCTTTAAAACCCAGTACCAGGCGCCCCCCCGGTAAATCCTACGCGCTCCCATCTTTCTTAACTTTTCTCTCAATCCAGCCAAATATATGGTCAGAAAATTCTCTCGGTCATAACATATTCTTGCGTCCTCCACTAAATCTAGAAAAAGAAAGCTTCCACGCAATATCTCTTTTCTCTCCTTTATTATCGGTGAAAGGTCTGGCTTGATATATTTAAATCCAGCGGCGCGGCGTTGAACCATCTCTTCTACCTGGCTAAACTCTTCCATTCTCTTTAGGCGACCCTGGGGAAGATTATCCGCTACTACTAAAAGATCGATATCAGAATCCGGGCGAGGTGTACCACGAGCTACTGAACCAAAAACAGCCAAGGAGACTAAACGGCTACCATAGGCTTCCTGAGCAGCCGAGGTTATGATTTCCAAAGCTTGTTCAAATTCCTTAAGATACAAAAGCCGCTCCTCCATTTCTACCTAATCTATTGCTCTTTTTACAGTTTACACCAAAAAAGAAAGCCTTACAAGGTATTCTATCAAAACTCAAGAGCCCTTCTTGGGTTGTAAGGCCTCCGGCGGCTTACCTTCGACCACTATTACGGCGGTTTTGTTGTGTGCTTCGAAGAATACATACTGCAAAACCGGTAATGAAATAATAGACGTGAGAAGGGAGGAATGAACATGTTTAAGCACGATAAAAAGCTCCTCGAGATGGTTCGTGTGGAGCGGCCTAACCCCAACTACGCTGCGCTCCTTCAGGAACAAATCGGGGGGCCCCATGGCGAGCTTAAAGCAGGCTTGCAATACCTGGCCCAGAGCTTCCGCATTCAGGACCCGGCCATAAGGGATATTTTCCTGGATATAGCCGCCGAAGAACTCAGCCATCTGGAAATGGTTTGTACTGCAGTAAATCTCTTAAACGGCCACGAACCACAGGCCATGAACGCTACCATTGGTACTGTCCAGGCCCACGTTGCTACGGGGCTCAACCCCTTCTACAGCAACGCCTCGGGCCAGGTGTGGACCGCAGCCTACATCGAAGCTACCGGCGACCTGCCCGCAGACCTTCTCTCCAACATCGCTGCGGAGCAGAGGGCCAAGGTGGTATATGAATACCTGCACCGCCAAATCGCAGACCGTTACGTCCGTCAGATGATAGATTTCCTCCTGAACAGAGAGGAAGCCCATAATACCTTGTTTCGCGAGTGTTTTCAGAAGGTCCAGGGTACCAGTTCGACCAAGGATTGGGGAGTGGATAAGGACGCCCGTCTATTCTTCAACCTTTCTACACCCGGCAGGTATGTGGGCTCATCCCTCCAGAACCCGCAACCGCCCTCTTTTAATGAGCCGCAGGTTCCGCCTCAGTGAGGAAGCGGGGGCGACCTGCCAGCCTGCACACGCTGGTAAGAGAACAAGAAGGGGGCGGATAACACCCGCCCCCCACCTCAATAAATTACTCTTCCCTCTGCTAGCGCCTGCTGGATAAAGGGCCGGTCTTTCATCTTTTGCCATTCCTCAGGGGTATAGATCAGGATGTCCGTTGCTACACGAGGAGCAAGCTTGCTATATACATAACCTATGCGTTCTACAAAAGGCAAGCTGGTATTTAAAATTACGATGAGGTCTAAATCCGTAAACATATCAGACCGGCCGCGAGCATAGGAACCAAAAAGAATAATTTTCTCCGCACCCAGTTCACGGAGTTCAAGCACCATGCGGTTCAATTCTTCTTCTAAAAGTTCCCTATAACGCTCTTCATCTCTTCCTATTCCCATACCCGGATTGCTGCACCTTCTTTCGTTTTATAGCATTAGAGGCCTGTAAGTTCCGCCACGGTATCAACGACTTGGGCAGCCAGAGCTACAGCTTCCCGGGCTGTCTTCTGATTATATACTTTTGCGGGAATACCATCAGGCAATCCATTTGGGTATCTGGTCGGGATATAGTAGCCGTCCAGGATAGACCATACGGCTTTCTTTTCTTCTATTCTTTTATCGTATTTGGCCGCCCTTTCGCTCAAGGTACTTACCGCATGGCCTAAAACAAGAGCTTCCCCTTGAGCATACAAGAAAGCTTTAATAGCCTTCTCAGCTACTTGCTGAGCAAGAAAGCAGGCAATATGATAGCCCCCCTCTTCGGCCAACCTGCGAGCCCACTTCAAGTCTTCCCGGGCCTGGTCTAACCACCTCCGGGCTTCCTCCCTGGGTGATTGCCTCATAGGGCACTTCCCTCCGTTTGAAGTCTCACCCTGTATCCAGCCAGCCCTTTAGTCAGTCCCAATCCGGTATGGGGTAAACTGCAACTGTTAAGTTCTTTATAACATGGCTTCATAAATTTTACAACACCCACCTCCTCTCCCGAGAGCACCCAGCCCCTCTCGGCACCCTTGAATTATCATTGAACATACACTAAATAGGAAAGTTCGCCAGAACTTTAACCCAACCCGCGAGCAGGGGGCGTGCCGGAAAATGGGCAAGCGAGTAGCAATCTTGACCACCAACTTCTTTCACCCGGTGGAAGAAAGGTTGATTATGGGGGGTGCCGAGCGGTATCAGGTGGAACTCTGCCGCCTGTTGCGTAATATGGGGTTCGAGGTGGAAGTGTGGCAGATCGGCAATAACTGGACCCGGGAGTTTGATGGGGTAAAAATCCATGGCATCCCTACACAGCGTAACGAAATGTATACTTTCCCGGAACTAAATACCTTGTTCTATGAAGCATCCCTAGACTTCGACTACGCGATTTATTTCGTCATGAGCCTGGCCTATCCCGTTGCCAAAGGGAAAAGCATCGGCGTAAGCCATGGCATCTATTGGGACTGGCCGGGTGCTGAACCCTTTACTGGAGGAAACTTCCACAAACAACAGGAATGGTTTTATCGTCAGCACGTAGCCCTACGCAACCTGCAGCTAGTGGTGTCCGTGGATACAAATACCATAAACTTCTTCCAAGCCGTGTTTCCAGGTTCGAGTTGGAAATTCCGTTATATTCCTAATTTCGTAGACACGGAGCTATACTGCCCGCCGAAGGAACCTCGCAATGACGGAATCATTAGGGTTCTTTTTCCGCGGCGTCTTGCACCGGCCCGCGGCTTGAATGAGGCGCTCAAGGTAGCAGAGCGCTTAACAAATCGCTACCCGAACGTAGAATTCCACTTCTGCGGCCGGGGGCACATCGACGAGCACGAACAGCTCATGATGCAGTGGGCGAGCCGTCGAGAGCGCTGCTACTACTACTGGAAACCCATGCATTTAATGCCCGCCGTATATCAACTGGCGGATATCGTCATCATCCCGTCCCGTTCCACCGAAGGCACCAGCCTGTCCGCCCTAGAAGCCATGGCCTGCGGGAAGCCGGTTATTGCGGGGCTAGCCGGGGGTCTCACTGATATAATTATCCACGGCTATAACGGATATCTTATACAAATTAATGTTACGAATCTGGAAGCTGCTGTCGAAGAACTGATACAGGATTCCGACAAGCGCCGGGAAATGGGAAGGCACGCTCGCGAGGTAGCCCTCGCCTTCCGGCAGGAAATCTGGGCTCAGCGCTGGGCCGGGGTAATTGAGGAGGTATTCAAGTAGCCGGGCTTTCCTTATCTCAACTTTCCGTATTTAAGCATATAATTGTAGTGGAATAATCTTGTTGAAGAACTATTCTTTACCAGACAAAAGGAGGAATAAAAAATGTCCTTTACCGCATCTGTCAATAACACTGCCAATGCTCTAGGAACTGGTAGCCCTTCTATATCCGTTACCCCAACAGGGCCCATTTTTGACAACACTAATTTGGTGCCCGGTGAAACGGTGGTAGGCTCACCCCCTATAACTGTAACTAATAACGGAGATGTTGACGTCTTTTATTATATTTTCGCCGACTGGAAGGAAGCCGGCACCAGTTCTCCGCGGCAAGCTCAGATCTTGGCTGACCGCCTTTTGGTAACCATTCAAACCACTCCGGGAGGAGAGATACTCTTCAATAACAGTCCTTTATCCGCCCTCATTGACCAGCCGACAGGCGGCCGCTTTCTGGCTTCTCCAGATAGCGAAGTCCTCCTGTTCAGCGTCACTCTCCCGGCCGACACGGGTAACGTGGCCAAGAACATTGATCTTACAGTAGACTTTAACTTCGTGGCCCAGGCCTCGCCATAAAGATTAGGGAAGGCCGCTTACCGGCGGCCTTCCGGCTCGGGGTATAAGCCATGGCCTTTACCTCCATAGCTTCTAATAAGGGTAACCGTTTTAGCACTCATTACCACGAGGTAAGCATAGTCTGTCTGGTACAGGAATATTTAGTCCTTAAGGTGACCGCAAAAAGTGATCTTCTTTTACCCTGCCTCGGGTCTCCTAAAAAGCAGGAGAACCAGCCCGCAGAGATCGTTCGGGTAAGCGTTCGCCGGCTAATAGACAGTTACTGGTTGAGCAATTTCCGGGAATTGGTCTGGGGTTACTTTGCCGCGGGACGCCCTACTCCTGCCCCGCCCCGGCGAGTAACTTTTTGCCAATTTGTACCTGGTGCAGTCAGTTGCACCTTAGTACCCGTGTCTATTTGCCCGGATACCGGTCTCATAAAGGCGTATTATGAATATAAATTGGTCATAACTTATGAGGATGATAAGGGAGTAACAGGGCACGCCGAGATAAACAGCGGCCCTTTAGTGAGTGTGTCACTGGCAAAAATACACGCCTATGCCCGGTGCGAGGCAAATCTAGAAGTTTCCGTCCTAGAAGCCAGGATAATGCAGGGCGACCCGAAGCCAGTATCCGGACCCCTACCTGTATCTCCCAACGCTGCAAACACCCTCCGCCAGCGCGGCCTTACTCCAGCTGCCTTACATACATTTTTAACTCCTCCGAAAGCGGGCCTTCCGGGTCAATGAAGCTGTAATACTCAAAGGAGCCCCCGGCCGTCTTGCCGTAAAAGATGACTATGATCTGACGGGTGGCTCTCAAGCCGGA
>NZ_JAKKUR010000052.1 GCF_021890735.1 Thermanaeromonas sp.
TGAACCCATAAGCCTTAATCCTCTCCACAAGTTTACTACCAAGGCTCTCCCGGGGAAAGAAATAGCCGTAAGTTGTTAAGCCCGCTTCCCTCTCTACATACTCGGCATCCAGCCATAAGGTGACCGCACAGGGCTCACCTTCCCGGGGTATAAGAACGGCCAAACATTCTATCTGAGTAAGGCCAGTGAAATAAATCAGGTTTTCGCGGTTGGCTACCAGCAAGACGTCTAAACCCGTCTCCGCCATCAATACCTGAGCTCTCGTTATTCGTTGGACAAACCTGGCTGGCAGGCCATTTCCTTCTTCACTAGAGTTTATTCGGGGCTAAGGCATTAGTGTTTAACCCACTTTTATGCTCTGTCCCCTGAAATTTGAAAATAGCAGTAAAAAGCAATGTACATAAACACTCAATCACTATACTCCGATTAGTATTTCTCCTTACAATGCCTTTGCTAGTATATCCATAATATCTTTTTCCGTGGGTTTTCTAGGATTCACTCTTAGCATACCATGTCCCATAGCATCTTTAGCTATACCTTCAATCATGTCCTCCGACACCCCTACCTCCCTTAACCTGCGAGGAAGGGCAATGTCCTCTATTAATTCACGAACTGCTTTGATCGCCTTGAGGGCTGCCTCTCTTAAGGATAAACCAGCAACATCTTCGCCTAAGGCAACTGCTATATCCCTAAACTTTTCTAATCTGGCCATAGCGTTAAACTCCATTACATGAGGCAAGAGAAGACCAATAGCTACCCCATGACTAACGTGCGCGTGCCCGCTCAAAGCGGCTCCAATAGAATGAGTAAGTCCCAGTAAGGAATTATTAAAGGCCATTCCAGCCAATAAACTCCCCAAAGACATATTGATACGAGCTTCTCTATCATTCCCATTAGCTACCGCAGTTCTAAGGCTCTTCCCAATTACCTCTATGGCTCTTAAAGCTAAAGCTTCTGCTGGAGGTTGCGCCATAGTAGAAACGTAGGTCTCAATAGCATGTGCTAAAGCATCGATTCCACTCGCTGCAGTTACACTTGGCGGAGCTGTTATTGTAAGTAACGGATCTACCAAGGCGAGTTCTGGGGCTAAGTAAGGGCTAGAAATGGTTATCTTTATATTGTTCTCCCAATCAGAAAGCACAGCAAATACAGTAACCTCACTACCTGTACCGGAAGTGGTAGGAACTGCTATAAGGGGTATATTTGAAGGTTTAGGAACTTTATTAACTCCAGCATACTCCCTGATATGGCCGCCATTTTCTACTAGTATCCGAGCACCCTTGGCGGTATCAATGGGGCTACCTCCGCCTACCGCTAAGATGGTATCGCATCCCGTCTCTTTGAAGCGTGAAGCACAGCGGTGAACAGTCTCTAAGCCTGGATCGGGTTCTACTTCATCAAAGATGACCGCTTTAACGCCCATCTCATTTAATGGCTTTTGGATCTGTTCAAGGAGCCCAGCCTTTACAACTCCTTGATCCGTAACGATAAAAGCCTTTTTCGCGCTGTAGCTCCGTACTTTTTCACCTATGCTGGAAGCTACGCCCGGTCCAAAACAAACAGTGGTCTTAAGTTGAAAAGTAAAAGATTCCATAAGTAAGCTTACCTCCCTGAACCAGAATTTAAGAGCTTACGAAATAAATTCTTCCAGCCCTAATCTGTCTAATGTCTCCTGAGTAGGAATACCATTTTCGTTCCAGCCGCGAACCGCATAGTATTCATTTAGCATCTGATCCAGAGGGGGTAAATTTTCTGCTGCACCTCCACTTCCTCGTTTTTGCGTGAGGATGCGAGGGGGTAAAACATCATCTTTACGGCTGATCCCGCACTTAACGTTGTAGAGGCGCTTCAAATTGAATATCCTTTCGCCACATTCGAGTAACCTTTCCGAAGTAAAATCTAGGCCGGTAGCCAAGTTTAGCCACTCTACAAGATCCTTAATCTTGATGCCGCCAAATAAAATGAACTTGCATAGCGCCAGGGAGTCAAAAACGCTCATAAGATTTTGAGCTTGGGCTACCAATCTTCCTTTGCCTTCAACGGAAAACCGATCTTGCGGCTCGGTAAAGCCAAACTCGGGTAGGGCCACATTGCGCTCAAAAATGTGACTAAAGCCTTCTAGATGGCAGGCTCCCCTGTTGGCCGTGGCGTATCCTACGGCTATGCTGTTGTATGCTCGCGGGTCGTGAGCAGGAAAGCCAAGGCCCTTAACCTGTATGGCAAATTCTTCTGCTTCTTGCCCAAACTCTGCCAGCAAAGATCTAAAACCTCTGGCCAAAAATGCACCAAAGCCTCTGTTTTGTCCCATCTGATGAATGAGTTCAATCAGGACTTGGGGGTCTCCCCAGCGTAAAATCAACCCGCCTGTATCCTTCTCCTTGACAATGCCGCGCTCGAAGGCTTCTATGCTAAAGGCAATTAAATTCGCAGCTTCTATAGTGTCTATACCGTATCGGTTACATAACTCATTGGCATAACAGATGGCCTCCAGGTTATCTATCAGGCAGGATCCGCCCATTAAGCCTAAGGTTTCATATTCGGGCCCACCTCCGTTGACCCCTGCATAAGGACCATCTGTAATGCTTACCCTTCTACCGCAACCTATGGGACAACCTGCACAGTGAAAGCGCCCGCTAAGTACTGTTTGAACCATACGCGGGCCACTAATTTTCTGGGCCCCTTCTTCCCACTTGCCATCCCGCCAGTTCCTTATGGGAAAATCACCTATCTGTTCACAGGGTATTACTAGACCTGCTGTACCAAATTCGCTTAGCCCTTTGGTTTTTTCTTTGATCAGTTTAATAGCTTCTTTTGCCTTAGTTTTCAGTTCTTCCTCGAAGGCTAAATTCGGCCTTCTTGTACCCTGAACAACCAGCGCCTTTAGCTTTTTAGAACCAGCGACTGCTCCTAGGCCACACCGTGCTGCTGCTCGTCCTTCCTTCCCATCGGTAAAGAGCCCGGCGATCCTTACCAGACGCTCACCTGCTGGGCCAATGGTACAAACTTCAGCACCTGGATGATATTCCTGAAGGGCCTCCGCAGTTTGATAGGTGTCTAGCCCCCAGAGCTTCGCTGCATCCCTTATCTCAACTTCTCCCTCATTTATCCATAAATACACTGGAGTATCGGCCTTACCCAATACCACCACGCCATCATAACCCGCTCGTTTCAATTCCTTACCCCAGTTACCTCCTACGCTGGCCTCTCCCCAGATCCCCGTCAGCGGAGACTTGCCTACTACCGAATGTCGCCCTGAGCACGGTACAACTGTACCTGTGAGCGGCCCGGTGAAAAATCCTAAAACATTTTCCTCACCCAAAGGATCTGTTTGCGGACCCGTTGTTTTAGCCAGGGTTATGGCTCCAAATCCGCTGCCTCCTAACCACTTGGATGCCAAAGCCTCGTCAACTTCTTCCACCCACCATTTTCTTTGGGTCAGGTCGACCCACAAAACCTTACCTACATAGCCGTATCTCACAGCAACTCACCCCCATCTTAGCCTCCCATAGGCCTTAACATAAGCCGCACTTCCATATTTTCGCCTAGCGGGTCATCGGGGCAAGCTATCTTATCTCCAATGAGAATCATAACTTGATCCTGGCCATATTTACCGATGTTAGACTTTCCAGCAACCAGCCCAATGAGTTCTTCTACCCTACCCTTTGGCGGCATATCTAATTCTGCCCACTCCATACCGTCCGAAAATACAAGAGGAGCCAGCAATCTAACCTTTACCCTCAAGGTGAACTACCTCCAGGCGCACCCATACTTAAGGGTTTTAGTGTTTAAATATGATACGGGGTAACCAGGTTACAAGTCCAGGCATATAGGTTAAAGCCATAAGCACAATAACAGCAGCACCAACCCAAACCCATATAGGTTTAACTAGCCTCTCCAGGGGCGTACCTGTAACTATAGACGTGGTAAACAGAGCCACACCCACCGGGGGGGTCATGAGGCCAATAACGAGATTCAAGCTAACTACCAAGCCAAAGTGTAAAGGATCAATACCTAGGGCAGAAATAATGGGTAGGAATACGGGAACAAGAATAATGATAGCCGCTATGGTCTCCATAACCATGCCAACGAAGAAAAGTAATATGTTCATCAGGAGCAAAACTAAATATTTATTGGTCGTGAGGGAAAGCATAAACTCGGCTATTGCCTGAGGTACTCGATCGAGGGCCATAGTCCAGCCTAGAATGTTGGCCATCGCCACAATGATCATGATGGATGCACTAACTATACCCGTACGTTCTAGTATTTTAGGGATGTCTGCCAGTTTTAACTTTCTATAGACTACAGTTCCTAAAAATACTGCCACCACCGAAGCGGCTGCAGCAGATTCCGTCGGTGTAGTTATGCCTCCCAGAATACCACCTAAGATAATAACAGGGACTAAAAGCGAAGGAGCTGCACCAAGAAAAGTACGTCCAACCTCAGCTAGACTTGCCCTCTGCCTTACTGGCCAACTCTCCTTCCTGCCGTAAAACCAAATCAAGACCATGTACGTGATACCGAGTAGCAATCCTGGAATAATTCCTGCAAAAAAGAGTTCACCAATAGATAGATTAGCTGCGACACCATACACAATAAGTACCATACTGGGAGGAATAATGGGACCCAAAATAGAAACGGCCGCTGTTAAACAAGTACTAAAAATTTCCCCATACCCGTCCTTTTTCATCTCAGGCTGCAGTACTCTCCCTAACAAAGCCGCTTCCGCGTTAGCTGAGCCCAAAAGGGCTCCCAGGAAACAGCCGACAATCACAGTAACGTAAGCTAGTCCACCCCTAATATGACCAATTACCGCACGTGTGAACTCGGCTAGCTTCTCGGTTACACCACCAAAACCCATCAATTCCCCTGCCAGGACGAAGAGGGGAATAGCCATAAGGCTAAAATTATCTACAGCGGCAAACATTCTCTGGGGCAGCATAGTCAGTAAGTATGGGTCCTGCATCAAGAGAGCGTGAACTACACCACTTGCTCCTAGTACGAACGCTATTGGTACTCCAATGGCTAGTGATACCACAAAAAGTGCTGGCACCATCCACATTTATTCTCTACTCTCCTTTTCTAAAATGGCAATTAATAATTGGAATATGCCTTGGAGGAGCGTCAGCCCCAGTCCTACAGGTAGGGCTAGGTAGGGTAAAACCATTGGCACCCTCATGGCAGGCGATCGCTGGTTTACCACGCTCGGCAGACCCACCAGGACCACGCTGTAGTAAAATAGAAAGATCAAAAGTACGACATTTAGAAACAACACTAAAACGCGCATCCAGCGTCTAACTGGCGGCGAAAGCTTTTCTACCAGTATCTCAATACTAGCCAGTTGCCCAGCTCGTAAGGCTACAGCCGCCCCCACGAATGTCATCCATACCAGAGAGTACCTAGCTAATTCTTCGGCCCAAAAAATAGGACTTTTTAAGAAGTAACGCCATACGACTTGCAAGGTCACAATAATAGCCATAATTCCAACAAAAACTTGCGTTAAGACCCTTCCCACGGTATCTAGAAATTTACTAGCAGCTCTAATCAACATCATAGCTTATACCTGCCCTTTCCGCCCGGTGATTAGCTCTGGTGGCTTGGGCTAGCCAGGCCACCAGAGCTTAACCTACACCCAGTTAAATCCTATTTGATGCTTTGTACATACTTAACAAACTCCGCAATGGCTGGATCCTGGGCCATATATTTATCGTACACACCCTTCGTTGCTTGGATGAAAGGCTCTACAGAACTCAATTCACTTATTGACACACCTTTGGACCTAAGTTCGGCTATTACCCTTTGCTCAATCTCTTGGATATCCTTGACGTTTTCCTCGATGACTTCTTTGGCTGCTTCTTCGATTATCTTTTTATCTTCCGGCGATAAGCTATTCCACCTGTTCAAATTAATCATCAGAACTGCCGGCCAGGTAAAATGACGGGATAGTGTTACATACTTAGCTACTTCGTAGTGTTTCTCCATCTGGATAGCACTCAGATCCATTTCCAGGCCATCAATAACTTTGTTCTGCAAGCCGCTGTAAATTTCCCCGTAAGCCATTGGAGTTGGACTAGCTCCTAGCGCTTTGAAAATATCTACATGAAGTGGTGTCTCTGCCACCCTGAATTTAAGACCTTTCAGATCATCCGGCTTTTCAACAGGTTTGGCAACTGTAACAAAGTGCCTGAACCCGGCATTATAGACAGCCAGCGGCTTGACGTTGTTTTTCTCCAAGCCTTTTAATAATTTATCCACGGCATCGCTTTTCATTACCTTCAGGTATTGATCCCAATTCGTAAACAGCCAGGGTAACTGCAAGGCACTAACTATTGGCGATGTACCCCCTATTGGTGCTGCCGAAATTTCAGCCATATCTAAAGACCCCTGCTGAACCTGTTCAAAGAGTTGCCGGTCATCACCTAGCTGCCGGGCTGGGTAGATAGTAATCTTAATTCTCCCGTTACTTTTCGCCTCCACTTTCTTCGCAAACTTTTCTGCTGCCACGTTCATAGGATGAGTAGGTTGCACAACGTTAGCCAGCCGCATATTAATTGTACCTTGTTTGGCTGAAGGCTCTCCGGGTTTATTCTCTTCCGCCTTTTTGCTACATCCGGCTAACAAGGGTAACAATGTAAAAACAGCAATACCTATTATTAGCCAAGCGGTTTTAAGTTTTTTATGCACTTTTTATTACCCCCTTAACCTTTACTTACAAAGTTTTTGTAAGCCAAGCTATATAGCAACCCCCAACCCTTTTCACCCTGGGGTTGATTTTAGAAAGCCATACTCCTACCTTTACTTTGCTACCACCTCCTTCAGTCTAAGTAATCTTCTAGCCTAATTTCATCTTCCCCCGGAATACGGATCCGTTCGAACCGTCCGGGAGGTGCATCCAATGGTACCGTAGCATCGATACCCATTTTGTCACTTATTCCATCGTCGCTTGAGGGATCTAATTTATTACCTAAGGCCCTCTCTACTATAAAAACATCCCTACCAGCCTGGCAGCGGGTAGCAATAGCCCACTCAACTTCTTCGGGTTCAAAAATGTTTACGTCCTTGTCCACTACCACCACATGTTTTATTTCATGGCTACTACTAAAGGCAGCAAATATTGCGTTTTTGGCCTCCCCCTCATTTCTTTTGTCAATGGAAATAACTGCATGGTACCTGCACCCCCCACCAGGGGTCAGGTGTACACTTACAACATTAGGCACTGTATTTCTAATGGTCTGTAATAAGCCAGCTTCCCGCGGAATAGCTCCAAGAAGAAGATGTTCTCTTGTTGCAGGAACTATCGTATGATAAATGGGATCCCGCCGTGAAGTCATAGCAGTTAACTCTATCACAGGTTTAGGTGAGGCTGGGCCATAATATCTGGGGTATTCCCCAAAGGGGCCCTCGATCTCTCTAACCCTTGGAAGTATCCTTCCCTCCAGCACTATCTCGGCCTGGGCAGGTACTTCTAGGTCAACAGTCTCACACTTAACCAGTTCGAGGGGATGGCCATATAAGGCTGAAGCAATAGTAAACTCGTCCACGCCAGGCGGTGTCAGCGCCTGGGAAGCCAGTAACACCAAGGGATCTAGCCCGATGGCTATGGCTACCTCTAAGGGCTTATCCTCTTTTTCAGCTGACTGGAAAAATTGAAATAGATGACGGGGTAAAATTAAGATTCCCAGACGGTTAGGCCCTAGAACCTGTAACCTATGGATGGAGACATTACGTACCCCCGTTTGGGGGTCCTTGGCCAC
Source organism: Thermanaeromonas sp. (assembly GCF_021890735.1). Taxonomy (GTDB): domain Bacteria; phylum Bacillota; class DSM-521; order Neomoorellales; family Neomoorellaceae; genus Thermanaeromonas. Next base: position 7,752 of record NZ_JAKKUR010000052.1, read on the forward strand.
CAGTACTCCGGCAGTTATATATGGTCCGCCATCTTTTTCATGGTGAATGGGTATCGGTAAAGAACCTAAGTCTACCCCATATACAATCTTTTCTTTAACCGGTGCATCCTTTGAATTTACCAAAATGCATTCGCCGGGATTTGCTTGTGCTTTTGAAAAGCGCTCAACTACCTCATCTTTAGAGACTCCCATAGCTAAAGCAATTGTTTCCCGGCTCGGGAGTATGCCTGTTACTACTGACATTGTTGAGTTTTCTACCCTATTAAACCTTAAGGCATATTTGCCGTCTGCTCTTTTACCAAGGGCAGCTAGCTCGTGCTTTAAGGCTACCTCACGGTTAATATGTTTCAATAGCCCTATTTCCTCAAGCTTAATCAACCACTGGCGTAAGGAAGTAAAGCTCACTTATCTTTCCCCCTCACGGTGGGCGGGGCTTGCCTTCACTTTGATTATAGGGTCTACGCCGGTCAAATCAGAAATATATGGTGTAAAATTAACCAAACTCCTCTTTAGACTCTCCGTACTTCTTTCTTATTTTTTCTCAAATTTCTAGGCAGCTCTTAGGGCCAGTCTAGAATATAGCGTATAAATGTCCTCAGTAGCGTTCCTCCAATTACTCTGTAGACTAAATACCACACACACTTTTGTTACCTGTTAATACCTTTTTGAGTGTCTCATGATTTACCTAACCTTTGTGTACCTCTATTACTCAATATAGGTAATTTTATATCGAACTTCCAACTTAACCGCCGACGTGGTACACACGTCTCTTAACTAGCACCTCTCTTTAATGCAAGCAGATCTACACCCCTTTGCCGTAACCACTTAGGCAACAGCTCATTCTCTACCCGTTCGCTTACCGCTGGTGCCCGCTTGAGTAGGAACTCGGCCAACGGCTCGCTTAAATTTATACCGCCTATGGCACCGTCGAAGATTAAGACCTTACGGGTACCGGTCACTTTGTACGCGAATTCCATGGCCGCCTCTGTAGTCTCGGCTACCACCGCATACTTCATATAGTTGAGGTTTTGTGGGTCGCGGTTGAAAAGTTCAGCCTGCTCCCGGCCTACCACTACCGTAGGAATATGCTCGCTGAAGAAGGCGCTGGGATATCCAGTCCAGGCATAGTTATGAACACACATCTTTATGGCCGGGTTGAGGGGCGGTATATCATCTAGGAGTGGCCTGCCTCGCTTTCCGTAAAAGGCTTCGGTGTACCAGGTGTAACCGGGTAGGGGATTGTCTAGATCATATAGGTCGGTGTTAGCCCCGGCAAAGTTGGCGTAGATGACACCGGCCGAGAACACATAGACTACCGGGCAGGGGAAGTCTAGGGCGACAATGCATTCGTCTATCTCGCCAAAGAGGGTCATCATCTTGCCGTAGTAGCGACATCCTAAATAAGTTACCCGGTCGTTTAAGGCATATAAATCGTTATCTGCATCCACGCCCATAATACCGTTAGGTGCCACCATCAAGAAGCAGGCGAAGGCGAACTTGTTCTGGACAAAGGGCGAATCGAAGATAGCCCGAGCCGTAAAGTTGGCCGCGCGAGGACCGAGGTTCTGGTGATAGGTGGAACGCGTCTCAATACGGGCATAGGACATGCCGAACGGCTTTACTGCGCGGTCAACTTGACGGTGGAAATGTACCTCCCGCACATCAGAATTGTGGGCATGGACAATCCAATCGGCATCGTATATCTTCTTTATACCGTAGAGGGTACCGATCTCGGTCTCGATGGGGATCCCTTCATCTATGGGTGCCACACCTATGGCTTTGCCGCCAAAATATTCATCCAGTCCGTAACGCTTGATATATTCCTCCGTCTCCCGGAAACGTAAGCCCACCCCCGCCCGAAGGCGGATATTCTTACATCCCGTCCGCGCTTCAATTACATCTTTAATAGTTTTGAGCATCTCGGCATAGGGTTCACCACCCAGGAGGGTAAAACCATGGTGGGAAGCTAGGATATTTACTGAGTGCTCCGGCTTTATTCTGCTCATATCTACCTTTTGTAAGGCTTCTTCCGTGGCCTTACGGATGGCCACTACTCCCTGGTCACCTGGGTATATAACCTCGGGCAAATCCGGGAAGAGCTCCTTAAGAAGCACCGAGGTCATACCCGGAAGCTCGCATACCCTCTTCCTTACCAAAGAGGGATCAATGCCGTACTGGGATTTCCGCGGGGGTATAGGCGGTATAGGCGGACGCATTTTAGCCTTCCCTCCTTCCTTGCAGGGGTGCTGCTATCACCCGCTCGAAAAGTTTAATATCTTCATCAAAGTAGAACCCGCGACTAGCATATTTCTGCTTTACTTCCTCGGGGATGTCCCACACCGTAGGAGTCCGGCCGTACCATTGCCAGCCACCTTTAGGCGGCGCAGGCTCGATACCTGCAGCCTTAAGGAGCCTTAAGATAGGCTGGATGCATTCCACTTTACAGCCCGTGCGTACCCCCGTCATAAAGGATACATCCTCCGGCGAGCGTGCTCCTTGCAAGATGGCTGCCGCTACTTCTTCCGCCCGAGTGGCAGTGCAGTAGCAGATTATCTGCTCGGGATGGAGCCTCGCCCGGCGGCAGAGCTCTATTACTTGGTTATAATCTACACCGTCCATATTTACAACCACTACTACGGGTTCTTCCCGCTTGACCATGGTGATGGCGTAATCCGGACAACGCTGTTCACAAGCTGCACAACCACGGCAACGTTCAGCATCCACCACTGCCTTCCGGTTCTCCACTTTGATGGCTAGAACCGGGCACACCCGCTCGCAGGTTCGGCAGGCCTTACATTTTTCTTCATCTACGACGGCCACAAGGTTTACAACCTTCAACCTTACTTCCCTCCTTTCTTTTGTGCCAGTTGATAAGCCACATCAATGATCATATCTTCCTGGCCCCCGACCATTCTCCTCCTTCCTAGCTCTACCAGGATATCCCGTGGATCGAGCCCAAACTTTTCGGCCGCCCGGTAAGTATGAAGAAGGAAGCTAGAATATACGCCTGCATACCCCTGCATCAGGGGCGCATTGCGCACCACCTGTGGCCTATGCATAATAGGCTCCACAATATCCTCGGCCACATCCATAATCTTGTAAAAATCTACCCCCGTCTCGTACCCGGCTTTCTGCAGCACACCAACCAGAGCCTCGGTCTGGGTATTGCCAGCACCGGCACCTAAGCCCCGGCAGGCGCCATCTAGGAAGGTAGCTCCCACCTCCAAAGCTGCCAAGCAGTTGGCCGTGGCCAAGGTTAAGTTGTTATGAGCATGGAACCCCACCGGTACTTTAACTTTCTCCACTACTGCTCCTACCCGGGCCTTTACATCCTCAGGGAGCATGGCGCCAGCCGAATCGGCTATATAGATATAATCTGCGCCATAGCTTTCAAAGAGCAGCGCCTGTTCTACTACCTTTTCCGGTGGGACCATGTGAGCCATCATGAGAAAACCGAAAGCTTCCAGACCCATCTTTTTAGCCAGGCCGATATGTTGTTCACCGATATCGGCTTCGGTGACATGGGTAGCCACCCTGACTGCCTTGGCCCCGCAGTCGATGGCAAGTTTTAG
>NZ_JAKKUR010000134.1 GCF_021890735.1 Thermanaeromonas sp.
TCATTGAGGTAAAATAGAGGCCAAACTAGGGTAAAATATTAAGCCTCCCTGCCCTATAGGACGGGGAGGCTTGATATTTTGCTGTCATCGGCGGAAATTTTAAAACGTAGTAATTTCAATGCACGGAGGAATTGGAAACTGCACCCAAATGCCGCTTTTGTAATATGACCCAGTCTGCCCTCGGACGTGTGCGTCCGCTCCTGGGTCTGTTCCGTCCATCCCCGGTGCCGGACCCTCCGCTGAGGTCCCCCATCTTTCGGGCGGGTTCTCCCTTAGCGCAAGGCCCTTCCGGCGCCCGTGCTTCCACCAGGCACTCCCTTTGTGCATCATCTTTTCTACGCGCGGCATGCACTCCCCTCCAGAGGTTTCCGTTTCGGGTTCTGGCGTTCTGGCAAACCCGGTTATGTTTCCTAACAGCTGAAGGGAAAAATTGTCATAGAACCTGGTACTCATAAAGGTAGCTCGTCTGTTGTCGTGTTGTGCGTGCATGCTACATTCCTTTGAGCTTACGGAACCAGATAGACCAGAGCGCTTTTACCATAGTGTTCCGGCGGCACTTCGCCCAACCGCCAGCCGGGAGACGTAGTTTCCAGATAGTAGTATTTAACACCGTCTTTAAGGTAGTAGCTGCCCCACCCCTCTGGGCACTCTACGCCTAAGGCCATGTGTCCTGGATTGCCCGGGAAAACGAGCAGCGCTGTGCGGTAGCCCAAGGCTTTGAGAATGGCGGCCAACAGTATGCTCTTGTCTTCGCAGTCACCGCCTTCCACCAGGGTTTCCACAGGGTACTTGGGGTATTCTCCTGTTTCCTCCACATAAGGTATGGCTCCCTGCACAAAGGCGGCGGCAAACTCGAGCTTGGCCTTGTGCCCGGAAGGGGCTTTTTCCGCTAGTTTTAAAGCTAGGCCTTCGGCCAATTTGTAATTTGCTTCTTCAAAGACGTACGGCACATAACCTTGCCGCATAAGGCGGTATTCCGCCTGCCGGTAGGCTGACTCCAGCTCCCGATACTCTACCAGGATCTTTTCCAGTTCTTCCCGAGCTACCCTGTAAGCCTGGAGGTAAGTCAAGTATTTCTGCCACGCGCTCTCGTAAGAATCCCCCGGCCGGATCTGGCATTGGTAGTACCAGTATTCCATGTATTGCTTGAGCAATTCCGCTCTCCGCCGCAGCTCATTTACCCTGTCTGTGTATCCCTTTATGAGGAGTTCGTGAATCCTGGGTTGCGCCCTGTAGAAACTATACATTTCTGTGGGGATGGTCAGATGCCAGGTCCACTCGTTGCCAGCCGGATCCAGCCAGTGGTATTCTTTCTCGATAAAATCTTTGTAAGGTTGTTGCGGTGGTTCGGGTCGGGGTTGGAGAAAAATGGTGACCGTCCTGCTGACTTCATCCCAGGCCACTTGAAGCCCTAGCGCCTCGGCAACGTGGCGTACAGGTAGCATCAGACGGCCTGGCGGAACTATTTCAGGTGCTACGTCCATCCAGGAAGAAACACCGTTTACGGTTATTTGCCTGCTTCCGGCGGTAAGAGTGACGACGCGGTGGCCCTTTATCAAAACTACCGAATTTGTCCTGTCGTCCCAAAGGATGTTCTTCTCATCGACTCCTCCACCTATAGCCACGTACCTCACCGGGAGGAAGGTCCGCCCTTCTTTTATATAAGGAGCCACGTCCATGGAGTAGGTTTTGCCGTCTATAGCGTAATAGCTTTTGCCTATGATGAATTGAACCGCACCTGTTTCCTCGGCGCAGACAGGAAAGACAAAAAATAGGGTAAGGATAAGGGCCGTAAGCACAACACAGGTTACCTTCCTGGTACTGACAGGGCAGTACGGCAAGGTTTCTCCCCTCTCTCCTATCCGAACTAAAAAACGTTTGCCCGAACTTTGCTAAAACCCGTGCAACAGCAGTGTAATTAACTTTTTGGGGATTAGCCCGGGAAATCGAAGGTTCGCGGTTATTTTTCGTTTTTGGGATACCCTGTACTGTAGCCAATTTATGACATTTGGAACCCACCAGCCTCCCATTAATCCAGGGTCCAGGCACCTGCGGGCTCAGAAGAGCCGGAGCTGCTCCGGCGCACCAGCGCCTCCCCCCTGCCCCCTTCCCCGCTTCGGCGTGTCGGGGCGAGCTCCTTCAATTGTAGGCAGCACTTTTTCCTCATCTTCATCTTCCTTTTCTCCAGCAAGGGTGAGTGCAGTGCCCCTGGCTACGGTCTCGATTCTCTCTTTCGGCCCCACGAACTGCCAGGCGACCAGCTTCCCGTCTTCTTTGAGGTTATAGTACTCCGCCATCCTCCGGAGGCCACCCTTCCCGGCGGCCTCCGCTACCACTGGGTCGCGGGTGTAGAGCGCCCAGGCGTCTCCCGTAAGGTGCCACACTACGGTCTTGCTGCCGGGCAGTGCGGACACCTCCAGCTATGGCAGATTGCTCCAGTTTTCTTTTTTCAGAGATCTCCGCCTGACTAATACGGACAGTCGACGATTATGCCCGGAATAGAATGGAAATGTTTTTTATTCCTGACAACGAGGACGCGACGTTGCTAGTGAAACTAGCGAGGCTTATGGCTTGCTGTTGTCAATAGGCTATGCCTTACTTTCTCTTCTCTTGGCAGATGCCTACGGTTACCACGAAGGTAATTCATGGAAACCGATCCTAGCTCAAAGGGCTCTGGTTGACTTTAGAGGAATGGCAGGTAGGCGTTTCAGCGTCTTGTTAACAGAGTCGACTAGAATTCCCACGGACTCAAGAGCGGTCACCCCAA
>NZ_JAKKUR010000135.1 GCF_021890735.1 Thermanaeromonas sp.
AATCCGAATAAGCCCTGGTAAGCTCCCTTCTTTGTTTATAGCCTCACGGATACGGGCAGCGTGGGGCAATCCTTTTAAATATAAACTTAGGTGTTTTCGCATCTCCTTAACCCCGCGCTCTTCTCCCTTGGCTTCTACGGTATATCTTAAGTGTCTCAAGGCCATATTAAGCCTTTCTTCCGGAGTAGGAGGTGGAGGAAGGGGCTGGCCGGATAAGAGGGCCCGGATCTGGCCAAAGAGCCAAGGATTCCCTAAAGCCCCCCGGCCGATCATTATTCCATCGCAACCTGTAGTCTCAAGCATACGCAGGGCATCCCCCGGGGTGAAAATATCTCCATTACCTATAACAGGAATACTTACCGCTTCCTTGACCTCCTTTATGATCTCCCAGTCGGCTGCTCCGCTGTAAAACTGGTCCCGGGTGCGCCCGTGTATAGTTACAGCCCGGGCACCGGCTTCAGCCACCCTTTGGGCAACTTCCACAGCGTTAACTTCTGTATCGTCCCAGCCTTTGCGCATCTTAACCGTAACCGGTACAGGGGAGATGGCCTCGGCTACTGCAGCTACTATAGCCTGGGCCCGGAGGGGATCCTTCATTAGAGCCGCCCCTTCCCCATTACGGACGACTTTAGGCACGGGGCAACCCATATTAATATCTACCAGTAGAGCCCCTGCCCGGACGGCTTCCCGCGCTGCCCAGGCCATTATCTCGGGTTCCCGGCCAAAAAGCTGTACAGCTACCCGCCCTTCTTCTCCCTTTAGATCCATAAGCGCCCAGGTGGCTTGATTCTTGTAGTATAACCCCTGGGCGCTGATCATTTCGGTATAGGTAAGGGCAGCTCCCGCCTCCCTTAAAATCTGGCGGAAGATTTTATCTGTAAATCCGGCCATGGGAGCAGCCAGCACAGGAGGGCTAAGGGTTAAGCTGCCCAGTTTAAGGGAAACCTCAACCCGGTTATACCCTGTTCCGCTCATAAACTATACGTATCCCCTCCAGGGTAAGCCAAGGATTAACTTTATCAATGACTGGTGTTTCCGGAGCAATAAGATAAGCTAAACCCCCAGTGGCAACCACTATAGGATTTCCTCCCAGCTCAACCTTCATGCGCTGGACGATACCTTCCACTTGACCTATGAAGCCGTACATGATTCCCGCCTGCATACAGGTAACAGTGTTCTTACCGATGATACTGCGCGGTTTTATCAGCTCCACCCGGGGCAGTTTAGCCGCGTGGTAGAAAAGGGCATCTGTAGAGATACCTATGCCGGGGGCGATGGCCCCACCCAGATATTCGCCATTAGCCGAAATGGCATCAAAGGTGGTAGCTGTGCCGAAGTCCACTACAATGGCCGGCCCGCCGTACAATTCATAAGCCGCCACACCGTTTACAATACGGTCAGCTCCGATCTCTCGCGGATTGTCGAAGCGGATGGGCATCCCCGTCTTCACCCCCGGCCCTATAACTAGAGGCTTAATACCGAAAAGCCCCTCGGCTGCTTCCGTCAGGCTCTGGGTTAATATTGGCACTACTGAAGCCAAAGCTACGTCCTTTATATCCTGGGGAATGAGCCCGTGGTACTGGCAGAAATGGTACCAGGCCAGGATATATTCATCCGGCGTTTTACGGGGGTCACTGGCCATTCTCCAGTGATAAACCAACTCCTTACCCCGGTATACCCCGCATACGATATTTGTATTTCCCACGTCTATGGCCAAAAGCACGTTTCTTCAACCCCGCTTTCCTCTTACGGCGGTACTTCGTTGACCATACGAAGTGGTAGTTAATGTTGTAAACTGCTGTGTCAGTTGATTTCCAAGCTTCCTTCTTCATGCCATTATGGTAACATACTGCGCAATGGTTGTGAATGCTAGGACGAGGAGGTCCGTGTATCCCCTCAATAATTTGAGGGGGATTACTGCCCCCTCGCGCTCCCCCATTTTTCTAAACAGGAGCTTTAAGGCTTAAAATACCAGCTTACTTTACCGGCCTGCTTTTCTACAAACTTCTTTCTAACCTTACCAGCAACTGCCGACAAGCATTACTCTCTTTTACGGTACCAATGTAAAAAAATTTAACTGTTGCAATAAAATGGAATTGCCTACCATAGTTGACAACGGCTGTAATTTATGATAGACTGATGGCAAATCAGGGTGTTTCGCCATCTGGCGAAGCGCCCTTGTGTTTTATATAGGATATTTTCCATTAAATGGGCAGGAGGCGTAATAAAGTGGATATGGATAAAGTTAGGTTGTCACCAGTAATTTTTGAAAACTTGATTAAGCACCTTGTAAATATTGAAGAGGAGAAAGAAAAACTTCTAGAACAATATTTCCCTCGCCCTTCGAAGGAGCGTAGCGATCTGGAGAAACTTTTCGATAATTATATAAGACAAGTAGAACAGCTCATCAAAAACGCGATTAAATCAGAAACAACTAATACTAATCTCCCCATAGTTATCTTCGGCAGCGAAGTTGAAGTGGAAAATCTAGATACCGGGGAAATTAGCCGCTTTCGTATAGTAAGTCCTTTCGATATCGACGTAGAAAGTGGTGATATATCATATTTGTCACCGATGGGTAGGTCGTTGTTGTTAAAGAGAACCGGGGATGAAGTGACTGTTCATGCCCCAGCAGGGGTGTTCCGTTACAAAATAAAGTCGATTAAATTCCCTTCTTCACCCATAGATAGTAAAAATACGCCTTCTAAGACCTAATGGAGGAAAGAAAGGAGACCGGCCTGTTTTAAAATCCGGCGTAGCTT
>NZ_JAKKUR010000053.1 GCF_021890735.1 Thermanaeromonas sp.
ACCTCGATGATGGTAGTAACTTTATGCCCATCCAGGATGGGAGGGACACGCAACCGGTAGCCAGGAACATAACTTTGGACTTCTTTAACCATCCTAAATACTGCCTCTCTTATGGCTTTTTCGTCAGGATTTTCCACTTCTACGTAAATGGTATTCGTCATGATAATGGGCGGCTCTGCTGGGTTCAGGATAATGATAGCTTTGCCCTTCTGGGCACCTCCTATGACGCAGAGGGCCTTGGCCGTAGTCTGGGTAAATTCATCGATGTTTTGCCGGGTACCTGGCCCCGCGCTTTTACTAGCAATAGCCGCTACAATTTCAGCATAGCGCGCTCCTGCTGCTTTATTTATGGCATATACTATAGGTACTGTAGCTTGCCCCCCGCAGGTCACCATGTTTAAGTTGGGCGCTTCATACAAATCTTTAAGATTGACTGGCGGAACTACATAAGGGCCAACTGCTGCCGGGGTAAGATCTATAGCAATTTTACCGGCCTCCTTTAAAAGAGGCGCATGTTGGAGATGGTGCTTGGCTCCTGTAGCATCGAAAACTATCTTTATACTCTCATCCTCCAGCACAGGCTTGATACCTTCTGTGGTGGTCCGTATACCTAAAGCCCGCGCCCTTTTTATCCCTTCGGATTCTACAATACCCGCCATGAGCTCCATCTTAAGATAGCGGCTGCGCAAGATTTTGTACATAAGATCAGAACCGATATTACCCGGGCCGACAACGGCCACCTTGATACGATCCACTTTACAGGCCTCCTTCACTATTACGTCAGGGCATGTATTGCACTTATGTCTAGACAAAGCGCAAACTCAAGGTTCCCAAACCGTAGAAAGATACAGTAAACACGTCACCCGCTGCCGCATCTACCGCAGCAGTTATAGCTCCAGACAAGATAATCTCCCCCGCTTCGAGGGCTATATCAAATTCAGCCAGTTTATTGGCCAGCCAGGCTACAGCCGCGGCCGGATGACCCCAGACTGCTGCACCAGCACCGGTATTGACTACCTGGCCGTTTTTCTCCAGCACCATGCCAATAAGGCGGAGGTCGAGATCTTTAACCGGTACCATGCGGCTACCCAACACAAACCGTGCACTGGAAGCGTTATCTGCTATCGTGTCCGCAAGTTTAATCTTCCAGTCACGTATGCGGCTGTCTACTATTTCAATGGCCGGCATCACGCCTTCTGTGGCCCGGAAAACATCGGCGATGGTGACCCCCGGACCCTTTAAAGTATCTTTAAGTATAAAGGCAATTTCCCCTTCTACCCGGGGCCATAACAGCTCATCCCGCGGGCAGGGCTCCCCCTCAAGAAGAAGCATGTGGTCCAAAAGGTGCCCGTAATCGGGCTCTTTAACTCCTAAAAGATCCTGCATAGCTTTACTGGTAAGGCCGATCTTTTTCCCTATCACCTTCCGCCCTTGTTTTAACTTCATCTCTACCCCAGCAAGCTGAATACGGTAAGCTTCTTCTACCGTCAAGCCAGGGTAAGTAGAAGTAAGGGGCTCGAGGGGTTTTCTCTGGCTTTCCGCTTCGAATAATTCCTTAGCGATGGCTTGAAGATCCACCTGTTATAGCCTCCTATATCTTAATATTTGGGTTACAGCTCCCCATTCTCCTGAGGGTCCTCTGCTAAAATATCGGCCCCTTCCCAAGGTTTATCTTTCCGCATGAGCACCATGAGCGAAGTTGCCCAGCTTCTCCTGCCAGCGGCGGCGCAAGGCACAAGCTATCTTTTCAGCTAGGGAAGCATCATCCATACCTTGAGCGAGGCCTTCTAAAAGAACCTGGCACCCGAGCTTAGCTTCCTCATGGGGACCCGGAAGGGCAACCAACCGCGTCACCCCCACCCGGCCTACAGCTATACGAACGCCCTCCTTATGATGCCGGCGCATATCCGGTGTAAACCTCAGTATCCACGGCGTATGTGCTTGGGGGTCTAACCGCAAGATAGCCTCTATATTACAATCCTTATCTTCGGCACCTACACCGCCGGTGGTGATAATAAGACCATACCCCTGTTCTATGGCACCTTCTAACCTGTTCACTACGGCGATTAGATCGTCCTCCAGAATCCCCCCGAACCTCACTTTAAAACCCGCAGACCGGAGGGCCTCCATGATATAGGGAGAATTGGTATCCTGGATCTTCCCCGCTAAAAGCTCACTCCCGGAGGCGAAGACCAGAGCCCGCCGCGCTACAGCTTCCTCAACTTCCCGTGACATCCTTTCCGAAACCCTTAGGATTTCCTCGGCCAAAGAAGGCTCCAGGGCGATAAGTCCCAGCACTCCCTCTGAATGCACAGAGGCTCCAGGCCCCAAGGTAACCCCCGGAAGCTCACCTAATTTTTGAAGTATATCCTTACCCTTGCCGGCCACCATCTCGGCTTGGATGCGCCGACGCAGTACATCGAACGCCACTACCCCTGGCCGCACATCCACTACCATAACTTCATTTTCAGACAATCCCAGGGCCCGGGCAGCAGCGGCTGCCACCTGAGCGAGGTCTACATCCTCAAGCTCTATATCCTCTATCCAAAAGGTGGTCTTCTCCAGCAGGTCCCATTCCATCTATCAACTTCATCTCCCGTTAACCTTACCTACTACCTCTAACCGGAAATCCAACAAGGGAGCATCGATAATGGCACGACCCACATCCACAATATCTGCTCCCGCGTTGATAACTTCTTCTATGTTCCTCTTATTAACCCCCCCGGCGAAGGCAAGCTTGATCCGGGTGCGGAAACCTTCTTTAAGGGCTACCTCCCCAACCACCTTTAAATCTTCTAACCTTCCCGTATCCACCATGAGGATGTGTGCTCCTTCGGCTACGGCTTCCCTCGCTTCTTCCTCTAAAGACTTTTCCTCTCCCCGCAACTGTACTACAATCACTCTTCCCTGAAGTTCCCGGGCACGGCGTACCGCCGGGATTATCCCTCCAAACATGCGGATATAGTTTTTATCTAGATAAACAAAGGGTTCATCTACTATCCGGATCCCCGCGCCGCCTGTGGCGATGGCTTGGCGCAGTTCTGTTCGTACCTCCCGGGGTACTTTCTTCCACGCTCCGCATACTACCCGCGCCCGGCCACCGGCTAAGGCGACCAGTTCATAGGCTGCCGTAGCCACACCCGAAGCCTTACCGATACAACCTAACAGCTCTTCCTCAGCACGAGTGACCTGCCAGGCCGTGCCACTCGCCCGGCAAACGCAGCCACCAGGCGTAATGCGCTGGCCTTCGGGCATAAGCCACTTTATATCTAAACCCAATTCCCGGGCTACTTCCTTTACCCTCTCCGTCCCCGCCAAGATCCCAGGCTGTAAAGCGGTGATCTCCAATATGAACTTGTGCTCTTCCAACGGGGCTAGCAAGAACTCCCTGATATCCACGGGGACCATCTCATTCGATTATTTCGTATGTGGTTCGACTATTAATTTATTTCTACACCGATTTTGGTTTTCCTTCAAAACCAAAAGAAATTTTGTTCGGTATTATCGAAAATTATTTTATGTCACCGTACTTGCCGAATCCGTCTTTAGGGCGAAGGATTTTTAAAAGCTCATTCCATACTATATAGTAAGAAGGGGGCACAGGTATGGACATCCTCAGCCTTATATGGCTCATCTTCCTCATCTCCGCTTTTTTGCCCATGCTACACCAGCGCCGCATTGAGGCAGCCCGGTTAAGGCTTATTCGAAGCTTCGAAAAGAAAAGAGGTTCACGCCTCATTACCCTCATCCACCGCCAAGAATCCTTAAGTTTTCTCGGCATCCCTTTAACGCGGTATATCAATATAGAAGACTCGGAGCAACTCCTCCGGGCCATAAGGCTTACGCCTGAGGATATGCCCATCGACCTGGTTCTCCACACCCCAGGAGGGCTAGTGCTAGCCGCGGAACAGATCGCCCACGCTATTTTGAAACACAAGGGAAAGGTTACCGTATATATTCCCCATTACGCCATGTCCGGCGGCACCCTCATAGCCCTGGCAGCTGACGAGATCGTTATGGATGAAAACGCCGTGTTGGGGCCGGTAGATCCCCAGCTAGGCCAGTATCCTGCCGCTTCCATCCTAAAAGTCCTGGCCCAAAAGCCTATCAATGAAATTGACGACAGAACCCTTATCCTGGGTGATATGGCCCGGAAGGCCATGGATCAGGTGCGAGAAAGCCTTATTAAGATCTTAAGCGAAAAAATGGAACCCTCAAAAGCAGAGGAGCTGGCCACTATTTTAAGTGAAGGGCGTTGGACCCACGATTATCCCATCACCGTAGAAGAGCTGCAGAAGATGGGCTTGCCGGTCAAAGTGGGGCTCCCGCGAGAAATCTATCAACTCATGGAGCTTTACCCCAGCCTGCAGGCCGCCGCCCATCGGTCCAGTATATACCTTTACCTTACGGGCGAGAAAATGAGCGGCCACGAACTTAAAAAGGCCCCTGCCATATAAGGCAGGGGCCTTTTTATTTTCCTTGAGGCGATTTATAAATTTAGGCTCGGGGTTGAAAGCCAACTTGTCCCATCTGAGCAGGGTTTACCCCAACTTGGGCCTGAAGGCGCATGGCCTCTTGTCGCATCTGCTGCTGGAGCTGGTTTATATCCTGCATGTTGGCCATTTGCAGGTTGTACCAACCGCGGGTGTTCAGGGAATCAAAGACCATTTTAAGGCAATTCTGCTCGTCCTGGTAAATGCTTATAAAATCCCGCCTTAGGTCTTGGTTTGCACATTCAGTGATGGCCATGTTATAGCTAGACGTTAAAAACTTCTGGCTGGCCAAACAATCACTGGCCATGAGCTTATCATCCATTCCTGGAATGGGCATGTCTTTCCCCCCTTACATCAACTGCTGGCCGCCCAGGTGGCGCATGAGGGTATTGTAGTGACGCTGGTGAGCTTGCTGTAAGGAACTAAAAAGCTGTTTTAGCTGGGGATCGGTGCATTGGGCTGCATAAACACCGCATTTCTGAATCATAAGAAGCTCAGAGCTTAAGTTCTCCCTTAGTTGCATCAATTCTGCCTGGGTCAGCGGCATAGGAACCCTCCTCAAAGGCTGTTCCGCTTTAATTTGTATTCAAGTTTCTATCCTAAAGGTTTTCCCCTTCACCTTCGGAGTATACATTTATTCCCCTTTGTTTAAGACAACATTTTTCCTAACCGCTGGGGATCGAAACCTACCATAACCTTGTCACCTATTACAATAGTAGGAACTGCCATACGACCCGAACGCCGGTACATTTCCTCCCGGGCCTTATCATCACGGCTAACGTCCTTCTCTTCAAAAGAAAAGCCTTTACGGGAAAGAAACTCTTTCACCGAGGTGCAAGTCGGTCAAGTGGGGGTGGTATAGACAATGATTTCTGGGGCCATTCCTTCACCTCCATAAAATTAAATGACCGAACCCGCTGGTATTCTTTGTACTAGAGCTTTTGTTAGTTTCCCCAGAAAAAACCCGTATCTATACTTTAACCCGACTAAAACTATTCTTTTCTTCGCGAAAGAAAAGAACCCAGGGCTGTACGGGCGCTGTTTAAGGCTACACCCCAAAAGCCCTTTTCTATTAATATCTCTTCTAAGGCTGCCAGCACCTTTTCTAGCTCCGGGTAACCTATTATTAAAGGTGGTTCCAGGCGTATTACATTGGGATTATTTAAAGTATAAGCTGTTATAATTTGGTATCTATTCATAAGCTCTCCGGCCACAAGGGAACCAAAATATTGTTGGGAAAGCTCGTTTAATTTGCCTAGACTCAGCTTATTCAAAAAGCCAGAGGCTGGCTGGTTAAACTCTAGGCCTACAAGAAGCCCCCGTCCCCTTACCTCTTTGATGAGGTTAGATTTTTCTTTCAGCCGCTTTAAACCCTCCAGTAAAAATCGACCTTTCTCACGGGCTTGAGCCGCCAAATCCTGCTCCAAGATACTAGAAAGGGCGGCCAGCCCGGCGGCCATGGCCAGGGTGTTACCTCCAAAGGTGGAAGTGTGAAGCAAGCACCGCTCGGTTCCCCCATAGGCCCGCTCCCAAATGTCGGGTCTCGAGATATAAGCGCCTAAAGGCATTATGCCCCCACCCAAGGATTTAGCTAAACAAAGAATATCCGGAACCACTCCGTCATGTTCGCAGGCGAAAAGATACCCCGTTCGCCCAAAACCTGTTTGAATTTCATCTACGATGAGCAAGCTTCCGTATTTGTCACACAGCTCCCTGACCCGGGCGAGATATCCGTCAGGAGGAACTATAACCCCTCCTTCACCCTGGATAGGCTCTACAATAAAAGCAGCTACGTCCCCTGAAGCTAACCTCCTTTCTAAAGCTTCTGCATCACCAAAGGGGACCGGCTCGCATCCCGGAAGAAGGGGTTCGAAAGGTTTTCTGTATTTCTGCCTTCCGGTTACCGAAAGTGACCCAAAGCTCTTGCCATGGAATGAGTTCTCACAGTATACAATTTTATAGCGGCCTGTGGCGGCTCGAGCTAACTTAAGAGCGCCCTCTACAGCTTCCGTCCCACTATTGCAGAAAAATACCCTGCTCAAATCCCCGGGAGTTATAGCCGCCAAGTTATGGGCTAACGCTGCAGCAAGAGGATTGAGGGAGGCCTGGAGAAGGTTGGGGCGCTCTCGAACCATTTCTACAGCCTTAATGACTTGAGGAGGATTATGTCCCAGATTAAGGGCTCCGTAGGCACCCAAACAGTCAATATAGCGCCTGCCCTCCCGATCCCACACATAAACTCCTTCAGCCTTTACAAACTGTTTATCAAAATCGAGAAGGCTCAAAAGGCTTGCTAAACCCGGGTTTATATAGCGTTTATAGTATTCCCTTATCTCCTGGCGGGAAAGCTTGAGGGCATCTTCTAAGCTCAAAAGGTTGTAACCAGAAGCCATAATTTAAAGATTCTCCTTCCTCCTAAAGGACGGTAACGTATACTAGATGTAATATATACATACATCTTAGCATGTACACATAAAAAATACCAGGCCGCTATACCGGCTTATTTTCAGCCATTAGGGCCTGGCATTAGATTGCAAGGTAGGAGAAAGAACATCCTTGCCTGGGCTACCCTGTTTAGATATTTAATGACTTTATCACCCTACTGTACCTGAGCCTTGGGTAAAGCTGAGTGCTTTTCTTCCCAGATGCTATCAGCCAATCTCCCCCACTCCTGAGCATAAGGTTTAAGTTTGGCGGCAAATTCATCCACACTTTCTTTATCATGTAACTGCGTGCAGTAGGCGCCCGATTCGTGCACTATCTCTTGTAACATTTCCGGACAATCGATCAGCGGACAAGGACGCCGTAAATTAGGATGGAAGGGCTGGCGTTTCTGATAAGCCCGGAAAAGGGGGTTCTGCAAAGCTTCTATTAGACTCATATTTTTAATATTACAGGTGCTGTAATGCACAAATGCGCAAGGCTCAACCTCTCCTGCAGCATTTATATGGAAGTAGCGCCGGCCACCGGCAATACATCCGTTACTGGCTTCACCATCATTCCAAAAATCGACCAGGAAAATGGGCTTTGTCTGGCGGAAGTAGGTAATGCGTTCAAACATCCAAGCCCTCTGTTCTGGCGTAGCCATTAATGTTAAATCTACATCTTTACCGATAGGAATATAAGTGAAAAACCATACAAAAGCTACCCCTTTATCCACCAGCATATCGATAAAATCTTCGCTACCTAATTCTTCTGTGTTCTTACGTGTGTAAGTAACCGAGGCCCCGAAAACCGCCCCGTTATCACGTAACAAATCCATGGCGCGCATTACCTTTTTAAAGACACCTTTACCGCGCCGGGCATCCGTAGTCTCCTCAAAGCCCTCTAGACTAATAGCCACAGTTATATTCCCTAAGCGCACCATCTCTTGCACAAAGCTTTCATCGATCAACGTTCCATTGGTGAAAATATGAAAAACCTGGTCCGGGTGTCTTTCCGCAAGGGTGAGGATATCTTCTCGCCGTAAGAGAGGCTCGCCTCCAGATAAAACTATAAAGTAAATTCCTAGTTTTTCTGCTTCCGTAGCTATACGATCCATGGTAGCCAGATCTAGCTCCTGAGTCCGTTGGTAATCTCCGGCCCAGCAACCTAGGCAGTTCAGGTTACACTTTTCAGTAGGATCCATCAAAATGGCGTAAGGTACAGATACACCCAACTTGGCAGCCCATTCCTTTTGCCGTGGTACGCCAATAAATGTTGAATTAACAAAAAAGTTAATGGCTAAACGCTGGCGAACGTTGGGATGGGTTTGGGTGAGAAGGCGCTGAGCAAACTTATACCAGTTACTTTCTTTGTCCTGAAGCACGCGCTTAACTGCAGCCACCATCTCACGATGATGAGGTTCCCTGGCCAGCTTTTCAGCGATACCTAATATACCCCGGAGGTTACGCTCTGGATTGCGAAGGATAAATTTTATCCCTTCTTCCAGCAGCTTTTCCCCCATAAAAGTTTCGGCCAGATTCATGCTTGTTCCTCCCTTCCGGCCGCAGGTTTTCTGGTAAATATATACACCCACCCTACACCCAAAAGACCAATTTTCTGTTAAAATTATACCTACTTTTGCTAAAAAAGGTCAACTCTTTCACAGCATAGGGAGAATATTAGAGATTTCAGAGGCCACAATAATTAGTGCAGGGACTCAAACTTGTTTAGGGAGGCTCAGGCCATGACCATCGGAACACGTATGCATCAATGCCTTACTTCGCTGGAAGGAGCTATTGCAGATCTTAAAAGCTTTGCGTTGGAAACACAAGATAAAATTGCTCAAAAACAGTTTACGGACTATGCAAACCAGCTGGAAAACATCGCCCAGGGGTTAAAGGGACGCATCAACTATATCGAAAGCCAGGAGCCCCAATACAAGGTTTACCAGCAAGCCCAGCAGCAAAGATAGCTATCCGTGTAGTGAAAGCCCCCTGCATAAAAATAGGGGGCTTTCACTTTTTACAGGAGGATCCAGGCGCCTGGCTTAAGGCGGGGATATCGCTTTTAAAGACGGCAGCGATAGGTACTCCCTACTGGTCAGACTCTCAAGAGCATAGTAGATGGAGTGTTAAGTTTAGTAGCTTAACATATATTGCCACTTCCCACTTGGAGTTGACACTAACAATGGGGCCCCCGAACCCCCATGTTGCCCAATATTTGTGGTAAAATTGTACCAAAGGGGTAAGTGGCCATTGGAAGCTTCTTGACTGCCAACCAGGGTAGATGTTGCCGGATGATAATGGGAATGCTAAGGCCAGGGAGGAACGACCAATGCGCTTTAAGGTAGTATTGGAATGGGATGAGGAGACGGGTGTTTACGTGGCTACTGTTCCGGCCCTGCCGGGATGTGCCACCCAGGGAAAGACACGGGAGGAGGCTTTAGAGCGAGTAAAAGAAGCTATTGCCGTGACCGTGGAAGGGCTTAAGACAACAGGCCAGCCGGTTCCTTCTGGCGATGTGGACATTTCTATAGCTGAAGTGGTGATACCGGCTGGTCCTAGTGGCCGAGTATCCTCTGCAAAGCGAAGGGGTCATTGGCTTCCTTGAGGAACTCAATGGCGAAGGTGTGCCTCAAACCGTAGGGCGTGACCTTAACGCCTGCCTTCTGGCAGTATTCCCTCACCCTTGCGGCCCAGTGCCAACGGTTAAGGGGCCTCCCGTTTTCAGTGGCGAACAGGGGCACGTCATCACTCCACCATGTGGGCCTTACCTTGAGGAACTTCGCCAGGGCTTGCATGGTGAAAGGCGATAGCACCAGGGTACGGCCAACACAGGTCTTAGCCACTTCAGGGCGAATGTACAGTTCTCTTGCCTCAAGGTTTAAATCGCTTGGCCTCACCTGGAACAGTTCACCAGGCCTTGCACCGGTATCTATTTGTGTCAACAAGAGGGTGTAATCCCTTAAGCCTACATAGCTCCGCTTATCCGCCTGTTGCAGTAGCTTCTTCAGGGCCTCCAAGGGCACATGCCTTATGTTGCTAAGGTCTTCTTTGGCCTTTCTTATCCCTTGGGCTGGGTTGGCTGGAAGATACCCTTCGGCCACACACCAGTTGAAGAAGGCTTTAAGGTGGCGTAGTTTGATGTTATGATACCCGGGCGAACAAGGCTGGCTGAAGTAGCGGATAACCGCTTTCCGCAGGGCCTCATATGTGGTGAGGTTGGGATTGGCCTTAAGAAAGGCTTCCACATGGCGGCGGTAGATTTCCAGGGTGGATGGTGCCAGGCCATCGGCCTGTTTAGCAAGGAGGAACTCATCCAGGGCATAGGACAAGTCCAATACCTTCGGGTTGAGTTTGGCAATCCTGCCCATAAAAACAGCCTCCTCAGGACCACGAGATTTTTGAGGAGGCTAAACCCCTTGTGGTGCGAGAGGCGGGACTCGAACCCGCACGGACCATAGGTCCACGAGATTTTAAGTCTCGAGCGTCTGCCTGTTCCGCCACTCTCGCATATCAGATATCCACGTTGCAAACGTTATTATAGCACAATACCAATAGCCTTTCAACGGTCTTCCATAACTCCCTCGTGGTTAAGCACATAAAAAATACCGTTGGCCATAGCTACTCTTTTATCCTTTACCATCAATACAGCTTGGGTATGTATGATATTCTTGCCCTCATGAATTACTTTTCCTTCGCAAATTACCTCGGCACCCTCATGGACAGGGTAAACATAATTTAGAGACAAATTCACTGTAGCCGCAACTTTCCCCAAACTTCGGGCAGCTACACCCATAGCAGTATCAGCCAATGTCGCAAATACTCCTCCATGCAAATTCCCCCAAGGATTGAGGTGTCTTCTATCAACTTTAAGCCTTACCCTTACATTTCCCGGGTTTATGCTTAAAAATTCGATACCCAGCGATTCTACAAAAGGGTTGGGGGTTACCTTCATTTATAAGTAAAACCTCCGAATTCAAACTCTAAAATTTAGGCCATAAAAATTGACCCCTCCCACAAGCATCGTTTTTCTAGGCGCTGCCTGGGAAGGGGACGGAAACTAATGGAGGCGCGGGCCGGATTTGAACCGGCGAATGGCGGTTTTGCAGACCGCAGCGTTAGCCACTTCGCCACCGCGCCCTATAGATAAAATGGAGCGGAAGACGGGATTTGAACCCGCGACCCCCGCCTTGGCAAGGCGATGCTCTACC
>NZ_JAKKUR010000136.1 GCF_021890735.1 Thermanaeromonas sp.
TTGGCCGGAAGGTAGCCCTGGCCCACGCGCCAGTTAAAGAAGGCTCTGAGGTATTTGAGCTTTGTGTTGCGATACCCAGGCGAACAGGGTTGGCTGAAATAGCGGAATACGGCCTTCTGCAGTGCTTCATAGTGAAGCGCGGAAGCATTACTGAGGCTGGGACTGGCCTTGAGGAAAGCTTCCACATGGGAGTGGTATTCGTCAAGGGTGCGCTCTGCCGCATCGTCGGCCTGCTTGAAAAGCAGGAACTCCTCCAGGGCCTGGCGCAGGTCCATTGCTCTGGGGCTGAGCTGGGTGACTTTTAGGCACAATAAAAACCTCCCTTGTTCAGCGCCCCTGGACTTGGCACTTTTACAGGGAGGTTAGCCCGGCCTGAAGCCTTGATTTTCAAAGGCTGGTAGCCCTACGGGGATTCGAACCCCGGTTTCCGCCGTGAGAGGGCGGCGTCCTAGTCCACTAGACGATAGGGCCCTGCACCGCTTTGATTATATCATGTTTGCCTCATTTCGTCAATCCTCCACGGGCGGTCCTGCCGGGAAAATCACTGTCCGGCAGGCAGCAGAACTTCTTGGGTTAAGCGAGCGCCAGGTGTTCCGCCCTAAGGGAGGAATAAAAAAAAGAAGGGGCTGACATGTCTATTGACATCCTCCACGGGCTTGGACAAGGTGAATTAAATCTAAAAGCTGCCTTCCAATTAAAGTAAAAGTTATGAGGATAAACATTAACCGGACGTAACTTGTTCCTTTACGGATTGCCAATCGTGAACCTATAAGCGCTCCAGCAACCATAGCTACTCCCATTGTTACTCCGTAGTGATAATTTACAGCATCCATGAGCATAAAAGTTATTAGCGCGGCTGTGTTACTAGCAAAGTTTAATACTTTGGCGTTGCCTGCGGCAGCTACAAAGTCGAACCCGAACAGGAGGAAAATAAAAATTAAAAAGGAGCCTGTGCCCGGGCCAAAGAACCCGTCATAAAAACCCAATCCTACTGCCACCATAATACCTGACCATATAATCTTTTTCTTCGCTTTTAAATAATAGCTAGAAACATTGCCCCAGTCTTTTTTCAGTAAAGTATATATAGCCACACCAAGGAGTAAAAGGGTTATCAGTGTTTTCAAAATATGAGGAGGAATGTATATCACCGTACGGGCGCCTAGGACTGCTCCGAGCGCAGAAAAAGGGATAAGGTATTTAATAAGTGATAAGTCTACCTTACCAGAAAAGGTAAAAGAAGCAGCACTAGTTAAGGTACCCATAGTACCAGCAAATTTGTTCGTTCCTAAAACTAAATCTGGAGGTAAACCCGTAAGCAATAGCGCAGGAATAGAAATCAACCCACCGCCACCAACAACCGAATCTATGAATCCGGCTAAAAAACCGGTAGCTGCGATGAATAAGAACATCAACAGGTTTTCGCCTACCGTACCGTGCACCCCCCTACAGGGTAATAGTATAAGTTTGCGGGCAAACTTCCAGTATATTCTAAGGTAAAACGTTTAGGTAAAATAGAAAAAAGAAGGCCGAGAACCGACCTTCAACGGTTATACATAGGTATTGGGTTTCTAGGCCTCTAGATGCTCTTGGGAACTAATTAGTTCTCCTTCTGACTTCGCAACAACCACGGCACCCACTGCATCACCTAGAATATTTAGGGGTGTCCTAGCCATATCTAATATGCGGTCAACGCCGGCAACCAGGGCAATACCTTCCATGGGAAGTCCTACGGCC
This sequence comes from Thermanaeromonas sp., assembly GCF_021890735.1. Classification (GTDB taxonomy): domain Bacteria; phylum Bacillota; class DSM-521; order Neomoorellales; family Neomoorellaceae; genus Thermanaeromonas. The sequence goes on from NZ_JAKKUR010000136.1 coordinate 1,735, forward strand.
TGAAATACCATTGTCATGACAATCAAGGCAGCGCCGGGTACGCCCACAGAGCCTATAGAAGCGAGGATGGCCATTAAAACAATCGTTAATTGCTGGTTCAAGCTAAGAGGCATCCCATATACCTCGGATATGAAAATGGCAGCAATTCCTAGATATATTACAGCTCCGTCCATGTTGACGGTGTTACCTAAGGGAATCGTAAAGCTGCTGATCCCTCGTGGTACACCTAGTTTTTCTACCGAGCGGAGATTTAAAGGTAAAGCGGCAGCGCTGGAGCAGGTCGTAAAGGCTACTAGAAGCGGTTCAGCTACTGCCTTGAAGAAGCTTCCTAACGGCATCCGCGCGACGAAGCGGATGAAAGAACCATAAACAATTAAAGCATGTAATAATGCTACAGCGTATACAACAAGAATCAATTTGATTAAAGGGAGCAATACTTTTATCCCGTGGACACCCACGGTGACCGCAATTAACGCAAAAACGCCATAAGGAGCATACTCCATTACATATCCTGTAACTTTAATCATAACATTCATCGTCGTTTCAAAGAAGTTTAGCACTGGACGGCCATTTTCACCTAAAGAGCTTAAAGCAAACCCAAAGATTATAGAGAAGAAGATAATCGGAAGCAAATCTCCTTTAGCAATAGCCTCTATAGGGTTAATGGGAACAATGTTAAGTAGAGTTTGGACCATTGAAGGAGGCGTTACCTCTTTGGCCTGCAGCCCTTGGGTGCTGAGGTTCACACCCAGTCCAGGATGGACAATATTAGCTATTAACAGCCCAAGGGTTACAGCCACCGCCGTGGTGAAAAAGTAGTACACCAAAATCTTGACCGCTACTCGGCCAAACTTTGCGGTATCGCCCATTCCAGCAGCTCCAGCAATTAAGGATGAGACCACCAAAGGAACAACAACCATGCGGATCAACCGGATAAACAGGTCACCAAAAGGCTGTAATATTTTAGCGTTCCATCCGCTGAACTGGAATATAAGGCC
>NZ_JAKKUR010000137.1 GCF_021890735.1 Thermanaeromonas sp.
TTAGATTGCTCCTGTAGCCCAACGCCCCCGCTTTTAGCTCTTGCAGGTCCGTTTTGCGGGAAACAAAAAAGAAAAAATAATCCTAAAAAAGGTGCACAAAGGAGACGGCGGAGCGCATGAACCCGGGCCAGCAAAGGGAAGATCTTCACCGGCTGGTGGATGCTCTACCGGAGGAGAAAATCGGGGCGGCCAGAAGACTTCTGGAACTCCTGCTCAGTGACAGCAGCGGGGTTCTATCAGAAGGCTTAGTGGAGAGGCTACATCTTCTTGAAAGGATCATCGACTGCCTCCCGGATGCTACTCTTGCCGTTGACCGCGAGGGAAGGGTGCTGGTGTGGAACCGGGCCATGGAGGAAGTGACAGGCGTCAAGAAAGAAGAAATTCTGGGGAAAGGGGATTACGCTTACGCCGTCCCCTTTTTCGGCAAACGGAGGCCCATCCTCGTCAATATTCTCCTCGGCAATGGCAAGGAGTGGGAACAGGAGTATGAAAAAGTCGAAATGAAGGGCCATATTCTTGTCGGCGAAGGTTTTGCCCCTTTTGCCTACGGCGGGAAGGGGCTTCACTTCTGGACGCTTGTGGCCCCAATTCGCGACGACAAGGGGAACCTTCTCGGGGCGGTACAGTGCATCCGGGACATCGGCGAGCGTAAGAAGATGGAAGAGGAACTGAGGCGCTGGAGCACGCGGGATGCCCTCACCGGCCTTTACAACCGGGCCTTTTTCGAGGAAGAACTGCGGCGGCTGGAAAAGAGCCGCTCTTTTCCCATCAGCCTTATTCTTTGCGATCTCGACGGTTTAAAAGTAGTCAACGACATGCTGGGGCACGAGCAGGGCGATGAGCTTTTGCGCCGTGCGGCAAAGGTGCTCACAAGCTGTGTCCGGGGTTCTGATGTGGTGGCCCGGGTTGGCGGAGACGAGTTTGCCATAATCCTGCCTCAGACGGGCCGGAAGACAGCCGAGGAAGTGGCCAGGCGTATAATTGAAACTGCAGAAAGAGATACTGCGCAGCACCCGGACCTTCCTTTAAGCATCTCCGTCGGGGCGGCGACGGCCGAAGACGCTTCGCGCCCGCTGCGGGAACTCTACAAAGAAGCGGACGATGCGATGTATATGAACAAGCTGGCCAGCGGGAGAGACCCGCGGTCAGCGGTAATTCACGCCCTCAAGGCAGCCTTAGAGGAGAAAGACTTCCACAATACGGAACGTATGAAAGAGATAGCGTGCCTGCTGGGAGAAGCGGTGGGTCTATCACGTGAAGAAATGGATAACCTCCGCCTCTTGGTAGACGTGCACGACATCGGCAAACTGGCAGTGCCGGCCAGTATCTTATTAAAACCTGGCCCTCTTACAGAAGAAGAATGGGAAGAGGTGCGTCGCCACCCTGAAGTTGGCTACCGTATCGCCCTCTCTTCTGGGGAGCTGGCCCGGGTAGCTCCTTATATCCTTCAGCACCACGAGCGTTGGGATGGGCGGGGTTATCCCCAGGGCTTACAGGGAGATCAGATTCATATTTTGAGCCGCATCCTGGCTATAGCTGATGCTTATGATGCTATGACATTGGAAAGACCCTACCGTCGTCCTTTAACCCATGAGGAGGCCTTAGAAGAGATTAAAAGATGTGCAGGGAAGCAGTTTGATCCTCATTTCGTGGAAATTTTTCTAAAGCTGTTCCCTTTGAAAAAGTATCCATCCCACAATCCTAGACATAAGATATAAAAGACTAAACTTCTGGGAGGAATGGCCGTGTTACCTTTATTTATCCTCTGGTACACGGTGGTCCTGGCTTGGGGTGCTAGCCGGGTTCTTACCTCGGGGACGAAGGAACGAAAGATTATTATATTTTCTCCAGAGGTTTCTCGGGAAGAGGGTTACCGGACTGTCAGCGCCCATGGTGGCCGGGTGGTAAAGGATCTACCCCTCATAAACGGTATGGTGGCAGAGTTTTCCCCCGAAAGAGAAACATTAGAAGCTTTAGCCAAGCATCCACACGTAGAGGTTTTAGAGGATGACGGGGTAGTGGAGACCTGCGGCCTACCTTGCCCTGCAAGCTTAGCAAGGGAAGAGATCCCCTGGGGAGTGGAGCGCATTGGCGCTCCGGCAGCCTGGCGGCGGACTAGGGGAGAAGGTGTAAAGATCGCCATTTTGGATACGGGGGTAGACCCGTCCCACCCTGATTTAAAGCCGAATCTTAAGCAGCGTGTTAACCTTAAATTTCCAGGATACCCGGCAGGGGACGGGAACGGTCATGGAACCCATGTGGCTGGGATTATAGCTGCTGCCTACAATAACTTAGGAGTAATAGGGGTGGCTCCCCAGGCCGAGATTTATGCTGTAAAAATCCTGGACCGCCGGGGAAGGGGCTATATTTCCGACATTGTGGCTGGGCTAGAATGGGCTGTGAAGAATAAAATGCATATTGTGAATATGAGTTTGGGGAGCAACTCCCAGAGCTTGGCTTTGAAAAAGGCGGTGGAGGTAGCCTTAAAAGAGGGGATCCTCTTAGTAGCTTCTGCCGGCAACGGGGGAAAAGAAGGAGAAGTTTTGTATCCTGCTCGTTATCCCGGGGTTATCGCTGTTACCGCCACTACAAAGCAGGATACCTTGGCTGAGTTCAGCAGCCGGGGTCCAGAGGTTACCGTGGCTGCACCAGGGGAGAATATTCTTTCTACTTATCCCGGCGGCCGGTATCAGTTTATGAGCGGGACTTCCATGGCTGC
>NZ_JAKKUR010000054.1 GCF_021890735.1 Thermanaeromonas sp.
ACAGAGGATTGAGGGACCGCCACCTTCATTTTCCACGATTTTTGGGACAACGCCAGATACGCAGATAGAGGCAAATTTTTTATCACCAAACAGGAATTAAGGAAATTGACCAACTTAGAAGATGCTCCTGAGCGGGTAGCTAGGCTTTATAGTAACTTCACCTATGCGGAAGGAGCGCATCTATTTGAGTACACCAGTGGATATCAGAAGTTAGAGTTTAAAGAATGGAATATCGCCGCTGATCCTGAAAAGAACGACATTAACCGTAAAAATGCCGAACGGTGGGTACAGGAAATTAAAGAACGGGTGAAAAAGCTCAGGCAGGACAAGAAAGCCAAAGAAGAGGCTAAAAGAGCGGCTAAAAAAGCAGAGTATATAGCAATAACCCCAGAAGACCTCCCAGCTCTATTTGACCGGCTTTATTACCAAAAATATGGGCGTTTACAACCTAACAGGTGGGCTGCCAATAGGCGGGAAAGGTTAGTGGAATGTGGCAAATATTACGGGGCTGATAAGGTTTTTCAGGCCATGATGTTTTACTTTAATGCCACCGAGGTTCCGAACACCGCTCATACCAGCACCCGGACAGTAGCGAACTTTCTAGCAAATATTGAGGAGCTTTTAAGAAGGGCCACTAAAAGACAGGTAGGTTAGGTGGACGGAGTTAGGTAGACAGAGTAGGTGGACAAAGTTACGTGGACATCTTTCAGTACATTGGGTGGACAATGTTACATGGACATTTTTTAACACATATTCTTGGATTTTTGTCCACACATCTAAAAACTACCCAAAGTATAAAAAGTATAATGCCAGGAAGTTAAAAGAGTTACAGCAAATAAGACAAAGTATAAAACCTATCCGCTTGCTTCGCTTTCGCTTCGCAAGCGGCTTCTAGTCATCACTAAGTTTCTACTTCTTCTACAACAACCTCCTTCACTCAACAATGGTAAATGGTATTCGTAGCTGAAGAAATGAAAGTCTCATACCCCTATTAGAATATCAACTAAGGGGCAAATCAAGCTGTTAGTAGCAGTTAATGGGGAGTATAATTGAAATCACTGAAAGCTTTGTGGCACAAAGGATAGAGGCTTAACAAATGGAGCGAATCCCGAAAATTTGCTTAATGATTTCGAGAAAAAGTTGGTGACCAAATGGGCGGCCCTGGTTCTGGTAGTTGGTATAGATTCAATACCAAAGACCTGGTGGAAGATTGCTACAGCGTCGACATCAACCGTTGGCACCGGGAGGGGCTACTGCAGCCCGGGTTATACTTTTCCTGGGCCTGGAAAGACAGCCGGGGCGACGTCAAGGCCAGCATAGGGGTCAAGACGCTACCTGGAGCGGTAGAGTTGGCCTACACCGTTACCCCCAGGAATGGGGAAGCCCAAGAGATCCGCTATCAGGTGCCCCTTACCTACACGCCCTGCAACTACGGCGGGGAGCGGCCCTGGTTTGTTTGCCCGGGTATGGGATGCGGCCGGCGGGTGGCGAAGCTTTACCTGAGGGGCAAATATTTTCTGTGTCGGTACTGCCATGACTTGGCTTATGAAAGCCAGCGGGAAGACAAGGCGACCCGGTTTTTGAGAAAGGCGCAGAAGATCAGGCGGCGGCTTGGGGGGCACCCGGGGCTGGTTTACCCCTTCCCTGAGAAATCGAAGGGAATGCACTGGAAGACTTATTATAGGTTGAGATTTGAGGCAGCGGAAGCAGAGTGGGCGAGCTGGGTGGCTCTACAGGAGAAGCTGAAACGGTGGCAGGCTAGCCTTCAGCGGGCTGAAGAGGAGCTTAAGGGCCTTAAAGGGAGGTGGCAGAAATGGGCATAAGCGAGGCCAAGCTTATAGCAAACAGGGCGAATGCCCAGAAAAGCACTGGCCCGAGGACGCCTGAAGGCAAGGCTAGGGTAAGGCTTAACGCCCTGAAGCATGGTATCTTGGCCAGCGAGGCGGTGATCCGGGCAGGGGAAGGAGCAGAAGAAGCCGAGGCTTTTGAGGCCCTCTTGGCTGAACTCAAAAATGATTTAACCCCCGCCGGGGCCCTAGAGGAGTTGCTGGTAGAGAAGCTGGCCGTTATTATCTGGCGGTGGCGGCGGGTGCTGAGGTACGAGCTCGGGGCTATCCGGGAGCGGGCCGACGAAGCTGTAGCCGCTTGGCGGAAAGAGCAATATGAGGCCTACTTGCGGACTAAAGCTATGAGAGAAGAATTCCCCTATTCCCACCGAAATGACCCGCCCCTGGAAGAGTGGAAACATACCGAAGAGTTGAAGTATGAGCTGGAGGAAGCGGAAGAAAAGCTTGGGGCTCTCATGGAGCCTGAACCGCTTAAGAACCCCAAGGAGGCCCTTGTATGGGTTTTGGCTGAAGTTGCGGAAAAAGAGGGGTTGAACGTCAAACGATTATTGGGCCTCAAAGGCGGCGGGGAGTGGTACGACTTCGACCTGGGCCAAGTAGACCGGCAGGCCCCGGCCCGGCTTTTCGAGGCCTTATGCAAGAAATGGGAAGTGGATCAGGCGGAGGCCTGGAAGAGACTGCGGGCCCGACAGGAGTACGAGCGGGATAGGGCCAGGGCTACCCTTGAGGAACGACTGCGGGCAGAAGAGCGAGTGAGAATGCTTGCAGCCCTGCCTGACGGGGAGGCCCTGGAGAAAGTGATGCGCTACGAGGCCCACCTTGCCCGGGAGTTTGCCCGCACTCTGGAGCAGTTAGAGAAGGCTAGGGCTTTGGGTAGAGAAGGGGCCAAGAAGGAGAAGGTCGCAGCGGCTGGGTAAGTTAAGTTGGGTTTGTTTGGCAAAAACCCAGCCTTTAACAGCAGTACCTGGCTTCCATATCGGGTGTGGACTGAAAGTAGATGGGCAGGTAATTACCGGGGGTGGTTTACTATGTGGGATACCGTAGGCATGATTGCCCTTTTTCTTGTACTTCCGATAACCCTGATTGGTGCGGTTGTCTCAGCAATTAAACGCAAGCCGGTTTGGAAAAAGTGGCTAGCTGGGGCCGGGGTAGCCTTTATAGTAATGGTGGTTAGCGCGATTAATGCACCAGCACCAAATGCATCAGCGCCAGAAAAAGCCGTTTCTCCAGCCTCGACAACCCAAGTTGCTACGACTGCGGAACAGAAAGTAGACCAATCGGCGCAGCAGCAAGGAGAACAAGAGGTCTCCCAACAGAAAGAGACGGCAGACGTTGATAAGGAGCACATAATACCGGGCTTAACGTCGGGAGATATAAAAGTAAACCTGGAACGGACTTGGGGGTTCAAATTTACTGGCCCCCAGATTAGAAACACTCTCGCAATAGACCACGGAGAAGCAATAGACCCGGATACCGGGGTCGAACTCATTTGCGATATTTACGAACCGTCGCCAATGGCCATTCAGTGGGTTGAATTTATGGTTGATGGCTCTGCGGTGGCCGGGAGTTTGGATAGTGCCCTTTTTAACGCAGTAGCAGAAGGTTATTTGGGATATGCTGCTACTGTGCCTTACGATGGAGCAGATCAAGAAAAGGCTAGGGCCTGGGTGGAAGCTAACATAAAGGCGGCGAATAAACAGGGAAAAGTATTAACGACCGTTATAGGGCCCGTTAAATTTGAACTTTACGGCACACAATGGTTCCGCGTTCTGGAGGTAAAACCGGCTCAAGCAGAATAAGGTGGTGACGACCCACCTCGAAGTGGGGTTTACCACCGGAGAGAGCGAAGGGGGAAGGCTGGAGAGGGTTTGACCCTGAAAATGACAAAGAAGGGAGAGGAGGGCTTTTAGAAGGCCCGTAGAGCGGCCAAAAAGGCCGGGTAGGTAAAAAAATATTTACCCGGCTTTTTTTGTGGTCTTGTAGGCCAAAATAGAGGCCCTAGAAGGCATTTTGGAGAGGGAGATTGAAACCTTGGAGTACAAGGATACCGTTGCAGGCTTTTTATCTCTTTTCGGAAAGCTATCCTAACCCTTTCTACATCTAATCCTTTTAGGATTAGAAGGGAAGCCCCCCAATGCGTTTGATTTTGGATTGGTCTTAACTGTGGTGTCTTACTTTAGCTCCTTGTCGGAACTCTCAAGTAGGACGCCTTTCCGGGCCCGCTACCGACTCTCTATGGCTACTTGGTATTACCCAGGCGCGTTTTCGGCCTTAGGGGGCTGCGGCAGGTAATGGGTTTGTTTGGCAGAAAGCTGGGTTCCTATGCCCTGTACAAAGTTTGGTGCCATCTTAGTTAGCAGATAAACCTTTTAGTTTGTGCCTTGGTGGCAATTGAATCCGTTCACTCAGAACAGGGTGAAAACAGGGGTTTATTCCGTGCCCACTTCGATTCCGCCAAGTTGAATGCTAGTACGATGTGCACGTACACTGGCCTGTTTCGACGGTTTTGCCGGGCCATAAAAAAGCACCACGGAAGGTTCTGGCCGACTTGTATCGTTACCTTTGGCATGGGCGTAAAACGCACTAGGAGGCTCTAGAAGACGGGTTCCTAGTGCAGGTAAATAAAAAAATATGTACCCATTAGGAAAATCGCTTGCACCAAACGGTAGAAATGGCAGAAGTGGAAGGTACTGGATCTTTATGGGGTCTTACTACTTTGTACAAAACGGACCAGTTTTGTACGACATAAAGGGGTAGAAATAGACAAAAAAGGGTTGACGTAGAGGTATGTATAGCTTACAATGAGGATAGAAATGGTCAAAGAAGGGGATAAAATGGCATGGAAAAGGCTGTCTGCTATGTAAGGGTTTCCACCGAGGAACAGGCCCGGGGCGGAGTGTCCCTGGCGGCCCAGGAAGAGAGACTCAAGGCTTACTGCAACATGGCCGGACTGGAAGTGGTGGAGGTAATCCGGGAAGAAGGTGTCTCAGGAGCCAAGCCCCTAGCCGTCCGGCCAGGAGGAGAAAGGCTTCTACACCTAATAGCTCGTAAGAAAGTCAAGCATGTGGTGGCTTTGAAATTAGACCGGCTCTTTCGGGATGCCGAAGACGCCTTGCGCCAGACCAGGGCCTGGGATAAGGCAGGGATAGCCCTGCACCTAGTGGATATGGGAGGGCAGACCTTAAACACTGCAACGGCTATGGGCCGGTTCTTCTTGAACATGATGGCCGCCTTCGCCGAGCTGGAGCGGAACCTGATTGCGGAGAGGACGGCTACCGCTCTGGCCCATAAAAAAGCCCACCGGGAAGCTTATGCCCCTACTCCCTATGGCTTTGAGCGGGTGGGAGACACACTGCAGGAAAACACCCAGGAGCAGGAGATAATAGCGCAGATATTCGCCTGGAGGCGGGCCGGCTGGAGCTTGAGGAAAATCGCAGCGGAACTGAACAAGCGTGGAGTACCCACGAAGCAGGGAGGCCGGTGGTACGCCTCTACGGTACGGTATCTCCTGCAGAATAGCTTATATCAGGAGGTGGCATAGGATGGATAGGCTTTTGACGCCGGAAGAAGCGGCGGAGATCCTTGCTGTAAGCCCTAAAAGCATCCGGGAATGGCTACGCCAGGGGAAACTCAAAGGCGTCAAAGCAGGCAGGCTCTGGCGGATAAGAGAGCGCGATCTGGAGGCCTTCCTAGACCCCGTACTTCATACCCTAGAGACGGCCCCGGAAGATGACGAGCCGTTGACCGAAGAAGACAAAAGGGCTATTGCTGAAGCAGAAAGGGCTATAGCACAAGGCAAGACTAAACCCTGGGAGCAGGTCAAAAGGGAACTAGGACTATGAGGCTTGAGATAACAGAGCCGGCTCAAAAAGACCTGGCCGACCTGGATACAAAGACACAGAGGCGTATTAAGGCCGCCCTGGACAGACTGTTAAGCTACCCCCAGGCCGTAGATTTGAAGAAGCTTAAGGGCAGCCCGGACATGTGGCGGCTTAGGGTGGGAGACTGGAGGGTTATCCTGCGGCTTGACCGGAAGCAGGGTGTCCTTTACGTCCTGCGGGTAAGGCATAGGCGGGAGGCCTATCGGGGCTAAGAAAGGGGGCGATGCTCCTAAAGAAGGCAATGCAAGCAAAAAAGAGCAAGCTGATTTAGTAAACCCTTGAAAGGAGGTTATTTTGCCCTGAAAAAAACTTGGTTCATGTTTTTTGTTGTTGGTCTGGTTTTATTGATAACCGTGGTCGGATGCGGGGAAACCGTTACCTCGGAAAAGGCGGACACAGCTGCACCCAAGCCCCAACCACCCCCAAAAACATTTTCCATAGGCGAGCCTATCAAAATGGGAGGCCTGGTTTTTACTGTTAACGGGGTACGGGAAAGCAAGGGTGATCAGTTTATCCGGCCGAAAGAAGGCTATATTTATAAAATAGTAGATGTCACGTTGGAAAACATTGGAGAAAAACCTGCTGCCATTAGTTCCTTAATGATGTTCTCTCTGGCTGATTCAGAAGGTTACAGGTACAAGGTAACCATAGGCCCAGAGACAAGAGGAAGTCTAGATGGCGAATTACAGCCAGGGCAAAAAATGCGCGGTGAGCTAGCATTTGAGGTTCCTACCAAAGCAACCGGACTTCAGCTCTTATTTGAGCCTAATGTACTGGGCTTCGGGCAGGCTATTGTTTCACTGAAGTAGGAGGGGGAAAATATGAGGATAGCTTCAGGCATTATCTCTATATTTTTAGGGCTAATAGTGTTATTGCAGTCTTGTGCGGTCAATGTAGGAGGAATCGCATTTGGCGAAAAATCAGCTCAAGAAGGCGGTAGTGTTGGAATTTTAGTGGCTTTACTCTTCGTTGTAGGTGGGGCTTTTGCTTTTGGGCTTCCCAAAGTTACCATGATCATTACTGGAATAGCGGGAGTATTAGGTATAGCAGCTGGAACAACAACAGTATTCAAGGATATGACTATATGGGGCGTTGTTGCATTAATTTTGACCGCAATGAATTGGTTTGCTGCCCGTAAACCCAAAGAGCCCCCGGTTAACAAGAATGTTTAAATACCTTCATGACAAAGGGGGATGGACACCCTCTCCACCAGTGAATAGGGGTTGGCAAGGGGGTATGGATAGGGGCCCTTATCAACTCCTATTCAAATGACAAGGGGTGTGATAAGGGGTGGAAGCTAAGTATATCAAGCATTTTGGGGAAACCCCTATCCAACGTGACAAGGATTGATAAGGGGTAGTGGATAGACACCCTATTCATCGTTGGATAGAGGTTTGAATAGGGACACTATCCACGTGATAAGGGGTTGGATAGGGGTATGAACAGGAACCCTTACCAGATGAACACGGGTTTGACAAGGGGTTGGATAGGGGTTGAAGCTGAGCTTGAAAGAGGCGGCAGAGGCCCTCGGGATAAGCCTGACCACGGCCCGGCGCTGGATCAAAACCGGCCGACTGAAGGCCACCATGAGGGAAGGCCCTTACGGGCCGGAATACGTAGTTACTCAAGAGGAACTAGAGCGGGCCAGAAGGAAAAATCCTACCCCTGTTACTGTTATTGTTCCTGAACCAAAAGAAGAACAGGGAATAACAGTGCCCAGGGAATGGCTGATTCAGGCTATGAGGCAGGCCCTGGAGCAAGCCATAACCAGCGCTATCGGTCAAGTAGCCAGGGGCATGGAGGAGAACTTTGCTGCCTTGGTCAAAAGCTTAGAGGAGACTCTGGCCAAACAGTGGACAGGGGTTGAACAAGGGCTGAAGCGGGAGCTAGAGGAGTTGCGGGCCGAGCTCGCGGCCACTAGGGAGCTATTGAGGAAGCAGGAAGAAGAAAGCCAACGAGCCGAGGCTGAGCGTGACCGACTCCTGGAGGAAAGAGATAGGCGGTTGGTGGAAGAGATACGGCAGGCACTTCAGGAGAGGAAAAAGCCCTGGTGGAAGTTTTGGTGATGGTGGGTTATGATTTGGGAGAATGAGAGTAAAAAGCAAGTTGCTCGAGGCCCGCTTTTTTATTAACCCTGTATAATTGAATTGAGTCAATTCGATAAAGGAGGTAACTGCTCTTGGAGGGATTTACTGCTGGAGAAGCCGAAAAACTGACTGGAGTACCGTATGACCGGCTGGATTATTGGGCTAGAAGTGGGTTTATAAAACCAAGCGTGGCAGGGGCGAAGGGAAAAGGTTCTAAACGACTTTACAGTTTTCGTGATCTAGTCGCTCTAAAAACAGCCAAAGAGCTGCGTGATTTAGGTATACCCTTGCAAACTTTGCGTAAGGTGGTGCGGCACCTTCGCCAGTTTAAAGGGTTGGAAAACCCCTTGGCCGAAGCTCGGCTTGTAGTAGCTGGTAATGACGTTTTACTAGTGCAAAGTCCAGAAGAGCTGATAAGTGTACTAAAAAGTCCGGGACAGGGGGTATTACATCTGGTACTTGACCTTCCCAAAGTAGTAGGCGAATTACAGGAAAGGATCCGAAAGTTGCGCCAAACTGCTTAACAAAAACGAAACGCCCGGCTCGCACCCGGGCGGGAAGGAGGTTAACTCCCTTTGACTAAAAATAGCATACCACCAAACCCTCTAAGTGAACAAGAGGAGAGAGATGGTAACCGGAAGAGCATCCAAGCGTTACCACCACTAGAGGCTAATTTTACCTTGCTACCAAACGAGCTCTTTGATAAATGGCTACCAAAGTTTAGAAGCCTAGCCGAAATGAAAGTGGTCTTTTATATTGCCCGACACACTTACGGATTTCACAAACTCTTTGACTGCCTATCCTTAAATCAATTCCGTCACGGAGTAACAAGACCAGATGGGACAAAGTTAGATAACGGAACTGGACTAAAAGAAGACCATATTATCCGGGGACTACGGCAAGCGGAAGAAGACGGCTTCATCCTCTCATACCGTTTCGGCCCCCCTGGTAAAGAGCAAAAATTGTATTTTATCAACTGTGAAGAGTCTAAAGGCCTTCTTCAGTTACTGAAAGAGGGGGTAATTGAACCAGAAGCCCTGTTAAAAGGCATGAAGCTAGAGCAGCTTGTAAAAAAGTACCCCGGGATAGTTAGGAGCCAGTATCTAACCAAAAGTCCATATTTAGAAGACGATAACCCAGGTTAGATCCACCCCCTCCCGATTAGGGAGGGGGGTACTCCCGATTAGGGAGGGGGGTACTCCCGATTAGGGAGGGGGTGTGGATAACTTTTTAGCCTCTCACTCTTACTGCCACAACGGTTTACGGACTTTCGGGCCTCATACTAAATAAACCACTAAAAAAAATGACTAAAAGGGGATAAGGATAGATAGCCAAAACACAAATTTTTACCACGGGAGGAAAGTTTATGAGCTGGTTTCCCTTGGCTAGAGACCTTATGGAAAACGAAGAGTTTATTAAATTCTTTAGCCCAACTGAAAAGCTTTATACCTGGCTTCTGATTAGCGAATATAACTTTCGCGGCAGTAGTTTCTACTGGGCAGATGTAGAAGTTGCTGTAACATTAGGAACCTCCGAAAAGACTGTTAGAAGAGCTAGAGAACAGCTTGCTAAACTAGGATGGGTAAATTATATACCTGGAACCCTTGACAAAAAAGGCAGGGGGTTAGCCACAAAATACCTAGAAGTAAAGTGGGCTACTCCAGAAGATTCCAGTTGGTTTGCCCAAATGCATCGACATACTTTTAACATGATGTTAAACTGCTTGCGGCACAAACAATTTAAGCCTGGCGATGTGGTGGTTTATGTTTACTTGAGCTATTGGTGGTGGAAATGTCGAGGAAGATACGCGAGCATGTCCTAAACGTCGTGGAATTTTGGTGGCGCCCTCTTTCGCGTTTTTTAAGCCGTTTTCACCCTCCTGGAAGTCTCTGGAGTAGTAATGACTTCCAGCAAAGCCGTGGCCAATAAGGGTAACTCTCGGTATCCTTTGATGCGGTTAAACCCCTTCTCGGCCTGAAGCAGTCCAGCTGCAGCCCAGCGCAAAACCTGCATCCCATTTCGCCACCTCTTTACGTTCCGGGTAACAACCCTGACCTTGTCAAAGGCCGTCTCTATTACATTCGTTGACCGTAAAGTTTTCCACAGGGTTTCGGGTAGACCTAGACGGGTAACGGTCAGCGTCTCCTCTAATCCCTCCCGCAGGCTCCTCGCTGCCCCAGGGTACTTATCTTCAAGGGCATCAGCTAGCCTATTTAGTTCCGTTAAAGCCTTATGATAATCCTTTTCTGACCAGGCTTGCTCTAGCTTCTTACCCACCCATTCTTGGGCTCCTTTGGGCAGGTGTTCTAAGACGTTCCGCTTCTTATGCACCTGGCACCTCTGTACTACGGCCCGATTACCAAAAACTTCTTTAACCGCCGCCCTTAAAGCTTTGGAGCCGTCTATGACCACCAGTATACCCTTTTCCACCTTTAGGCCGCGTTCTACAAGGTTGGTAAGAAGAGACCTACAGACTGCAGCATTCTCTGTAGCCCCTTCCCATAAGCCCAAGACCTCTTTTTCGCCTTTGTCAGTGATGCCTAAAGCAGCTACCACTGTATGCCCGGCAAACACAACCCCATCAATTACCAGAACCAAGAAACGTTTGTCTCCCAAAGGCCTGCTTAGCAGCTCCTCTAAGGCCTTACGGGTAGCGTAGATAAATCGCCGGCTTATGGTGCTCTTGGAAGTCCCATGAACAGGTAATTCTTCTCCTATGGGTTCAAGGCTATGCTTATAGTGCCTTATGGATAACCCGTAAAGTATATGCTCTAGAACTGTCTCAGTTATGAACCTTTCATCCTGGAAGGCTTCATAGGTTTTAAGTTTTACTTCTCTGCCGTCTATGGTGCGCACCCGGGGACGCCGGATCGCCACCTTTCGCCCCCCTAACACCACGCTACCTTTCTCGCTCCCATGACGAAAACTTGTGCGCTCAGGATTGTGCTTTCCTTTAGGTCCCGCTATCTCAGTTACTTCAGCCTCCATCATGGATTGAACCACATCCAAGCCTACGGCAACGGAAAGGGCTAAGAGCCCTTCCTTGGCTTTACCTATGATCTCCCTTAAGGATACTTGTACATGGTCAGGTAAGTTAGGAAAGCCTCCGGAGGATATTGGGTTTTCTTTTGACTTGTGATATACTGGCATTGGTGGCGGTTACCTCCTTTTGTATGGATTGTACTGGCCCCCGATAATTTGGACTTAAACGACCAACACGCCACGGCTCGCAT
>NZ_JAKKUR010000138.1 GCF_021890735.1 Thermanaeromonas sp.
TGGGGCACGGCCTTAAGCATCGCCTGCCGCTTTTTCGGCTTAGAGTGCACGGTATACATGGTTAAGGTAAGCTACCAGCAGAAACCCTACCGGCGCTCCTTCATGCAAGTCTACGGGGCCGAGGTCATACCCAGCCCTAGCGATCGCACGGAAGCCGGGCGCCGCATTTTAGCCCAAGATCCGGACTGCTTGGGCAGCCTGGGTATAGCCATCAGCGAAGCCGTAGAGGATGCAGCCACCCACAATGATACCAATTATTCACTGGGCAGCGTACTAAACCACGTGCTTCTCCACCAGACCGTTATAGGTCTAGAGGCCAAGGAACAGTTAAAACAAGAAGGGTTGTACCCCGACGTAGTCATCGGGTGCCACGGCGGGGGCAGCAACTTTGCCGGGCTGTCCTTCCCCTTCCTCATGGACGTCTTTGCCGGAAAAAAAGTGGAGGTTATAGCCGTGGAGCCTGCGGCCTGCCCCACCTTGACTAAAGGAAAGCTGGCCTACGACTATGGAGACACCGTCGGGCTTACCCCCCTGCTAGAGATGTATACCCTCGGTCACTCTTTCATTCCGCCCGGTATCCATGCCGGAGGGTTGCGGTATCACGGAGCAGCACCCCTGGTCAGCCGCCTCTACGCCGATGGGCTGATTAAGGCCCGCGCCTACCACCAAAACGAGATCTTTTCTGCGGCCGTACTTTTCGCCCAGCAGGAAGGGATCCTGCCTGCTCCCGAAAGCGCCCACGCCATTAAAGCTGCTATAGACGAAGCACTAAAATGCAGGGAAACTGGAGAAACTAAAATTATCCTCTTTGGTCTTAGCGGGCACGGTCATTTCGATCTCAGCGCCTACGAGGACTATTTCGCCGGCAGGCTCCAGGACGTGGAATACACCCAAGAAATGCTTAAGCAGGGCCTGGCCTGCTTGCCGGAAATATAAGTAAAAAAAGGGGCCTCCGGCGCGGGAAGGACGGGGCAGGAGTATATCTTTCCGCCGTACAATAAGTTTAATTACCCTAATTTTAACTATCGCTTTAGCAGCGGGATACTACCTGGGTTATGGTAAAGCGCTGGGGCCCCCGCTTTTGCCTCAAGAAAATAGAGAAGGAGAACACGTCCGCCCTACGGCTAAAGGACACTATATAAGCGTTACCGTGGCCGACGTCCGCGGCGCACCCGACGATGGAGCAGAGCTCGTCACCCAAGCCCTTCTAGGCGATGAGGTCAGGATACTCTCCGCAGGAGATGGCCAGTGGATTAAGGCCCGGGTGCCGGACGGATATATAGGGTGGCTCAAGGCCAAAGACATAGTAGAGGATACGCCCCCGGAAGGTAGCCAAGTAGCCGTTGTCATCGCCCCTTCGACCAAGCTTTATAGGGAGCCTGCGGTTACAGCACCGGTCGTTGGGGAGGCTGTGCTGGGAACCGACCTGCCCCTTTTACAAACTCAAGAGCCGGGGTGGGTAGAAGTCTGGATCCCCGGCCGCAGGACAGCCTGGCTGTTGAGGCAGGATGTAGAGATCTGGCCGCAAGGAAGGCCTGAAGGAAAGCGTAGCGGCCTTGATGTAGTTAAAACAGCAGAAAAACTGTTGGGGGCGCCTTACCTCTGGGGGGGCGTAAGTATATACGGAATCGATTGTTCAGGCCTTACCTATATTTCCTATTTCGTAAATGGCATCAAACTTCCCCGGGACGCCGACCAGCAATTCCAGGTAGGCCAGAAAGTAGAAAAGGGAGACCTTCATGCCGGGGATCTGGTCTTTTTTGACACCGAAGGCTCAAATTTTCCCACCCACGTAGGTATATACATCGATAGCGGTAAATTTATCAACGCCCGCTCTCGCCAGGGGGTAGTCATAAACCGTCTCTCTGAACCCCTCTTTTTCCGAAGCTATTTAGGTGCGAGGCGCTATTTCCGGATGTAACTCGCTCATCCAAGGATTGAGGATGTATCTAGCTCCTATGGCTTTTAGCTTCAAATTATTTAGCGCCTTCCTGCCCTTGAACCCCCTTCCCCGCAAGCCTAAGAACACGCGATGAACAAAACTTCAACCGAAAAAAGATCGTACTTGTTCCGGAAGCACCCGGTCCTAAAAGTCTTACGCGAACAAGGCTTCTGTACCGGCAAAAGTGTGATAACTCGTAAAGACTAATTATTGCACGTCATTTCCCTTAATGATAGGATAAAATTTGGGAGTGGGTTAATATGGATATGGAAATCTCTGGAATTACCCCTGAACTGTACCGGGCTATCGTACAGATCGTGGATGAGCGTATAAAAGAAATAAAGGTCACCCACGAAGACTTTACTGCTCTAAGAAAAGCCGTAGAAGATTCAGCTAACCTTACAGATAAGCGTTTTGCTGAAGTAGCCACTATCCTAGCCGAGCTGGCCGAGGTGCAAAAGGAAGAATCAAGGCGTCTAGATAAGGCCTTAGCTGAGCTGGCTGAAACTCAGCGGGAGGCCCGGGAAGAGGCCAAACGCTTAGATAAGGCCCTGGCTGAACTCGCCGAAGCCCAAAAACGTACAGAAGAAACCCTAACAGAGTGGCGGAAGGAAACGCGCGAGGAAACTGCACGCCTGGATAAAGCACTGGCAGAGCTTGCAAAATCCCACGCAGAGGCCCGGGAAGAAGCCAAACGCTTAGATAAGGCCCTGGCTGAACTCGCCGAAGCCCAAAAACGTACAG
>NZ_JAKKUR010000055.1 GCF_021890735.1 Thermanaeromonas sp.
AGGAGAAAAAGACGGCTATAACGCCCCGGGGAGGAAAGCTTAAGACCCCGTAGTTTGAAACCCTCACGCTCGTTTTCTAACAAAGCTGTTGAGTTTCATTTTTAAGGATCCCCCCCTCAGCTGGAAGTGGTATCCAAATTTAAATTAGCGGGGGGATCCTTATTTTCCTCCTTTTTTCTCCCCCTTTCTCGCCCTCACTACTCTTTAAAACTGGGGATCCCTCAGGCCGGGCCGCCTGCCAATCCCTAATGTAAAATAAGGCTCCCGGATTAGAGACCGGCAGGTAAATAGTATTACCCGCTTTAGGGTTGTTGTAAGGTTCTGGTCAAATGCGTCGAAGTCAGTTCCCCGAAATATTTGATAAAACAACTTAATCCCGGGCGCCTTAGAGGGCAAGTCCTCTTTAGTTTTAATGCGGTCCTTCATAGCCTTTTAAACAGCCTTTACCGTGGAACCTGAGCACTTAGAACCCGCGAAAAGTCTAAGCATGGCCAAGTTGAACACCTCATTAGCCTCTATTTTACCCCAGTCCCTTGGGCCTGGTATGACCGAAGCAGGGATATACTCCCCGCAAACATCCACCCCTATCACCCGGGCGCAATTTTTAAGATTTCTAAGTAAATAGAAAACAGGGCCTGAGCGGAGTTCCCCCTGACCCCAGGTCGTCCAGGCGCAAGGGGATGCCAGGACGTCTTTGTCTACGGAAATATACACCCTCCGCCCCCTTACCTTTTCAAGGACCTCCCGGACGGCCGGCAAAAAGGCCTTAGAAGGATAGACTTTGAGCTTAGTCGCATCGCCCGTAGCACCAAGCCAGCCTTCTGTATTCGTCAATGCCTCCTCCTGTACCCCTAATACGTAAACCTCCTCTAGACAAGGAAGCCCGAGGGCTTCCCTCAACCAAGAGCCACAGGTAACAAACCCGGGCGGGGCAGTATGCATATCTAGGTGCCGATCCAAAACCACCAGGGTAAAGGACGTTCGCAGCTTCCTTAAAAAAAGCAGAGTAAGGTGATGAAAATCCCCGCTGCCTAAGAAACTCAAGCCCACCGGGATCCGGCTTAATTTTAAACTTACCTCTTCCAACACCTTTCCCGGGCTCATCAACCGGAGGTTGTGCACCCGGCTCAAATCCACCAGGGTATCCCCAGCCTTAAGGAGCCTTTTCTGCCGTAACAGGGTAGCGTCAGTATTAAGCAGGCATACGTACATCTTTAATACCAACACCCCCTATATACGTTTTAACATAAGGCACGCTCCCGAGGCCAGAAGAATTAACCCCAGGACCTTCCACCAGGTAAAGGGTATTTTTTCCAAACCGAAAAGGCCCAAGTGATCGATGATAAGCGCGGTCGTAACCTGTCCTACTATTATGGCCGTAGTAGCCAGGGCCACTCCTGCACGGGGTATGCTCGCTACCACCCCATATGTAATGAGCACCCCTATAATCCCGCCTAATAGCAGGTACCAGGGAACCTGGGTAATTTTAGCCAAGCTTCCCGGGCTTAAAGGGAAGAGCAGCAGAAGAATTACTGTAACGGTAGCGGTAAGGTGTACCACTAAGGTGGCCTGGAGGAGACCTATAACCTTAGCTAGGGCAGCGTTTAGGGAACCCTGGATAGCCATGGCCACTCCAGAAAGGAGGGCTAAAACAAGGGCGAGGAGCATAGCGCTTTCAACACCTCCCCCTTTAGTATGCCCCCAGACCCCTGTCTAGACCCTCTCCAGCGGCTTTTTAAACTTCCCCTTGAAAAAATGCCTCTTCGCCCAGACTTGCTCCGCTGCCTTTTTAAGTTCCCCCCTTAAAAGATGCTTAAATATTCCTTCCCCTCGTGGGCACAATAATACTCTGAAAGCAGAAAACCACATCTTTTGAGGAGGAAAAATAATCAAATGCCCCGCAAGGCCTGTATCCTCGCCCCCATTCTGGTTTTGGCCCTTCTGTGGCCTTTTAACCCGGCTTGGGGTAAAGAGCGCTGCAGTTGTACGGGAGAAAGTCGCCCCCTCATCTATACTTCCCCGCCCCTTAAGGGACAGGATGTTTTAGAACTCCAATTCAGGCTGGCCCAGCTCGGTTATTATTTCGGTCCTCTTACAGGCATATATGACCGGGTTACCCTGCGTGCTGTAACCAACTTCCAACGCCACCGGGGCCTCCCGCTAACCGGCAGGGTAGACTCGACTTTGTGGGAGGCCTTAAGGGGAGATCTCCATCCCGCCTCTCAAACCACCAAACCCGGCCCGCCGCCTGGAAGTAGTCTAAAGATACTGGTAGATACGGACAAGCTGCGCCTGTACCTTCTGGTCGACGGTCAAGTATTCCGGGAATATCCCATCGCCATAGGCAAATACAGCACCCCTTCACCCGTAGGGGAATGGAAAATCAGGGAAAAGATATATGAGCCTGGCGGCGCCCTGGGTACCCGGTGGCTGGGGCTTAACGTGCCCTGGGGAAACTACGGGATACACGGTACCAACCGGCCCTGGTCCATAGGCTGGCCCGCCTCTGCAGGGTGCTTCCGGATGTTCAACGAAGACATAGAAGAGATGTTCCCCTGGATACCCGTAGGCACGCCGGTGATTGTAAAGGGCCCGCATGTCCCTCCTACTCAACCCCTTAAGCCGGGTTCCCGGGGACCTGAGGTGGTAAGCCTGCAGGCCCGCCTCAGGGAAAAAGGCTTTTATCTATTTGGCCCCACGGATGGCGACTACGGAACTATGACCTGCCTGGCTGTAAAACAGTTTCAGCTAGCCCGAGGCTTAAAACCCACTGGTACGGCCGACAAAGAAACCTTGGAGGCCCTGGGCTTTGACCTTCCTCCCGTTTTACCCGGCCACTAAAGGTACAAATTTAAATTCCAGGGTATCTACCAATCCTCTGTTGGTAAGCCTGAGCTCGGGTAAAACGGGTAGGGACAATAAGGCCATGGTCATAAAGGGTGAAACCAGCTCGCATCCGAGCTTCCGCCAGGCTTTTAAGACCTCTTCCACCTGTCCTGCCACCACTTCCACAGGCTGATCAGACATAAGCCCCGCTACGGGTAACGGTAACAAGGCCAGAACCCGGCCATTTTGTACTACTACCATCCCCCCGCCACAATCGGCCAAGGTATTACCGGCCAGGGCCATATCTTCGTCGTTTAAGCCCACAATCAAAAGATTATGGCTGTCATGAGCTACGGTAGAGGCCACTGCTCCTGCCTTAAGGCCAAAACCCCGGACAAATCCCAGCCCCATAGTTCCTGTTGCCCGGTGGCGCTCCACTACGGCCACCTTAGCTATATCCTGGGAGGGGGATGCTTTAAGGTAACCTTCCTCTACCTCCATTTCCACCAAAGTGTGGCGGGTAAGGACACTGGCTTCGATGACTTCTATGACCCGCACTTTAACCCTGTCCCTTCCCGAAGGAGCGGGTATTGCAAAGTGGGATGCTTTAAGGGCCTCCTTTAGCCTGACGGAATTTTTTACATGCGGAGGATAATCAGCGGAAGGCAATTCCACAGTCAGCCTGCCTTTTTCAGCAACGATGCGCCCTCCCACCATAACCTTCTCAATGGTAAGAGAGGCTAAATCGGAAAGGAACACGATATCCGCCCAGCGCCCTGGTGCAATGCTACCCAAGTCCTGGGCCACTCCAAAACATTCGGCAGTGTTGATGGTCACCGCTTGAATGGCGGTTATGGGATTTAGCCCCTCGCTTATGGCCCTCCTTACTACGTGATCGAGGTGGCCTAAGGAGAGAAGGGTTTCAGGATGGGTATCATCGGTAACCAAAATGGCCCGCCGGGTATCGATACGGTGTTCGGTCAGGCTTTTTATGGTTTCATGCACGTCGTGCCAGGCGGACCCCTCGCGCATCATAGCGTACATGCCCAGCCTCATCCTGGCCAGGGCATCCACAGCCCGGGTGGACTCGTGGCAGCAGCAGATTCCCGCCGCAGCATAAGCGGGCAGCCCTTTTTCTACATCCGGCAGGGAATAATGCCCGGTAACGGGCTTGCCCGCTTCCAGGGTCACCCTGATCTCTCCGTGTACAGCCTCATCCCCGTTGAGGACGCCAGGGAAGTTCATCATCTCCCCGAGGCCTATTATATTGTCCCATTTCATGGCTACGGCCACCTCTTCCGGGCCGATAATCGCACCGGCGTCCTCCAAACCTGGGGCAGCAGGAACGCAGGACGGCATGGTGGCATACACCCTCAAAGGCAGGTTACGCCCTTCCTCCACCATGAGCCTTACCCCTTCCAGCCCCAAAACATTGGCTATTTCATGGGGATCCATAAAGATAGTAGTGGTACCGTGGGGTAATACAGCCCGGGCAAACTGGGTCACCGTTACCATGCTGCTTTCTACATGAAGGTGGCCGTCCAGGAAACCCGGAGCCAGGTAAAGCCCGCCGGCGTCTACAATCTCCGTCTCAGGGCCCAGGCAGTGATTCACCTCACCGACCATGGCGATACGGCCGTTCTTAATAGCTATATCCCAGTTTAAAATCTCTCCAGTAAAAACATTTATAACTTTACCCCCGCGTATTACTACATCAGCAGGTAGGCGCCCGGTGGCCACGGCCACCAATTCCTTCGTCATAGCGGCTAAACGGTTGGCCGACATATCTTTACCCCCTTCTGGTTTTTTTGAATAGGACGACACTTAAGTGGGTGATAATTAAGTGCTAATTAAAGGATAATTTACTATGTTAAGGTATGTCAACGCATATAAGAACTTTAGTTTTACGGCGGAGGGCAAGCAGGAATTTCGCCCTAAACAGCAAATAAATATAATGTGGGTACGAGGGTCAAAAGTTAAAATACACTTAAAGGTAATATACCCCTACCTGTCTTCGTATATCCCCAGTAATATGGTCTGGGGGTCTCTACCAGGCGACCGTAAATTGCCCGGCTACGAAGGCGGGCCTGAGCTTTTAAGGCCTAGCCAGTTAGCCGGGCAGATTGATTTTAGGCCAGTTTTTATCTAAAGGCAGGTGGTGCAACCTATAAAATCGAGGGAGTAGTGCAAAACAGCTAATGGCAACGGTTCACGAGAGGTAAAAGACAAGGGATTTATATGAGGACAAGGATGGCAAGGCTCACATTAAAGGCGCCATAGAGATGCAAAAAGACGAGAAACTTATATGAGGAACCAAGGAGTGGCTTTGCCGGAGGAGACTTCCTGTAATTGAAGAAATCCCTAAAAACGGGAGGTCATCGTTATTATGTCCGGGTACGAAGGCTTTCTGGAAAGGACTTTTAAGCTTAAAGAAAATAATACCACCCTCCGCACCGAGGTACTGGCCGGTTTTACTACCTTCATGACCATGGCCTATATCATATTTGTAAATCCGGCGATTTTAAGTAACACGGGAATGGATTTCGGTGCGGTACTCGTGGCCACCATTTTGGCCAGTGCAATAGGCACCTTGATAATGGCCTTTTTAGCCAATTACCCCATTGCCGTAGCTCCCGGCATGGGCTTAAATGCCTTCTTCGCCTTCACCATTGTAAAACAGATGGGTTATCCCTGGGAGGCAGCCCTGGCTGCTGTTTTCATGAGCGGTATCATCTTCATCATCCTAACTTTAACCAAGGCCCGGGAAGCCATCGTCAACTCCATCCCTTTGTCCCTTAAACTGGCCATCAGCGCCGGTATAGGACTTTTCATAGCCCTTATTGGTCTACAGAGTGCAGGTATAGTGGTATCCAATCCCGACACCTTGCTAAAGATAGGGGACCTCCGCCAACCCTCGACAGGGCTAGCCATCTTGGGGCTCGTCATTACTGCTGCCCTGGTAGCCCTGCGGGTTAAAGGAGCCCTTCTTTGGGGGATCCTCATCACCACCCTGCTCGGAATACCCCTCGGTGTAACTAAGGTGGAAAGTTTAAAGATAGTAAGCCTCCCGCCCAGCCTCTCGCCCACCTTCGGAGCTTTTAGCCGCGGGTTGGGTGATCTTTTAGCAGCAGGGATCATCCCTGTAATCTTCACTCTTACCTTCGTAGACCTTTTCGACACCCTGGGAACTTTAATCGGGGTGAGCAGCAAAGCGGGTCTTCTGGATGAAAAGGGTCACCTCCCCCGGGCAGGCCAGGCCTTGATGTCCGATGCCATCGCTACGACAATAGGTGCCATACTCGGGACCAGCACCTGCGTAGCCTATATCGAAAGCGCCTCCGGGGTAGCCGAAGGCGGCCGCACCGGACTGACTTCCTTGGTAGTGGCCCTGCTTTTCTTGGCTTCTTTGTTCTTCTCCCCGCTGGTAGGCATGGTTCCTGCCGTGGCCACGGCTCCCGTTTTAATTATTGTAGGTATTTTCATGATGGAGCCTGTGATGAAGATCGACTTTAGTAACTTTTTGGAGGCGGCTCCGGCCTTTTTAACCATGACCATCATGCCCTTCACCTATGATATCGCCGAGGGCATCGTTTGGGGAGTGCTTGCGTACGTATTCCTCCACCTTATCTCCGGTCAGGCCAAAAAAATAAGCCTTACCATGTGGGTTTTGGCTATTTTATTCATTATACGCTTCTTTATCTAGGCTTTCTGTAGTACATCTCCATTTTAAGCTTACTTTACGGTAACCGCAGGGCCCTGGGAACAAAATTTCCTCCAAACCCCCAGGGCCCCTTTTACCGCCCGCCAGGAATTGTTAAGAAGCTCATCTATCTCCCTGCAGCTTGCCCCGTCCACATGTACTCCTGCTACCACTACCACGGGTACCTTGAGCCTTGCAGCCAGGAAAAGTGCCACGGGTCTGGCCAGCTCGTCATCCTTATGGCCCACTACGGTCAAAACGGAAGCCGTAGAACTGGTCTGCCCCGTGCCTTTTAAGCTCGGTCGGGGAACGGCCAGGGCTACCGCACCCACATGGGGCTTTTCTCCCCCAAAAAGGTGGACTACCATTCCTCCCTCCGTAGGGAAAAGCCGGCAGACTGTCCGCAAACGCCCCTTTCCGGCCCGGCAGGTTATCACGCTTTCGCCCCCTCTTTGCCCTTGGGCAATCCTGACCAGCGCTGGTACAGCCTGTGGTCTATATCGAACTGGTCCAGAATACGACCTACCAAGTGGTCTATCAGATCCTGTAGGCTACGGGGATGGTGGTAAAAGGCAGGCATAGGCGGCAGGATCACGGCTCCCAGGCGGGCAAGTTTTAACATATTCTCCAGGTGAATGGCATTTAAGGGCGTCTCTCGGGGAACCAAGACTAATTTGCGTCCTTCTTTTAGCGTTACATCTGCCGCACGGGTTATAAGGTTCATAGCCAGGCCGTGGGCTACGGCAGCCAGGGTCTTCATGCTGCAAGGTATGATTATCATGCCCTGGTGCCTAAAGGAACCGCTGGCGAGGCTAGCTCCTAAGTCGTCCTCGCGGTAACAGGCGCTCGCCAACTCCCGCACCGCTTCCACAGTCCACGAGGTCTCTACTTTTATAGTCTCCTCTGCCCAACGGCTTAAAATGAGGTGGGTCTCCAGGCCCTTCTCTTTAAGTATTTCCAGGAGCCTTATGCCGTAGATGGCGCCCGTGGCCCCGGTCATGGCTACTATCAACCGCACGTACCTATTCCTCCCCCGCCGCTTTAAGGAGGAGGCCCCACAGAAGGTCGGCCTCGCTTATTATAATCTCTCCCGCGTTAAGCCCCCGCAGGATGGCCTCCAAAATGGTCACACCCGCAACTATGATATCTGCCCTTTCGGGCTGGAGGCCGGCTAGCTTGCGCCTGGACTCTAGGGGGAGGCTGGCCAGCTTCTTGAGCCAGTAACCGACTTTGCCCTGGGGCAGGGATAGCCCGTGCACGAGCTCGGGGTTATATTTTTTAAGCCCTAGCTCCAGGGCGCCCAGGGTTGTTGCTGTACCCCCGCACCCCACAACCGACCAGCCTGCGGAAGAAATTGAGGCTCCCCTCCCGGGATCCACCTTATCATTAAGAAACTCGACCGGATAAAGCCCCTGCTGCCTGCGCAATTCCTGCAGTACCGGGGCCAGGGTCTCTTCTATTTCTTTAAGGCTAGTGGCCCTCTCCGTACATCTCACCGCGCCTAAAGGAACGCTGCGTAGGTTTAGCCGGCCATCCTCCTCCCAGGCGAATTCTGTACTCCCACCTCCCACATCTACAACTACCACCGGCTCCTTAACCTTCCCTTTAAGGCCGGCCCTCACACCCTTGAAGGTAAGGCGGGCCTCTTCTTCTCCTCCGATGACTTCTACCCGTAAATTTAACCGGGCCTCGAGCCTGTCCAGCAGCTCCCCGGCATTGACGGCCTCACGGGCTGCACTGGTAGCCACAGCCAGAAAATTCTTTAAAGGATATCTCTGGGCCTTTTCCAACAGCCGCCCTGCTGCAGCTAGAGTACGGTTTATCGAGTCCGGTGAAAGCCGCCCGTCTTTAAAGCCTGCCATGAGGCGGCTACTTTCCAGGTCTTGGAGGAGAGGGCGGACGCGGCCGCCTTCGACCTCGCCTACCAGCAAGCGTACGGAATTAGAGCCGACATCTAAAGCACCGTAGATGGGCATCCCTTAAGCTTCTTCCTTTCCCTTAGGGCCGCCTGCCTCACGCTGCTTTTTTCGCCCGCTGGCAGCCCTGCTTGGGGCTACCCCGTGGAGGTCCCGGTGCAATCTAAACGCCGGGTTCTGTTGGCGTGACTACTGGTACCTTATATCCGCGCCCAATGCCTGAAACTTCTCCACCAGGTTTTCGTATCCCCGGTGAATATGGTGAATGCAGCTTATTTCTGTTTGTCCCTCGGCCACGAGCCCTGCTATAACCAAGGCGGCTCCGGCTCTAAGATCGGTAGCTTTAACCTGGGCTCCGGTTATCTTTTTGGTCCCTTTGACCACCGCGCAATGGCCCTCTATAGTGATATCGGCTCCCATGCGCTTTAACTCGTGAACGTGCATGAAGCGGTTTTCAAAAACGGTCTCCGTAATCACGCTGGTACCCCTGGCTACTGTTAGGAGGGCCATAAATTGCGGTTGCATGTCCGTGGGGAAGCCCGGGTAGGGCATAGTTTTTATATCTACCGCTTTGAGGGGAAGCTCGCCCCGGACCCACAGGCCCCCGTTTTCCTCGGTAAGAATGGCTCCGGCTTCGGTAAGTTTCGCTATAACTGCCTTAAGGTGGGTGGTAATGACGTTTTCAAGGAAGGCTTCCCCCCCCGTGGCCGCTACAGCCACCATAAAGGTCCCGGCTTCAATGCGGTCGGGAATGACGGCGTGGGTGGTGCCGCGGAGTTCTTTCACTCCTTCTACTTTTATAACGCGCGTACCGGCGCCTGTAACCCGCCCACCCATGGCATTAATAAAATTGGCCAGGTCTACGATCTCCGGTTCTCCCGCGGCATTTTCTATAATGGTAGTACCTTCGGCCAGGGCTGCTGCCATCATTATATTTTCCGTAGCTCCTACACTGGGAAAATCGAGGTAGACTTGAGCTCCCTTAAGGCGCCTGGCCCGGGCTTCTACCCAGCCGTTCTTAACTTCGATCTCCGCCCCTAAGGCCGCCAACCCTTTAAGGTGCAGGTCGATGGGCCGGGCACCGATGGCGCACCCGCCGGGCAGGGCTATCCTCACCTTGCCCGTACGGGCGAGCAAGGGGCCCAGGACCAAAAAAGAGGCCCTCATACGCCTCACGAACTCATAAGGGGGCTCGGTGGCTTTAATCCCTTCATTGATTACGGTCAGCGAACCCTGCCCCGGGAACACCCGCATTCCCAGCTCAGTAACCAGTCCGCACATGGTATCCACGTCCGCCAGGTGCGGGGTATCCTCCAGGCGGCACTCACCCTCTGCGAGCAGGCAGGCAGCTATAATGGGAAGCACGGCATTTTTGGCTCCGCTTATGGCCACCCGGCCTTTTAGCGGGGTTCCCCCTTTTACCACGATTTTGTCCAAGGCGGGCTATACTCCTTCTCTAAAAAGATTCAACAAGATGATTATAACACAGGCTCCCTAATATTCGCCACCTAAAAGGGGCGAGCCCAGATAAAGGTAGGTAGTGTTGTCAGTGGAGTGAAAGCGCAGGGCTACGTTCAGATTGGCTTTCTGCCCCGCTACCTCCACCTTCTGCGGTAGGAGGGGGGAGTAGGCGGTAATGCTCACCAGCTCTTCCTCCTCCAGTCCTTCTATTTTGGTAGCCTCAAAGGCGGACAACACGGTTTGAACTCTTTGTTTTCGTTCCTCCAGGGAGAGATATCCGGGTATCCGCCCGATTACCAGGTAAGTAAACCGCGGCTCCGCTGCACTACGCTGGAAAACCTTTACGGCCTGCTCCTGCCATTGTTGCAGGAGCTCTGCTATTCCCCTTTCGCCTATACTGCCTTCCCAGCTAAGGAGGAGATAGGTTTCCCCCTTACCGCTCAAGTCTTTTAAACTTTGTACCGAAAGATACAGCACTACTCCCGGCTCTACCTCCCCCTCCCAGGAGACGGACCGGAAGCCCGGCTGGTTTTCCTCCTTCCAAGGGAAATCGGACCTCAACTTGAGATCTTCTGCGGCCTCCCCGGCCTTTCTAGCCAGTTCCTCTATCTCGACGAAGGTTGAGCTTAAAACACCCCAGGCTTCCAGCCTGACACTCTCCCCTTGGGCACCCACGCTTTTTAACGCCCGCTCTAGGAGCGGGGGAACATGGGTGACTGCACCCGGAGCAGCTCCTTCCCTGGCGACTTCATTTACGGAAGCAGACTTCGCCCTTGGATCCGCGTAGAGTTTAAAAATCGACAAACCACCCAAGATAAGAATGAGGACGAGGCTAAGAATTAGCACATATCGGGCTCTGCGCGTCTCTTTGCCAAATATACCCATATTCTTACCCCCTATATAAGTTTTATCACCTCCTATTTTTACCAGTCAAATAAGTTATTAACCTTCGGGC
>NZ_JAKKUR010000056.1 GCF_021890735.1 Thermanaeromonas sp.
TGCGGGCTACCGTGAACCCAGCGGGGTGCCTCTATGGCTTCCTGGATATTATATCCAAAATCCAGGATCCGGGTTAGCACCTGGAGATGTGTCTGGGGCTGGCCGTCGGCTCCCATGGTGCCGAAGGCCAGGTACGGTTCTTTCCCTTTAAACACCAGGGCCGCCATGAGGGTGTGCAGGGTCCGCTTTCCAGGGGCTAGGACGTTGGGATGGTCCTCCTTAAGGGAAAAGTAGGCTCCCCGGCATTGAAGCAGGATGCCGGTCCCTTCGGCCATTATACCCGTCCCGAAGGGGAAATATAGGCTCTGGATGCAGGACACTATGTTCCCGTCACGGTCGGCCACAGCGAAATAAGTGGTGTCACCCTGTAGACTTCCTGCCGAAACTTCTACTTTGGCCCGCTCCGGGTCGATGCTACGCCGGCGGCGGGCAGCATATTCTTTGGAAAGGAGCATGGACAAAGGTATATCAACAAACTCCGGATCGCTGATGTAAGCATCGCGGTCGGCGAAGGCTAGTTTCTTAGCCTCTACCATATGGTGGATTAGAGCAGGGCTATCGAGCCCCATAGAGGCCAGATCATAGCCTTCCAGGATATTTAAGGCCAAAAGCGCCGTTATCCCCTGGCTATTAGGTGAGGTAGTATAGACGGTATATCCCCGGTATTCTACAGAAACCGGGTCGCCCCAGGTTGAAGTGTGGTGGGCCAAGTCTTCGGCTTCTATTAGTCCGCCTTCCCTTTTCAGTGTGCCGACGATGGCTTCGGCGATTGGGCCTGTGTAGAAGGCGCGGGCTCCTTCCCTGGCTAATAGCCTGAAGCTGGCGGCCAACCCGGGCTGGCACAAGATATCGCCGGGTTCCGGTGGTAAGCCTTTTGTCAAGAAGATTTTGGCTGTTTCTGGCCTCGAGGCGAGGAGTTCGCGGTGTTCTGCTATGTAATGGGCAAGGTTATAGCTTACCGGGTGTCCCTCGGCGTACTCGATGGCGGCCTCGAAAAGCCTCTCCCACGGCATGCTTCCCAAACGGCGGTGGAGATCCTCCCATGCTCCCACACAGCCCGGTACGGTCACGGCCCAAGCGCTACGCGGAGGTATGGACTTAAGGCCTTTCTCTTTAAAGAATTCAAGATGAGCACGGCGGGGGGCCCGGCCCGACCCGTTTAAAAATAAGATCTCTTTTGTCTTGGCCCAGTAGATCAAGTAGAATACATCGCCACCTATGCCGCACATATGGGGCTGAGTTACGTTGAGCACGGCATTGGTTGCTATGGAAGCATCTACGGCATTGCCACCGCTCTGCAGGATGTTGATGCCTGCCAAGGAGGCCAGCCCGTGGGCTGAGGCTACCATCCCTTTAGTACCCATAGCCACTGCGCGGTACATAAATCTTGCCACTTCCTTTCTTTATCCTTAAAGGCTGCAATTTTTGTCCTACCTTGAAAATGCGTTTTTTGCCATTTGCATCCTCCTGCTCGTGCCGCCAGGGCGGCATAAACGTCTTATATAGTAAATATCCCATTTTTAACCTTTTTGGAATACCTCAAACAAGAAAAACTAAGCCTTAAAATCCGGGGCAAGCAGAAACGGCCGTGACCGGAAGAGTCTCCAGAATACCGAGTTTAAGATGGCGAGCTACCCTTTAGTCATAACCAGGGGGTCCGGTTTTTTCTGTTTTTGGGAGGATTCCAGAGCTTTAAGATGAAAAAGTATTGAAAAAGTGTCCATGTGTTTTTAGTATGGGGGGTACTCTATCTTTGCGAATCTTACATACTTCAGACTGGCATCTGGGCAGGACGTTGGAAGGAACTTCGCGGCTGGCCGAACAAAGGGAATTTATAGATACCCTTTGTGACCTGGCTGAAGCTGAAGACGTTCACCTTATTTTGATAACCGGTGACGTATTCGATACCTTCAACCCTTCTGCCGAAGCAGAGAATCTCTTTTTTTCCGCCCTGGAAAGGCTTGCCCGGGGGGGCCGCCGGGGGGTAGTGGTCATAGCGGGGAATCATGATAGCCCTGATCGCCTGCGGGCAGCAAATCCCTTAGCCCTGGATCACGGTATTTGCTTAGTAGGCTACCCTCTGGAAGAATTGCCCTTAGGTAAGGGCAAGGGTGGGGTGGAGCGGGTGGCTGCAGGACCGGGGTGGCTGGAGCTGAAAATCCCTGGGTGCGAGGAACATGCTGTGGTAGGAACCTTGGCCTATCCTTCGGAGGCAAGGCTTAATGAAATATTAAGTGACGAATTGCAGGAAGAAACGATGCAGCAAGCTTATTCTGAGCGGATCAAAGCCTTATTTAAAGATTTAAGCCGCCACTTTCGCAAGGATACCGTCAATCTCATTATGAGCCATCTTTATATAGCCGGGGGCAAAGAATCAGATTCTGAACGGCCCATACAGTTGGGGGGAGCCCTGGCCGTGGCTCCGGCTGCTCTCCCGGAAACGGCCCATTATATCGCCCTTGGCCACCTGCACCGCCCCCAAGCGGTAGAAGGTACTCCAGCGCCCTGCCGGTACGCCGGATCCCCTCTAGCTTACAGCTTCTCAGAAGCGGACCACCGAAAGGAAGTAGTGCTTGTGGAGGCGCAACCCGGGCGTCCTACAAGTATTAAGCGATTTCCTCTTAACTGTGGTCGCCCTTTAAAGATCTGGCAAGCCTCAAGTTTAGAGGAATTTTTCCGCTGGTGCCAGGAAGAAAGGAACCTCCAGTGCTGGGTAGACTTAGAAATCGAGGCTTCAGAACCTTTATCGCCACGTGATATTGCTGAAATCCGGCGGCGGCATCCGGGGGTGGTCAATATACGGGTGCGCTTGCCCGAAAATCTGTTTTCTCCTCGAGAGTCTTCCCGGACTTCTTTGCCGCTAAAGGAGCAATTTCGCCTTTTTGCTGCCCGTGAGTTGGGTAGCGATCCTCCCGAGGAGCTGGTAGATTTATTTTTAGAATTAATAAATACGAAGGAAGTTAACGGAAGTATTTTCGATCAAGATCCTCGAAAAGGGGAGAGAGGATGAAACCTTTAGAGCTAGAGTTTTCGGGTCTACATAGTTATCGCGAAAAACAGCATATCGATTTCGCCGAACTTTCTCGTTATGGCCTTTTTGGGATTTTCGGACCCACTGGAGCAGGTAAATCCACCATACTTGATGCCATTACTTTAGCCCTTTTCGGAAGCGTAGACCGGGCCGAGCGGGGGAAGCGAGGGATTTTAAACCAGGAAGAGCAGGAGTTGTGGGTATCCTTTGCCTTTGAGTTGGGAGGAGAGGTTTTCCGGGTAGAACGGCTGTACACGCGCGATAAATCGGATCCCTTTTCGGTCCGGGCCCGTAACGCCCGCCTTATACGCGGGATGGCCTGGAATAAGGGCCTTGAAGTTTTAGCTTCCACCCCTAACGAAGTGGATCTTCAGGTTGTAAAGATACTGGGCTTGAGAAAAGAAGATTTTACCAGAGCGGTAGTGCTTCCCCAAGGGAAGTTCGATGAATTTTTGAAACTGACCGGCGGGGAAAGGGCCAAAATGCTAGAGTATATATTTAATCTTGAGCAGTACGGGGACGAGCTGGCGGAAAAAGCCAAGAAAGTTCTCTTAGATTGTGAGCAGCGGCTAAGCAACATAGCCGCAGAAGAAGCCGGTATGGGGGATGCATCCTTAGAGGCTCTTGTTAAGGCCCGGGAGGCGGTATCTACGCAGTTGCGTAAGGTAGAGGAGTTGAAGGAAGCAGTTCAGGTTTGGCGAAAGCAATGGGAAGAGATGGAAGAACTTAGGAAGCTCTACGAAAGGTTAGAGCAGGCGAAGGCAAAATATGAAGCTTTACAAAAGGAGCGGGCCTTTTGGGAGGGACAGCGAAGGATTTTAGAGCTGGCAACTAAAGCTGAACCTTTGCGCCAGGACCTCGTAAGGGAAGAGGAAATAGCTTCTGAGATTCGGGAGATAGAGGGAGCTAAATTGCAAGCCCGGGATAAAGAGGCCCGCGCGGAAAAGGTATTCCGCCAGGCCCAGGTAGAGCTGGAGGAGGCCGAAAAAAGGCGGAGGCAGGAACTGCCTGAGTGGCAGGAAAGGCTGGCCGCCTTGAAAGCTGCTGTGGAGAAGGCAAAAGAAAGGGATAACCTTAATTCTATTATAGAAAAACAAGTCCAGGAGCTTGAAGGTTTACAGCGGAAGTTGGAAGGGTTGTCATTTGAGCTAGAAGTAAACACTAAAACTTTAGAAGCTCTTTTAGATAGGCGGAACAATATCCTCGATGAAATGCGTTCTATAGAGATAAATGTCAAGGAAAAAGAAGATGTAGAGAGGGCTATCCAACTTCTTATCCAGCTAGAAGATCGCGAGCGTGAACTTTGTACCTGGCAAAGGAAATATGAAGAAGAAAAAGCACGGGTAGAGAGGGAGTTTAAGAAGTTAAAAGAACTTGTAGAAGAGCGACTACCCGGAGTCCAGGTGGAGAAGGCTAGTGACCTTGCTCCTTTGGTAGAGGCTAAGCTAAAGGAGATACAGGCCAGAGTGGACGCCCTCCGGCTTGCGAAGGAGAGGCTAATATCGGAAGGGCAAGCAGCCATGCTGGCTGCCGGCCTTAAACCAGGAGACCCTTGCCCGGTGTGTGGTTCCCGGGAACACCCCCGGCCTGCTTCAACCGAAGAGGTTAAAAATAAGCTTAAGGAACTAGAAAAAGAAAGGGAAATAGCGGAACAAGAGCTACAGGTCTTGCGGGCCTGGCGAGATTCTGTCTTTAAAGGTGTGGCCCAGCTAGATGCCCTCTCTCAAACCATACATAGAAACATCCAACCTGAAGTTAAGCGCTTGGGAACAGAAGTTAAAGAGCTGGCTAGCAAGTTTAATCAGATTGCTTTGGGCAAAGAAAGGGAAACTATACGTAAGCGCTGGGAGGAGATAAAGGAAAGGGAAAAAAGACTAGGGGAGCTTGCTCGCCAGAGGGAGAAAGTAGAGGAAGAGTTAAATAGGGCAGAGGGTAGGGTTAAAGAGATTAAAGAGGAAATGCAGAAGATTAAAATTGCTGAAGGCTCCTTAAAAGGAGAACTGGCCAGCCACGAGGCTCGCCAAAGGAAACTTAAAGAAGAAATCCGCCAGGTAGCCGGAGAACAAGATCCGGGGCAATTGCTGGCTGTGGTGGAAAATACCATCCAGGAATTAGAAGAAAGGATAAATATCTGCCGCGAGCAGAAGGATACTGCCCTAAAAGAACTTAATGAAGCGCAGAAAGAGTTAGCTGCTTTAGAGAGCAGGCTGGAGGGGTTAAAAAAGGAAGAACAAAATTTAAAAGAGCGTTTAGAAAAACATCTTGCGGTAGCGGGGTTTGCTACCAGGGAAGAAGCCCGGGGAGCCCTTTTAGATGAGGAACACCGGCAGTCGCTGGCTCGGGAACTGGAAGATTTTGAACGCCGGCTTTTTGCTTCAGGGGAGGAGGTTAAGGGATTAGAGGAAGCTCTGTCTGGCCGGGAGTTTAGAATGGAGGCATGGCAGGACCTTAAAGAGCGGTTAGCAAAGGGCGAGGAAGATCTTCTAGAAGCTAATAAGCAACTGGCCATATATCAAAAGGAGCTAGAGCGCATTGAGCAAAACCACCAGCGCTGGCTTAAAATTAAAGAAGAAGAGGCTAGAATAACCCGGCGACGGGATCTGGCGGAGATTTTGCGGCGTATTTTAAGCGGCCGTAAGTTTGTGGAATTCCTTGCCGAAGAGCAGTTAAGGGATATGACCTTGGAAGCCTCCCGGCGTCTGGGAGCTTTAACCGGGCAGCGTTATGCCTTAGAGCTAGGTGAAAGGTGTGAATTCGTATTACGTGATGATTTCTACGGCGGCCAACGGCGGCCTGTTTCTAGCCTCTCCGGCGGCGAGACCTTTCTTACCTCCCTTTCCTTGGCCTTGGCCCTTTCTTCCCAGCTCCAGCTAAAAGGCCGTTATCCGTTAGGGTTTTTCTTTTTGGATGAAGGTTTCGGGACTCTAGATGGCGAAAAACTGGAAGTGGTGCTTCAGGCTTTAGAAAGGCTCCGCCTCGGGCAGCGTCTGGTGGGCGTGATATCCCATGTGCGTGAGTTAAAGGAACGTATGCCTGTTTATTTAGAAGTGCTCCCACCCGGACCTGATGGTACCGGGAGCCAGATAAGACTCGTAAAAAATCTATAGGAGGGTTTCTTGTGGCTGGTATCGATATAGTCGGCCTGGGCGATAGTTTAACCTACGGGTACCCTTACGGGCCAGAATCTTCCTGGCTGGCTCTGGCTGCTAAAGTTACGGGAGCAGTTGTAGTAAATAAAGGTGTTAACGGGGAAACCACCCAAGAGATGCTACAGCGCTTTGAAGAGGATGTCCTTGAGCTTAACCCGCGTGCAGTTATCGTACTAGGAGGCACCAACGATGCTTGGGCGAAGACAGATGTGGCTAAAGTGGAAGCCCAAGTAAGGGAGATGATAGAAGGGGCTAGCAGGGCCGGTATATTACCAGTAGTTGCCCTTCCCCCGCCCTTATGTCCCAAGGACCCGGATATTCCCTTATTCTTCCTGGAAGAGATGGAAAAACTCCTTGAAGCCTACCGCCAAGCCTACCGGAGATTGGCCCACTCACATCATTTGCCGCTTTTGGACTTCTATACCGCGCTATTAGAGCCAGAAACAAGATGGGGTAAGGTCGAGTATTTTATCGATGGAGCCCACCCTAACCGGAGGGGTTACCAGGTTATGGCCGAAGTTGCTTTGCCCTTCTTCCGGAAGCTAAAGGAGAGTAGGGGATAATTGTTTAATATAGTTTAAGCTACAATAAAAAAATAAAGTGTATATGATAAAAACAGCAGGGAAATCGGAAGCTACGGCGAATAATATTTTTAAGAAAAAACTCTAAGAAAGGAGGCGGGAACCTGGGTTTGCGGGTATAGGGCTTTGGGGGAAGCCCAGAGCAGCCCCGGGCTCAGGGAGGTAGATGGAAAAGGTAATTGAGGAAGTAAAAAGACAGGTGGAAAGATACAGGGGGGACATAATCCAGTTTTTAAGGGATATTGTAGCCATACCTTCTCCTAATGGCGCGATAGGCCGGGTAGTGCAGCGCATAGCCGAAGAGATGAAAAAGCTGGGTTACGATGAAGTGTTCTTCGACCATATGGGCAATGTAGTGGGACGGATAGGCCGGGGAGAAAAAATCCTTCTTTACGACTCCCATGTGGACACGGTGGATGTGGCCGACCCCAGCCAGTGGGAGTGGGACCCTTACCAGGGCAAGATAGAAAACGGCATTTTCTACGGCCTGGGAGCCTGCGACGAGAAAGGTTCCACTCCAGGGATGGTTTACGGGCTTAAAATAGCGCGCGAACTAGGCCTTTTGGATGGTTATACTGCGTATTATTTTGGCAACTTAGAAGAAGTATGCGACGGTATAGCGCCCCACTCTTTGGTAGAGACGGACAAGATACGCCCGGATTTTGTGGTTATCGGCGAGCCCACCAATATGCGCATTTACCGGGGCCACCGGGGCCGGATTGAGATGAAAGTAGTGACTAAAGGACGTACTTGCCACGCCAGCGCACCTGAAAGAGGGGAAAACGCGCTGTATAAAATGGCCCCTATCATTGAAGCCATAAGCAGGATGGGTGGCGAATTTCTGGAGGACCCCTTTTTGGGGAAGGGAAGCATAGCCGTAACCGACATCCACTGCAAAACTCCTTCTATAAACGCACTGCCGGATGAGTGCACCATCTTCATCGACCGGCGGCTCACCTTTGGTGAGACGTGGGAGATGGCTGTAGAGCAGGTACGTAGAGTAGCGGAGCCCTACGGGGGAGAAGTGGAAGTACTAATCTATGATGAGCCGAGCTACAACGGATTTGTATTTAAAGTAGACAAGTATTTCCCTGCTTGGGCTTTACCGGAGGACCACTTCCTCGTACAGGCCGGAGTGGAAACTTGCGAAAAACTATACGGCCATAAACCCGAGACAGGCAAGTGGGTATTTTCTACAAACGGTATTTACTGGATGGGCAAGGCCAATATCCCGGCCATCGGTTTTGGTCCCGGAGATGAAGTATATGCTCACACGGTTAAGGATCAGGTGCCTTTGGATGATGTAGTAAAAGCTACAGAGTTTTACGCCTTATTTCCTGCTATCCTGAGGACCCGGTTAAGATCTGGTAAATAGGCTTTTTAAGCTGCTGAATATACCTTTTTAATAAAGCTAAACATGTATGCCTATAATATAAATCCGATTCTCTTTAGAAGGATTTATAAGCCTTAAGGTCGAATTTAATTTATAAATAAGCATAAAACGACGGCTTGACCTTCGTATAACCCCAGCAATAGGGCTGGGGGTCTCTACCAGGTGACCGGAATCACCTGACTACGAAGGGGAAAATTTATTTCCCCAGGTTCCGGTCACCTGTTTTTATAGGAGGTGAACTAGGGATGGGAAGCCTGATCGGGCAACCTGTAGGCCGCATCGAGGGGCCGGGTAAAGTTACGGGGCGGGCCATTTACCCTGCTGATATTACCTTCCCGGGGATGTTGTACGGGAAAGCACGCCGGATACCCGTGGCTTCCGCACGAATAGACAAAGTAGACGTAGAAGCGGCCCGCAAAATTCCTGGGGTGGTAGCTGTTTTAACGGCAAAGGATGTCCCTGGGCATAACGGTCACGGTGTCCTTATACCCCATATGCCCGTACTGGTAGCTGACCGCGTTCGCTCGGTTAACGACGTGGTGGCCGTGGTGGCGGCTGAGAGTGAGGAGGCGGCAGAAGAGGCAGCAGAAGCCATTAAGGTCGAATACGAGCCCCTGCCAGCCGTTTTCGATCCTTTAGAGGCCATGAAGCCGGGTGCTCCTCTGGTGCATGAAGACGGGAACATTCTTTATCATATTAAGATAAGGCGCGGAAATATAGACGTGGGCCGGAAGGAAGCGGCTGCTATAGTAACCAGAACTTATCGCACGGCCATGATGGAGCACGCTTTTTTACAACCCGAAGCGGCGGTGGCTAGGGTGGATGAGAGAGGGCATATTGAAATCCATGTGGCTACCCAGTACCCCCATTGGGACCGCGTGGAAGTAGCCCGGGCGCTGGGGTTGCCGGAGACACGCGTGCGGATTATTACCACGGCGGTAGGCGGCGCCTTCGGTGCCCGGGAAGATATGACCTTGCAGATATTGGCAGCTCTTTTGGCCTGGCATACCGGCCGCCCGGTAAAAATGGTCAATACCCGGGAAGAATCCTTTTATTCCCATAGCAAGCGCCATCCTATGATAATGAAATATAGTACGGGTGCGGACCGGGAGGGACGTTTAACTTTTGTAGAAGCGGAGATCATCGGGGATAGCGGTGCTTATGCTTCCTGGTCCCCCAACGTTCTGCGCAAGGCCGCTGTACATGCCACCGGCCCTTATTATGTTCCCCATGTAAAGATCGATGCCTATGCAGTGTATACTAATAATCCCTTTACCGGTGCTATGCGTGGTTTTGGAGCTACCCAGCCTCCCCTGGCCTATGAGGCTCAGATGGATCTATTGGCTGCAGAACTGGGGCTTCATCCCTTTACCATCCGCTGGCGCAATATTTTACGCCAGGGGGATGTGACGGCTACCGGTCAGGTGCTGGAAAGCAGTGTGGGGTTGGAAGCCTGCCTTCTGGCTGCTGCCCGTGCTGCCGGTTGGGACGTAGAAAGATTAAAATGATGAAGCAATCAGAGGGAGGAGGAAACATGGCCAAAAAGAGGGGTGTCGGTATAGCTTGTACCTTTTACGGGATCGGCTACGGGAACGGGTTCCCGGATGTGTCTACGGCTTTAGTGGAGATTCATGATGACGGTTCTGTCACGGTACGTACTGGAGCTGCTGATTGTGGCCAGGGCTCTAGCACTGTGCTGGCTCAGATCGCAGCTCAAGAGATAGGGGTTCCGGTGGAAAAAGTAACGGTAGTCTCTGCAGACACAGATGCTACGCCCGATGCAGGCACTACGGCCGCCACAAGGCAGACCTATGTGTCTGGCAATGCTGTAAGACTTGCAAGCCGCAAGGCTGCGGATAAACTCCTCGAATTTGTTGCCCGGGAGCTAGGGGTAAATACCATTATGGGGCTTAAAGCGAGCGACGGGTACATTACTGTTTTAGGTTACCCTCAAAAAAGGGTATCCATCGCTGAGGCCGCCAGCAGGGCCAGGTTGCAAGGTGTACGCCTTGTAGGAGAAGGTACCTTTACAGCCCACACCACTAAGCTAGATGAAAACGGGCAAGGCGTGCCCTATTGGCCCTATGCCTTTGGGGTCCAAATCGCAGAGGTAGAAGTGGATACAGAGACCGGGGAAGTAAAGGTTTTAAAAGTTATAGCGGCCCATGATGTAGGGCGGGCTATAAATAAGGCTGGGGTTATAGGCCAGATATGCGGTGGTGTGGCCATGGGGGTAGGTTTAGCTTTGATGGAAGAAGTAGTTTTACAGCAAGGGAATATCCTTAATCCCTCCTTTAGTACTTACTTAATTCCTACAAGTTTAGATGTACCGGAGATAGAACCCATCATTATAGAAGATCCTGAGCCCACCGGGCCCTATGGAGCTAAAGGAGTTGGTGAGCCGGCCACCCTTCCTACCGCGCCAGCCATTTTAAATGCCATATATAACGCTACAGGAGCGCGCCTTACAGAATTTCCTGCTACACCAGAACGGGTACTTAAGGCGTTAAAGGCTGCTAATCCGGCACTTAAGGAGGACAGTAATTAACCATGAATATTTTGATCAAAAACGGAATACTGGTCACCCTGGACAAGGAACGTCGGGTATTTACGGGTGATCTATATATCTCTGGAGACCGCATAGCTGCCATCGGTCAGACCCCACAAGAGGCAG
>NZ_JAKKUR010000057.1 GCF_021890735.1 Thermanaeromonas sp.
ATCTGTTTGCTTTCTTGCTCAGGCTAGCCTGCCTTCTCAAGGGGAACTCCTGTCCCTACTTCCCGGTTTTATGGCAGGTAGACCCTGGCGGCATAGGGGGCATTCTTCCGGCCTGTAATTTTCAATTTCCATACTCAATAAAACCTTTAAGGGCAATCCCAGATCTACTTTTCCCCCGCTACGGTCTACAAAGGCCCCGACTCCTACGGGATCAGCTCCCCACTCTTTGACCACTTCTATTACTTCCCTGACCGAACCTCCGGTGGTAATCACATCCTCTACGACCAGGACTTTATCTTTAGGTTCAAGAAAGAACCCTCTCCGGAGGGTCATTTTCCCTCCTTCCCTTTCCGTAAAAAGGGCGCGGGCCCGTAAAATTCTGGCTACCTCGTAAGCAATAATGATGGCCCCAGTAGCAGGTCCTACCACCGCCGTAATCCCTTGTCCATTAAAATATTCGGCTAGCGCGGCACAGAGTTTCGAAGCCTCCTCCGGGTATTGTAAAACCCTTGCACACTGAAGGTACCGGCCGGCATGAAGCCCGGAACTTAAAATAAAATGTCCTTCCCAAAGTACGCCAGTGCGACTAAAAATGTCCATTATCTCTTCCGGTCCAAGCATATAAGTTTGATTTTACCCTCCTCTAAAAATTTATCCAAGGGATTAACATCCCTATCTTAAATTGGCCTAAAAAATTAGGTCTGGATAAAAGATTAAAGAGGAAAAGGTACCTCTAACCCGCCAATTATTTCGTTTATGTCGTCGATATTGTGTTCCCTCAAATACTCCTTTAAACCGTGGATTATCTCTAGCATAGACCGGGGGGATACCAGGTTGGCCGTCCCCACCGCCACGGCCCGGGCACCTACCAGAAGGAATTCCAGCGCATCCCTGGCACTCATTATGCCTCCCATGCCTATCACAGGCACTCTTACCGCTCTAGCTACCCTCCAAACAGCATAGAGAGCTACAGGCTTGATGGCAGGTCCGCTCAAGCCCCCCACTATGTTACCCAGAACCGGCCTCCTTTTCTCCCAGTCCACTGCCATACCGGTTAAGGTATTTATCAACGATACGGCATCGGCTCCCGCCTCCTCCACGGCCTGGGCCACAGCTACAATGTCCGTAACGTTAGGGGTGAGCTTGGCAATAACGGGAAGGGAGGTAGCCTGCCGGACCGCTTTTATTACCCGTGCGGCCTGCTGGGGGTCGCTTCCGAAGGCCATCCCTCCCTCCTTAACGTTAGGACAAGAAATATTTACTTCTAAAGCGGCTACTCCCGGAACCTTTTCTAAACGCCGGGCCAGTTCGGCATATTCTTCCACGGTGCTGCCAGCAATATTTACAATAACGGGCGGCTTAAAACGCCTTAAGAAGGGCATCTTCTCCCGGATAAAAACTTCTAAGCCCGGGTTTTGTAATCCTATGGAGTTAAGTAGCCCCGCAGGAGTCTCTACAACGCGCGGGGGAAGATTACCGAGCCTCGGCTCCAAGGTGATGCTTTTGGTAACCAGAGCGCCCAGGGCATTTAAATCCACATAACGGGAATATTCTTCGCCAAAGCCGAAAGTCCCTGAAGCGGGCATCACGGGGTTCTGCAATTTGAGCCCTGCCAACTCCACGGTGAGGTTAGGGTATGGATGGGCTTTATCTTCGCCTTTTTCCATCACAGCAGCTTACCTCCAAGAAGGCTTCCAGACCACGCGGTGGGCGGGAAACACAGGGCCTTCCGAACAAACGTTTTCATAAGTCACATTCCCGTCCTCCCTGTACACAGGTACGGCACATCCGCGGCAGGCACCCAATCCGCAAGCCATATGCTCTTCCAAGGAAACCTGGGCAGGTATGGAGTAGGTCGCGGCGAGCCCGGCTACCGCAGCCAGCATATTCTTCGGCCCGCAGGCAAAGATACCGTCAAACCGGAGGTTTCTCAGATGGGCTGCCAAAAGGTCTGTAACTAGCCCGGGAAAGCCCGCGCTACCGTCTTCGGTAGCTATTTCCAACTGTACACCGAACTCCGCCAAGTCCTTCTGTCTTAATAGGTGCTCACGGCTCCTTACACCCAGGTAAAAGATTACCCGGTTCCCCAAGGCTAAAGCCTTCCGGGCCAAAAAAAACAAAGGGGCAAAACCTATTCCTCCTGCCACTAAAGCCAATGTTTTACCTGAAGGCAGTATAAATCCCCGCCCTAAAGGACCTAGCCCGGAGACTTTATCCCCGGGTACCCTGGCAGCAAGCCACGCCGTGCCCTTGCCTACTACACGATAAAGAAGCTCTATTTCTCCCTTATCCATATCGAAATCGTGGATACTTAACGGGCGCCGTAAAAGAGGATCGTACCTTAAGCCGCACCGCAAGTGTACAAACTGTCCCGGCCCGGGTTCCTCTATATCAACCCTCAATCTCATACGATAGATGTCGGGAGCTACAAGAAAATTGGCCACCACTTCTCCTATCCATAACGACATCCTCTTCATCTCCGGCCTGAAATCAGCTTAAACTATCTTTCGACACTTTCCCTTTCCTTCCTGCTTACACTATCACAAAAAAGCCCCGCCTCTACCCGCGGGGCCCATTTTTATATATGTATCCAATTGGGCTAAGTTTTATCTCTTTTTTACTCGACCACCGCCAAAATGTCCCTCTCACTTATCAGGAGGTATTTTTCTTCTCCCTCTTTGACCTCTGTCCCGGCATATTTAGCGAAGATAACCTTATCTCCTTTTTTAACCTCCATGGGCAGGCGTTGCCCGTTCTCCAGAACCCTTCCCGGACCTACTGCTAAGACCTCTCCTTGCTGGGGCTTTTCTTTAGCCGTATCCGGTAAAACGATGCCTCCTTTGGTCTTTTCTTCCGCTTCTATAACTTTTACCAATACACGGTCACCCAGCGGCTTAAAGGCCATATCCCTTTACCTCCCTCTTTTATTTTAGCTTGCGGATTGCTAAGCCTTAGCACTCACTTTAAGCGAGTGCTAACACCCCAAGAAGTATCTTATTAGGTTTGGGGTTAAAATGCAAGTATTTGCTGTAGTTTTTCTCAATCGGGCCGCGCGCATTCATAAGCCTCTCCCTTTAAAACTGCTAGGCCATGGGGCAAGGCAGGTAGCACCGCCT
The DNA here is from genome assembly GCF_021890735.1 of Thermanaeromonas sp. GTDB lineage: Bacteria > Bacillota > DSM-521 > Neomoorellales > Neomoorellaceae > Thermanaeromonas. Next base: position 3,117 of record NZ_JAKKUR010000057.1, read on the forward strand.
CCAGGTTCTCCCTTACTGCCCGCGGGCTTCCGGGCAGGTTGATAATCAGGCTTTTTCCCCTTATTCCGGCCACACCGCGCGATAACATGGCTTGGGGAGTGGCCTTTAAACCGGCCAACCGCATGGCTTCCGGCAGCCCGGGCACCTCCCGCTCTATCACTTCTTTAGTAGCTTCCGGTGTAACATCCCGTGGACCGAAACCTGTTCCACCCGTGGTAAGAATTAAATCTGCTCCCACTTCATCGCAAAACTCCCGCAGTTTGGCCGCTATGGCCTCGCGTTCATCAGGCACCACGGCATATGCTACTACCTGGCCGCCTATTCTCTCTACAAGCTCCTTGATCACCTCAGCGCTCTTGTCCTCTCGCTCCCCCCGGGCACCTTTATCGCTGGCTGTTAGAATAGCTACCCGGATCACCTTCATCCCACCTCGTTGTTTTAACCCTCACCTTGTCTTTCAAGGACCTCAATGCTGTCTCCCACCTGGACCGGGCCACCCTTTAATACTCTGGCGAAGATCCCTTCCCTGGGCATTATACAATCCCCGGCCTGGTAATAGATGGCGCAGCGCTCATGGCATACTTTACCTATCTGGGTAACTTCCAATACTGCCTCGGGCCCGACCTTTAACTTAGTGCCCGGAGCAAGATGAACAAGGTCCAACCCTTCGGTGGTAAGATTTTCCGCAAAATCACCCGGCCCCACTTTAAATCCCTTGGCCTGCATCTTCTGTATACTTTCCAAGGCTAAGAGACTTACCTGGCGGTGCCAGGGACCGGCATGGGCATCCCCCTCGAGCCCGTGCTCAGGGATGAGCCTCCCCCTTTCTACGTTCTTTTTACGCTCCCCTTTACGCTGGCTTGTGCATACCGCTACTATGCGACCCATAGTTGTTCCCCCTAGAAGAAGTTTAAATTAAAAACCCTACGTACAACTACCTTGGCTCCCACCTCTCTTCACCTTCTCGCTGCCAAACCCCGCTTCGCCCCCCGCTTTTTTCTACTAAGCGGATGTCGGTTATGACCATTCCCCGGTCTACAGCTTTGCACATGTCGTAGATGGTCAGAGCCGCAACGCTTACCGCGGTCAGGGCTTCCATTTCCACCCCGGTTTGGCCCGACGTTTTAACCCTGGCCTCTATTTCTAAAATCCCCTCATCCGGGTGCGGACGAAAATCTATACCGGCATAAGTTAAATTCAAGGGATGGCATAAAGGAATAAGCTCACCGGTCCTTTTAGCAGCCATAATCCCCGCCACCCGGGCTACGGCCAGTACATCTCCTTTAGAGCTTCCACCTTCTAAGATAAGGTGCAAAGTAGAAGGGCTCATCACTACCCTGCCACGGGCTATAGCCTGGCGCTCGGTAACGGGCTTGCCTCCTACATCCACCATACGCGCCTGGCCGCGGGAATCTAGGTGAGTTAAAGCCTGGTCCACCTCCGAAGTGCCCTGCCTGCAGAGCATCCCATCAGCCTCCTATCTGGCACATAAGCCTTTCCTGGCTCCAACCTGCTTCTAAACGGTGCCCCCGGGGCTTTAACCGTATGGCTTGTCGAAAAAGTCCAGCCAGCTCCACTATAGAAGCCCCCGCCCTCAAGGGAGTTTTCACATCAACTTCCACCTGCCAGTAAAGGCAGGGGCGGAGTTTCCCGTCCGCCGTAAGCCTCAAGCGGTTGCACCGGTTGCAAAAGTGCTCGCTTATCGCTCCTATAAAACCTAAAGACCCCACGCCGCCGGCAACCCGAAAGCTCCTGGCCGGCCCATTTCCGGGTAAGTCCTGCACCCGTTCCAATTTAAACTTAGATGCCAGTCTTTCCCAGACCTCTTGCAGGGAAATATACCCAAAGTCGGCCCCGTCTGCCGCCCCGATGGGCATAAGCTCTATAAACCGCACATGTAAAGGCTCCCGCAAAGTCAAGGAGGCAAAGTCTAAAATTTCATCCTCGTTAAAGCCGCGCATTACCACCACATTCAATTTTACAGGAACCAAATCGGCCTCTAAGGCAGCTCGGATACCCCGCCAGACGGCCTCGATACTTCCACCCCGGGTAATAAAACTGTAGCGGTCAGGCTGCAAGGTATCTAGGCTTATGTTTACCCTTTTTAAACCCGCCTCCTTCAGGGGAAGGGCGAGGCGTTCCAAAAGCTGTCCATTGGTAGTTAAACAAATCTCTTCTACTCCCGGCAAGCTCGACAACTGTCGGACCAGGGAAACAAGGTTTTTCCTGATTAAAGGTTCGCCACCAGTGAGGCGGATCTTCTTAATCCCCACCTGGACGGCAGCCTGTACCAGCCTCACGATTTCCTCTAACCGTAAAATATCCTCATGGCTTTTAAGACGTACTCCTTCCTCCGGCATGCAATACCGGCACCTGAGGTTGCAGCGGTCTGTAACAGATATACGCAAGTAGGTTATGCGGCGGCCAAAAGCATCCTCCACCGCCCTTCCCCCCTTCTTGCTCTTGCCCCCGTCTCTTTATGGCTTTATAACTTAAAAGTTCTTCCATACTACCTGACCGCAATCTTTGAGGTCGTACCCCGGCAGGCGCCCGGCCGCCCTACGAAATTCTTCCGAAGCCATAACCTTAATCAAATCTTGAACTAAAAGGGTTTCCCATTGCTCGCGCAAAAAACAGAGATCGAGACGCTCTACTGCCACCGGTATAAACTCAAGCTGGTAGGCCTTCGCCGCAGCATAAATTCCCAAACCCACATCCGCCAGGCCGCGGGCCACCCTGTCCGCTACACCCAGGTGGGTAGTTTCTTCATGTTCATAACCCTGAATATCCTTTACATCTAGCTCCTGAAGTCTTAAATGATGTTCCAGGAGCACTCGGGTACCCGAGCCGGGCTGCCTGTTGATAAAGGTTATATCTTTCCTCCCCAGATCCTTTAAACTTTTAATACCCTTGGGATTGCCGGGGGCAACTATCAAGCCGTTCTGCCGGTAAGCTAGATTGACCAGCACCACCTGCTGGCCGCGCAGGTAATCCTCAACGTAGGGCACGTTATACGTACCGCTTGCAGGGTCCAACAAGTGTATACTGGCCCCGTGGACTTCACCGCGGCGTAAGGCGTTAAGCCCTATGAGACTTCCCACCGGAGATACGGCTAATCTCCGGGCGGGATAAGCCCTACGTAATACATCTCCTAGTACGAAAAGGAGGGGATCGTCACTACCGGCTATCACCAGGGTATTCCGGATTTCTTCTAACGCCTTAAGGAGAACCACCCTTACTTCGGCCCCAGCAGGATAGCCCTCAGAAAGCCGCGGGATACGCAGAATGCCATCCGCCCGGGCCAGGGAACTTATGTTCCCTGCCCCCCTTCCTAAAGGGGTGGCTACGAGCTTTTCTCCCATCTGGGCGAGGCGTACGCGGACAAATTCTTCCCGGCCCAAAGAGGAGGGCATCTTGCGGCCCAACACGGCCCGGACCTCAAGGGGCTCCGGGGGATTAAGGCCCTGCTTCATGTATACCAAAGGGCGCAAAAAAAGCTCGGCACAAATAGCCGCCGAAACGGGATACCCCGGAACACCCAGTACCGGCTTTCCTTCTACTAACCCCAGGATGACCGGCTTACCAGGTTTGGTCGCCACACCGTGGGTAAGGACACGGCCCAGTTCACCCACCAGGCTGGCCGTATAATCCTCCCTTCCCGCCGAAGAGCCTGCATTGATAACTACTATGTCCGATTGCGCAAGGGCCAGCTTAAGCTGGTCCTTAAGCAGGCCGTAATCATCCGGCGTTATGGGGAAGACCTGGGGATCGCCCCCCCACTGCCGGACTAAAGAAGCCAGCATAACACTATTCGTTTCCAGAATCTGACCCGGCTGCGGGGTAGATGTTACCGGAACGAGCTCGCTTCCGGTAGGCAAGATAGCCACTCTCGGTTTTTTACGTACTTTTACTTCTGCAACCCCTGCGCTCAAGAAAGCTGCCAAATCAAAGGCAGTTAAGGTGTGGTTGGCAGGTACTAACATTTCCCCGGCTAAAATATCTTCTCCCGGGAGCCGGACGTGCTGCCAGGGTACCGCCGGAGCATAAATTTCTACAGTGTTTTCATCTAGCAAAGTAATATTTTCCAGCATTATCACTGCATTGCAACCTTCAGGTAGCGGATCACCCGTATCGACTAACCAAGCTTCCCTCCCCAGCGCCAGCCTCTTAGGAGAGCCCTCAGAGGCACCCCAGGTAACCTCTGCCCGTACGGCTATACCATCCATGGCTGCACCTACATAATGGGGAGAGGAAAGGAGGGCATAAACGGCCTCTGCTGTAACCCGGCCCAGGGCTTCCTGCGTGGGTATTGTTTCTGCCGGTGTAGGTTGGAGAAACCCTGCCGTTCTTAAAGCTTCTATAAATTCCTCCCGGGCCTCCTGCCAAGGCCGGTTGTCCAAAAATACCTTGCGTTCTCCCACGCCTTTAGAACCTCCTGCCGTTAACTAACTGGGCTGATAAAGGCCTTTCTAGGTAAAAAGCTTTACCTTTACCCGGCTACCGGCTTCTAACCCCGCCTTTTCTAAAGGTATCCTTATAAAACCGTCAGCCTGTACCATGGTGGAAATAAGCCCAGACTTTCCGGGCAGCGGCACGGCCACTAACCCGCCATCCTCCCCTCGCTCTAAGCGTACCCGCACATAATCCTCCCGCCCGGCATCAGAGGATAAGCTCCGCACCAGGGTGGCCTCCACAGCAGGTTCCTCTTCAGGGTCCCGGTAGCATCCGTACTTTAAAAGAGGTCCCACAAAAAGTTCAAAGGAGATCATAGACGATACCGGATGGCCAGGAAGGCCGAAAACTATCTTGTCGTTTACGATAGCAGCGAGGGTAGGCTTGCCAGGCCGGATGGACACCCCGTGGAAGAGTACACCGTCTTGCGCCCAGTGATGTAAAAGGTCCAGGGTTAAATCGCGGGTTCCTACCGAACTTCCCCCAGAAAGGAGCACCACCTGGTTTTCCTCCAGGGCTTCCGATAACTTTTCCCGCAAACAGGCCAGGTCGTCGGGTACGATACCATATAGCTTGGGCTCAGCTCCGCAGGACCTTATTAGACCCCAGAGGGTGTAAGAGTTGATATCTCGGACCTGCCCCGGACCCGGCCGTGCGTCTACAGGCACTATCTCGTTACCGGTAGCCAAAATGCCTACCCTCCAGGGTTCCCATACCTTCACTTCCCGCTGGCCCAGGGCGGCCAGTACTCCCAAATCCTGAGGCCTTAAGCGGCGCCCTGCTTTAAGAACCGTCCTGCCCTTCCTGACGTCCTCACCTTCCGCCATCACGTTCTCTTTGGGGGCTACGGGTTTTAAGACATTGATCCACCCTCCGGGGAGGGTTTCCGTATGCTCCAGCATAACTACTGCGTCCGCACCCTGAGGTAACATGCCTCCTGTGCTAACCGCTGCGGCTTCTCCCGGGTTTAAAGCCAGTTCCGCCCGCGCGCCCATAGGCACCTCTCCGATCACACGCAGGAGGGCAGGTGCTCCCTCGCTGGCACCGAAGGTGTCACCGGAACGCACGGCAAAACCATCTACGGTAGAGCGGGTGAAACCGGGAACATTTTCCTGAGCCACAATATCCTCGACCAGTTCCCGCCCTAAAGCTTGCGTCAACTCACAAACTACGGTTTTACGCTTAAGCCGCGGCCAGTGGTTAGAAAGAATTTTACGTGCTTCGGCAACGGTAACCACCTGGAAAAATTCCATAAAGCATTCCCACCCGGAAATCGCTCCTTACTCGAAACAACCAAGCTGGCACTGGACTATCTTTATTTTTAGTTCGTTGGCTGCTTGTCCAATGGCCCGCATGGGAACATCCAGCTTTCTGGCCAGCTCCTGGGCCACCGCACATGGCAACCTTCCTCCCCGGGCTTCTGCTGCCTCCCGAACTGCTTTAAGGATTTCCTCTTTTTTCTCCATTGTTATTCTCCCCCTCGAGGTAGGATCTTTAAGATTTCAAAATAAAAACATCAAAGGGCACCCGGAATGGGTGCCCTATTATCCTTGACTTTAAGGCTCCTTTCCCAATCCGGGAGGCAGGCCCGTTTCCCGGCCTACCCCGTCACTGCCCGAAGGGCAGGAGGCCAGCAGCCATAGCTTAAAGTTTTAAGCCGTAGGCCCACTGGCTCGGAGGCCTATATTCACTTGGTTTTATTTTAGCACAAAAGGATAAATTAGATAAAGTATTTTCCCTAAAAAACGCTCTCCTTTTTTATCTTTATATTTTGCAACCACAACGATTAGAGAAGGTAGCTACTAAAACGACTTCTCCCCGGCAAGCCGCGGCTTTAAAAAGAGCTTTCACCGCCCGCCATACTTCTTCCTCTTCTCCCCGGAGGATAGTACTCATGGAATTAGTCTCCACCTCGAGTCCTTGAGTTGACCAGGAGGCTAAAACGTCTTTGATGATCTCGGGGTACTCTTTAACACCAAGAGGATAAAGAGCCACCTGGCAAGCCAGCACAGCTTTCACCCCCGAAAAATCGATCACTCGGCCTTATAAGACACAGCACAGAGGAACCCCCCGTCTGTCCTCCCTTGCTGCCTAGCCCTTTCTTCCAAGTCCAGGGCCTCTTCTACCTGGGTAAAGTCAAAGTCCGGTGGAACAAAGAGTACTGCCCGGCCCTGTACTCCTTCTCCGGGCATGGCCGCCAAAAGCTCTTCTAAAGTGGGAAAGTGTGCGTGGCGGAAGAGGCTTTCCGGGTCCCGTACCGCTTTTTCTTTATAATACCTGCTCCATGCGCTGTTTCCACCTATAACCCCCACTACCAGCCGGCCCCCGGGCTTGAGCACCCGGTAAGCCTCCTCCAGTGCCTCCCTTAGATCCGGTACAAACTCTAAAGCTGTCACCGATACTACTGCATCAAAGGTTTCATCACCGAAGGGAAGCTTCCGCGCATCGGCTAGGACAAATTTTACGGTAAGACCTTCCCTTTCTGCTTTAAACCGTGCTTTATCTAGCATCGGTTGTGAAATATCGATACCTGTAACTCGTACCCCCATGCGGGCCAGTTCTAAAGAAAGATTTCCCGTCCCGCATCCCACATCTAAAATCTCCAGCCCCGGTTCAGGCTGAAGATACTGGTATATAGCTTCCTTTTCGATTTTATCCACCAGCTTACCCTTAGGCGTCTGATACCAATCATCATAGTCTTGAGCTTTCTTATCGAAAAGTTCAGCCATAGGACAACCCTCCCGCTCCTCTCTCTTTCTTCAGGTTTTCACCTTTTAATCCTCACTTTTTTCTTCTTATTTATCCTTATATTACCATAGGTTATTGCTTACCAACCACCCGTTCGGTAAAATAAAGTCAACAAGCCAACAAAATAAAATGAGAAAGGTACGGGAAGGTGACAGGTATGCGCAAAGTATTATTTGTAATCGATATGCAAAATGACTTTGTAGCCGAAGGGGGGGCTTTAAGTTTCCCGGAGGCACGCCAAATCGTACCCTTCGTGGTCAGCAAAGTGAGGGAAGCTCTCGCCCAAGGACAGGAAGTCCTTTTTACATTAGATACCCATACGCCTGAAGATAAAGAATTTCAAAAGTTCCCGCCGCACTGCCTAGAGGGAACACCCGGACATGACCTCA
>NZ_JAKKUR010000058.1 GCF_021890735.1 Thermanaeromonas sp.
TGGCGCTAATATAAGGTTCCAAGGCGTTATAGGGATAGGGGAGGGGCGGCAGGCTGTGTTTTCCAGGCGGGACGATGCCCTTGGCTATATCCCCAGTCATAGCGTTATGTTCCTCCTTTAAGACGTATCCTTAAATCCTTAAATAAAGTTCTGTTGTAATCATCCTGTTGTAATCATCTTATGTAGAAATTAATATCCGGGTGAAGTAGGGGAGAAAAAAGGGAGGTCCAGAAGGAAATATGGAACTAGGCGAAGTAAATAATTATGCGAGATCCCAGCCAGGCTAAGTGAAGATGCGGTCGAAGACATCGAAGCCTTAGTAGTAGGCCCCAAGGCAGACATATATATCGGTACCTCTGGTTATAGCTACCGGGATTGGATGGGGACCTTTTATCCTTATAGGAATCTCACAAAAGGATATGCTCTCTTATTATGCCCAGGAATTCCTTTTTACGGAGATCAATTTTTCCTATTACCGTCTTCCTACTCCTAAGATCTTCGAAAGCATGTTAGATAAAGTCCCGGAAGGTTTTATTTTTACCGTGAAGGCCTTTCAAAGCTTAACCCACGAGCGCGGGGATACGGTAAAGGAAGACGCTTTAAAGTTCTGTGAAGCCTTAAAACCTCTTATAGAGCAAGACAGGTTAGGGGCCTTATTACTCCAGTTCCCCTATTCTTTCCCCTGTAATGATAACAACCGCTCGTATTTGGTTTTTTTGCGGGAACTTTTAGGTGAATTACCCTTGGTGGTAGAATTTCGCCATAATAGCTGGCTTAAGGAAGCTACCTGGGTTCTCCTTAAATCCTTAGATATAGGTTATGTCTGCGTGGACGGCCCGAGGCTTACGGGATTGGTTACCAATGTAGTTAAAGTGACCGCTCCTTTGGCCTATGTTCGCTTCCACGGCCGGAATGCTAGTAAATGGTGGAAACATGAACAATCCTATGAGCGCTATGATTATCTTTACTCGGAGAAAGAGCTAGCTGAATGGGTGCCGCGCATCTCTTTGCTTTCCCGTCAAGCCTCCCGGGTTTTTATAGCGTTTAATAACCATTTCGGAGCTCAGGCCGTATACAATGCCCGCATGTTAAAAAGGCTTCTCGCTGGCCTGTGAGAGCATACGCCGGAGCGGCGGAACAACTTGTTTTTTACGTGACATTACGCCGGGTAGAAATACGCTTGCCTTACCCGGGGGTACGTTAAAAGCTTGCTCTACTGCTCTTACCTCTTGGCCGGTAAAGAAAAGTTCTGTGCCGTTGCGCATCAGATCAGTAATCATCATAAGTACGAGGTCATAATTTTTTTCTTTACAGAGCTTTTTCATCTCCTCCAAGAGAACTTCTGCGCTTACTGGGAGGGCGTGGGGGTCCACTATCTCTATCTGTCCAATACCTATCACATAGTTTCCGAAGCGAAATTCCTTAAAGTCTTCCAATATGATTTCGCGAGCTGAACGGCCGGCCAGTAGCGAACCTGCCTGGAACATTTTTTTACCAAATTCGATGGGGTTTATCCCGGCCAATTCAGCAAGTTTTATTACCTGTTGCCTATCTTCTTCAGTAGTAGTAGGCGACTTTAAGATCATAGTGTCAGATAATATAGCAGCACAGAGCAGCCCGGCTATTTCTTTAGGGGGAGTAATACCCTTTTCAGAAAATATTTTGCTGATTATAGTAGAGGTGCTCCCGACTGGTTCATTGCGAACTAAAATTGGCTCAGAGGTTTCTATATCTGCTACCCGGTGGTGGTCGATAATCTCAAGTATTTCGGCATGTTCAATACCCGGAACAGATTGGCTTTTTTCATTGTGGTCTACTAAGATTACTTTTTTGCCCCGCATAGCTAAAAGGTGATAACGGGAAATCATACCCAAAAAGCGGTTTTGTTCATCTACTACAGGGTAGTTGCGGTAGCGCGTTTCTAGCATGGTTCTTTTGACTTCTTCTATTAGATCGTCGTGGTGGAAGAGCACTAAGTTATCTTTACGCATTATGTTTTTAACCGGCGTATCCATGGGCATATACCCGCTATCCCAAGCCTCCAAAAGTAGGCGCGCCAAGTCGCCAACAGTAAGTAAACCCAAAAGATGTTGCTCACCATCGACAACGGCCAAAGTTTTGACCCCGTGCTGGCGCATGAAAATTCCAGCCTGTCTTACAGTGACCTCCGGGTGGATAAAGATAATTCCTCCGTCCAGCACATCCTCTACTCTGGGTTTAACATCATCTACATAAGTTGGGGCGGGGACATTGAAATACTCCAGTACAAATTTTGTCTCCCGGTTGAGTTCCCCGCATCTTGCAGCAATAACATTTTCCTTTTTTCTTATCTGATTTTGTAGATAGGCATATCCGATAGCTGAGGCGATGGAATCGGTATCGGGCTTTTGATGACCTATTACTAAGATCTCTTTCCCCATTTCCTTCAAACTCACTCCCAGCGCTGGTAGTCAGACTTCGAAGTGCTGCTTTTACATAGTAACTATATAGCCTTAACTGTGGAAAAGAGTCAAGGCGAAAAAGCGATAAGGGTATTCCGGTGAAGTACTTTCCGGCACTGAGGGTGGCTAATCCCTTGGAGGAATGGTTCGACGTTAACTAGCCCATAGAGCATGACGCCATATTTTAAAGAGCTCATCACTGACTTCTTAGTCCTAAGGAGAGGTGGGAGCTAAAGATAGAATTTTTAAGGATGATAACGAGGATGGAGCTGAATACGGCGAAGCTAGGGTTTATAACGGCGATATTCGATACTTATTCTCACACCAACATTATAGTCGCAGCTGCGAGCCATTCTACGCTGACGTGGAAATAAGGGAGCGAAGGTTTGAAGGGATTGAGGGAAAATATTTTACCCCAGGAAAGGCATGAATTTGGTTAGGGTTGAAAAGGATTGGGTTTAAGGGATAAAAAATTGACCCCCAAAGGCTTTTTGGATGGAGGGAAAGCGAAAATTTAGGGGAGCTCGAACGACTTAGGCTAGTTCTTGAATACGTAGTTTAGTAAAGGTAGCCTAAGGCTAATGGTATATATTACCATGGAGGAGTGGGAGGAGTAGTATACCTTTTTTGAGGCTATTTTACCAACACTTGTCATCTACTGGAAACTTTTTATATTCCTAGGTACCTGTTTTAACTTAATTATAGGGTTGCATTGTTAAATTATGTTAAGTCCCCCTAAAAAATTGGCCGCAACGCAAATGCCTAAGCTGCAAATTGTCCTTTTAGGGCACCTTAATGTTTGCTAAAATAATAATACACCAGGGTAAGGCAAGGAGGTGAAGAACCCTTGTCTAAAATTACAGGGAAGGATTTGATACTTCTCCTGTTATATGCGCCGGGAAAGACTGGGGAGTACGGAGAAAAAATAGAAGGACGCACTCGTTTACAGAAGATGGTATTTCTTTTTGAGAAAGAAGTGTATCCAAAGTTTAAGCAGGATAAGTTAATCACAGAAGAAGACCTCCCGAAGTTTATACCGTATGATTATGGTCCTTTCTCTAAGCAGGTGTACGATGACTTAGAATTCCTAATAGGCCTAGGGTTTATCGAGACAATACCTACTAGTGAGCAGGTAGAACAGGGAGAAGAAGCAGAATACTGGTTGTGGGAAGAAACGACAGGTCTAGAAGATGGCCCGGCTCTAGAGGGTGGTATAGTAGTGTTCGAGAAACAAGCGTATGTCTTGTCAAAGATAGGCCGTGATTTCGTAGAAAAAAAGTTGTGGCCATTGCTTAGCGAGAACCAGAAACAAGCCCTTGCTAGGTTGAAATTGAACTGTACTAAAGCCAGTCTAAGGACTATATTACGTTATGTGTACGAAAAGTACCCTGAGACTGCCAAAAACTCAAAAATCAAGGATGAGATCCTACGTGACGAGGCCTCAATCAGTGTCTACCAGTATTAAGTTCCATACAGAAAATGAGATGGTGGAGATAGCCAAACGTACTCTGGTTAGTTTAGGTGTTCCTACTTATGTGAGCGTTCCTTGTTTTTCCCGTTGCATCGATTTGGTCCTGCTAGAAGATGATAAGCTGGTGGCGATTGAATTTAAACTGCATGATTGGCGGAGAGGCTTGATCCAAGCAGAACACCATTTGGTAGCTGTTGATTTCTCATACGTATGCTTACCCCTAAGGGAAGTTACTCCCAAAATGGAAAAAATGTTTAATGAATCTGATGTAGGGTTGCTGATGTTGGATATGGAATACCCTCGGCTTTTCAGGGTTGTGTTTCCGGCAAAACCATCAAGGCGTAAATGGTCCATTGGAGAAAAATGGTTGCGAAAAGCCCTTGAAATGGAGGTGATGAGATGAACTTGCATATGGTCAGATACGGTACTCATGCCGAATCCATATTTCTGTCTGGAGACTTTCGAGATACTTATGATATACTGGTGGTCAACGGCAATATGGCTGCATATTACCCGGCAGCGATGGCGAGATTCATAGCCGAAAGAGTGTGCAACAAGAATTACATTATTGATCCCCAGACCCATGCTTTCCAACATGACCTTAGGTATATTAGATCGTCAAAAACGGAGGAAATAAAATCATCAATCGCAAGACTCTTAGAGCAATACGGAGAACCTTTCAAAAGAAGTATCGATGCGGGCCGTCCGGTCTATCCTGATGACTTTAAGGACAAGCATATATTGGCTTCTGCAGTGGAAAGGGTTATTGAGTTTCAAAGGAACGTATTCAGTGCTCAGAAAGGAGAATGGCAGAAATATTATGAGTTCATAAACATTAACCCCCTTACACCTTGGGCTGTAATAGCTCCCTATTTTTTTATGGACGAATTGTCGGTTGGGCAGTGGTTAGAAATAAATGCGAAAGCGGTTGAAATTGCCAAGACGAAGTACCCAAACGAAAAAGTGGTTATGCAGCTAGTAATTGGGAAAGGGCTCCTTCTTTCCCAGGAACTCTCAGGGGTTATCGAAAGGGTTACAGACACACCTGCGGATATGGTAGCTATATGGATAGATGATTTTGATGAAACCTCGGCTACTATAACTGAACTTACTATCTACAAAGACATGTTAAGAAAACTAGGCGGTAAAAAGGAAGTACTTATTCTTTATGGTTCTTACTTTTCAGTGGCCCTGATGAAGGTTTTTCCTGAGTTAAACATTAAAGGCGTCTGTCATGGTCTGGAATACGCCGAACATCGACCTGTGATACCTGTAGGAGGAGGTCTTCCGGTATCAAAATTCTATTATCCTTCGCTTCATATACGCATTCCTTATGTTGAGGTCGTTTTTTTAGTTAGGCCTTTTTTTGATAGTAAAGAAGATTATTTTCGTTATGTTTGTGACTGCAAAACGTGTGCTGAGTTAATTGGCCGGGCTTTAAGTGTTGAGGAGGGTTTTACCAAGTATGGTGAAACCAGTCCGGCAGTGTCACGCCGTAATAACCAGGTTGTGGTACTGAACTATCCTACTACTGAAGCTAGAAATCTCTGTGTCAGTCACTACATGTGGTGCAAAGCCAAGGAATACCAAGAGGTAGAGCAATCTGCTTCGCAAATAGCCAAGAAATTAATCCAGGCGGCAGAGGAAAGCAAAACAGTGGGGAATGCTTTCACCGCTCACTGTTTACGGTGGGCTAAAGTGCTACAGGGGTAAAGGAGTATTACCAGCATGACGTCATCCAGGGCAGGGGTTAAAGTAGCTATAGTTACTGGAGCTGGTTTTTCGCTGCCAGCGGGGATTCCAACCCAGCGAGAACTTCTGTATCAAATAGAAAGATTCGAGCCCGATATATTCCAACCTGGCTACCTGAAGTTTGTACAGGCCAAAAGAGTGGTAAACAGATTTTTAAGAGCTATTTTCCTTCGAGACCCTGATAAGAATGAGCGTAGCGAGCAGGTTGTACATAAGTTAGGCAACCTCCAGTTAGAGGATATCTACACTATTCTGGATAGGGCAATTAGCAAAGGCGATGTTTTGCCCCCGTTTTCCGAAACTGAGCTTGTCAATGTCAGGGATGCTTTGGATAGGTGTATTATGTACTACCTAAATTATTTAGAAGCTAATTTAAGCCCTGAAAAACAAAGACTTTACGAGCGGTTATACCACAAATTGCAGACAGATTATGGTAACGACTGGATAATGATCAGTACAAACTGGGACACAGTATGGGATGAAGTTGTGTTGTCAATTTGTAGGAAGAATAACCTAGTACTCGATTATGGGCCTAATATATTCTGGATTGAACTGGACGGCACGGCCCAGAGACCTGAAGGAGGCCGTTTAGGGCCTAGATTGCTCAAACTTCATGGATCTTTTAATTGGCTTACATGCCCCCAGTGCCACACCATATTTGTCTGGCCCAAAGATTTAGGAGTACGTGATATTTTTGACCCTGTCCGGTGCCCGCGGTGTTGCGTGTACCCGGTCGAGACCATTGAACCGCTCCTTCGGCCCCTGTTCTTAACACCCTCGTTGCTTAAGTCTGTAAGAAATCCAACCCTCGAGTTGGTCTGGGACGAGGCTTTCTGCGCACTGAGTACAGCCACGGAGGTGATATTTATTGGCTATTCGTTACCCCTCGCCGACCATGATTTGAGATATTTATTAAGGCGAAGTATCTCGCAGAACACAAAAGTTAAAGTGATCCTTCATGAAAGTGATCGTCCAGTACGGGCTGAACGTAATACTTCTTGTCCAGAATTTCGCTACAAGAGCCTGTTGGATCTATCCGATACAGATTTTTACTACGAAGGCTTCGAAAGTTTCTTTGGTATTGGCGTTTAGAGGCCATCTCGGGAGAAGCGGCAGATAAAGAAAGATAAAGTTTTTAGGACGCTAACTAGAATGCATGAAGCTTTACCCGGCGAAGATATAGCTTATAGCCGCTATAATATACTCGATACTTACTTAGGCTTAAGCCTGGAAGAGGAAAAGGAAGTAGAGGAGATGCTTTATAGGGAATTAAGTGTGGAGGAGGTTAAGAAAGTAATGGAACTTAGGACTTCGTGGCATTAAGCGTTTAGATTTCCTTCCCCCTGAAGCGGAGGAGAAGATAAAAACTCTTTCGCTAGAGGAGTTTGATGAGCTGGCGGAGAAGATATTCGAAGTTACTAGTGAAAACGACTTAAAAAAGCTGCTCAGCGTTGAGCACTGACATTACAGCTTCGGCCCAGCAGCAGTAAGTTTTAATAAGAGTGTCCAAGAATTGGTGCACGTGCTAGAGCCAGAAGGGCTGGAATTGTTGACTACAGGGCCTATCCCCCCTAATCCTGCGGAACTCCTTGGTTCAGTGAGAATGGCTGAACTCTTGCAGGAACTCAAGAACAGTTATGATATTGTCGTACTGGACACACCTCCTATAATAGCTGTTACAGATGCAATGATTTTGGCCCCTCAGGTAAGCGGGGTGCTTTTGGTCCTCAGGGCTGGAACGGCAGTAGTGGAGATGGCGAAGGAGGCCAAAGAACAATTGGAAAGGGTTAATGCCAGGATTTTGGGAGCTGTTTTAAATGGGGTTAAACGCAAGGGCGGCGGAGACTACCACTACTATTATTACTACTATGGGAATGATTGATATACACGTACATATCCTGCCTGGGCTGGACGACGGGGCTTCTACCTGGGAGGAGGCTATAGATATGGCTAGGGCGGCTGCCAGCGAGGGGACCCAGGCCCTAGTGGCCACACCCCATTTTCTCCCCGGAAACTGGCCTGATAAAGGCCTGATAGCCGACCTGGTAGCCCAACTCCAGGAAAAGCTGAACAGCCAGGACATTTCCCTTCAGATCTACTCCGGTGGTGAAGTTTATCTAGAGCCCGAGTTACCGGAGAGGATATATGCTCTTCCTTTTTTAGGTGGTCAAAGTCAATATCTGCTGGTAGAGCTACCGTTCGAGGAGCTTCCATCCTTTACCGAAGAAGTGCTATTTAAGCTTCGGGTAAAAGATATAGTTCCCGTTTTGGCCCACCCCGAGCGCAACCGGGTGATCGGGGAAGATCTGTCCATACTGGCTAAGTGGATTCGCCAGGGAGCATTGGTGCAGGTCAATGCAGGAAGTCTTATTGGCACTTTTGGCCGTAAAGTGCAAGCAGTGGCTGAGGCTATGGTCAAGGCGAGGATGGTACATTTTCTCGGATCAGACGGTCATTCCCTAAGGCGGCCGCCACAGATGCTCAAGGTGCGGAAGAAGATTGCGGAATTACTTGGGGAACAGGAGGCTGAGGGTATAACCCGGCGTAATGCTTTAGCCCTACTCCGTGGCGAACAAATAGAAGTACCCGAACCAGAACATAGGCCACGGAGAGAGGGCTTCCTTAGGTTTATCACCAGGCTAAGGGATTAATAAAAGCAGGTTTAGTGATATTTTATCTTACATATGTTCAAAAAACGGAAATGGGACGGAGATGATCCGGAGATGGAGTGGAGAGGGTCTAATTAAGCATGATTTAATTTTACATTTACTTCCAAAACCTCCTCTCTGCCAGGCCTTATATGTTTGGGTATATGGTTTTTTTCTAAAACATCTTGACGTGTATCCGTAAGCATTTTACAATTGTAAATAAAATAAAGTGCATATCTGACAACGGGGAGCTCCTGTTAGGGGCTGAGAAAGGGCTAGTGAGCACCTGACCCGCTGAACCTGTTCAGGGTAATGCCTGCGGAGGGAAAAAAGCCGGCGTTTAAAAGGTGCACTTTCCTCGCGGGGTGCACCTTTTTGTATCCATTACAGGTACCGGTTTCCTGGGCAGGCGAAACCGGAGGGGGTAATGATGGCGTGGTTGTATGTTATAAGTAATCAAAGGTTGACGCGATACCCCCTAGAAGTCGTAGCCGGCCAGCTAGAGGGTATAGACTTCTTCCAGCTGCGAGAAAAAGAGCTTCCGGCTAATGAGTTATACCGCTTAGCTTGTAAGCTTAAGAAAGTTCTACCTCCCACCACCAAGTTCCTCATCAATGACCGGGTAGATATAGCCCTGGCTGTACAAGCAGATGGTGTTCATTTGGGCCAGACGTCCTTACCAGTGGATGTAGCCCGCCGTCTGTTAGGACCTGGTAAACTCGTTGGCGTCTCAGTCCATGACTTGGCCGAAGCCCAGAGGGCAGCTTCGGCAGGAGCGGATTACCTTCTTTTTGGTCACGTTTTTCCCACAGAGTCTAAAAAGGGTTTACCTCCGAGGGGACTTATAGCTTTAGGCGAGGTTGCACGTAAAGTTGGTATACCAGTTATAGCCTTAGGAGGTATAACACCGGAAAGGGTCCGTCTTTGTTTAGAAGCCGGGGCCAGCGGGGTAGCTGTCATGTCTGGTATTATGGCGGCGGAATCCCCCCGTGAGGCGGTGCTTAAGTTTCGCCAGGCCCTGAATCCAGAGTAATTTTTTAGTAGCCATAGGAGTGAGCTAAGAGGAAGGTGTTGGGGAGTCCCGGCAAAAATGACGAACGTGAAAGGAGGAACTGTTCTTTAACCTGGGGGAGGAGGTGAAAAGGAGCATGGAGGTCCTTATAAACGGAGAAAAAAGGGAAATCAAGCCGGGGACTACTGTAGGAGCTTTGCTTAAAGAATTGGGGGTGGATTACCGGTACTTAGCTGTAGAGCGCAACAGGGTAATAGTACCTAAACAAGACTATGACCGTGTGATTTTAGAAGAAGGTGATGAGATAGAGATAGTACGTTTTGTAGGCGGGGGATAAAAACAGCGCTGGTTGCGCCTGCAGCACCACCGGGGCATGAAAATCATACTTGCTTATAGAAGATCATATCATAAAGCTTTAGATTTTCATAAGGAGGTTGAGATTAAAAAATGGCTGACAAGCTGGTGATCGCGGGCCGGGAGTTTAATTCCCGTCTTATGGTGGGCACAGGGAAATATCCCTCCTTAGAGATTATGCGCAAAGCCATTGAGGCTTCTGGTGCAGAGATCGTTACTGTAGCCGTGCGGAGGCTTAACTTAGGAAGCAGCGAGCCTTCTATTTTGGATTATCTGGACCTAAAGAAGATCACCCTCCTTCCTAATACCGCTGGGGCTACAACTGTAGATGAAGCTGTACGGCTGGCCCGCCTGGCCAGGGAGGCCGGGCTTTCGGATATGATTAAGCTAGAAGTTATAGGGGATGAAGAAACTTTGCTTCCCGATCCCGTAGCCACCATTGAAGCTACCCGTATACTCGTCCAGGAGGGCTTTATTGTTTTGCCCTACACTAACCAGGATCCCGTGGTAGCTCGCCGGCTGGTAGAGGCAGGTGCAGCTACAGTTATGCCCTTAGGTTCACCTATAGGCTCAGGCCAGGGATTGCCTAACTTTGAACATATCCAGCTCATTATCCAGCGGGTGAATGTACCCGTCATAGTAGATGCTGGTATAGGGGCTCCTTCTGATGCTGCTTTAGCCATGGAGATAGGGGCTGATGCTTGCCTCATTAATACAGCCATTGCCCAAGCCAAGGATCCGGTAGCTATGGCTGAAGCCATGAAACTGGCTGTAGAGGCGGGGCGGAAGTGCTTCCTGGCCGGCCGCATACCTAAGAGAACCTTTGCTAGCCCCAGCAGCCCGACGGAAGGGATGATAGGCCGGCCTAAAGCTTAAATAAAG
>NZ_JAKKUR010000059.1 GCF_021890735.1 Thermanaeromonas sp.
TTTTGTTAGCCAGTAGCTGTTTGTAACCTTTATCGTGCGGGTGGTGGGGTAGTTTGGGTTGCTGTTCATGTTGGGGCACGGGAACACTTCCTTCTTACGGACACGTTAATTAGGGGCTTTACGTCCGGTTTTTTCTGGGCCTCCCGGTCCATTTCCTTCTAGGGGAAATTATACTATGTTTCGAGGGAAGAGGAAAGATACTGCGCGGATTATGATATGCTAAGGGGTGTTTCTGGGGTCTACCCGGGGATCTAGTAGAGCTTGAACTTCGCACAATATCTGGGAAGATGGACAGGCTTTTTAGGACATTTTACAGCAAAAAAGAAAATTTTAGCTTTATTTAATTGTAAATTTTAAAACGAAAGCGGAGTGGGAGTGGAGAGAAAATGGGAAAATAATGAAGAGGAAGGGATTAAATATAACTTAAAAAGCAAGGAATGGCCACGGTGTTAAACAATATCCAGCCGATGATGGCTTCATCATAACAGCGTTCCTGACTCGGAGGGTCGGGCAGTAAGGAAAGAGGGTGGTCGTATGGCCGAAGCAATGAGCTACGTCAGGTTAGCCGAAGCGGTCTCGCAGGTGGTCGTCGGTTCCGGCCTTACCGTCCTGCGGGTGTCTTATGACCCGGAGGGCGACGTCCTGTACGTGCATTTCACGGAACAACCGGTCACCGCCGACGACAGCGAATTCGTCGGGGAGGATACTGGGGTTCGCTACCAGGGCGGCGAAGTGGTCGGGGTGACCATACTGAACGCGAGCAGGTTAAAGAAGGGGAAGGAATGAAGACAGGGTCTAAGGAGCTTTTCGCCGCTGCCGAGGATACAGGCCGGGCTCTCTTTTTTGAAGCGAGTGTAGGGGGAGGTATCCTCCATCATCCATTCTCTCCGTTTTTTCCTGCTGCTATGGTAATCTATTTCTTCTACCTAGATTTATTTTAACTGCTACAGCTCATTGTTTTTTCCATAAACGAGTGTTACAATGAAAAATGGAAGTAGCAGGGAATACAAAAGGGAGTACCTCAATTGGAGGAAGGGCTGTTGGCCAAGAAAAACTTCTATCTTAACTATGATCTACTCCGGCAGAAGATGGCCGACATTGAAAAGGCAGTCTCACTTTTAGAAAAGATAGCCTCAAAAACGCTTGAGGAATTCCTAAGCGATGAAGTGCTTATTTCAGGAGCTAAATACCAGCTCATAGTGGCCATTGAAGCGGCCCAGGGTATATGTAATCATCTGGCTGCTCGGGTGGCCAAGGAAGCCCCTGTAAGCTATGCAGACTGCTTTTATATTCTCGGTAAAAACGGGGTTATCTCCGAAGAGACGGCCCGCAAAATGGCTTCTGCAGCCAAATTCCGCAATCTTTTGGTGCACCAATACGGGAAAATTGATGACCGCAAGGTCTTTGAGATACTGCGGAACGATACCGGCAGCCTTCTCCGGTATGTAGAGGAAATAAGATCCTTCTTAAGAACGGTGGAATGAGGTACCGATATGACCCCCAATAAGCGCCTTCTTACAGCCAAAGAGAAAAGGAAAATCAAAAGCATCCTTAAGAGGGAACTTGCCCGCAGGGATGAAATTGTTTTTGCCTACCTGCACGGTTCCTTTCTTTTGCCCGTCCCCTGCGGGGACGTAGATATCGCCGTGTATGTCGCCGAGAAAGCCCTAAGCGCGCATGTTTGGGAATACGAGGCCGACTTAACTATGCACCTCGAGCCGCAGGTACGCCTGCCCGTTGATGTCCTGGTTTTAAACCGCGCACCCGTTACCCTGCGCTATCACGCAACCCGCGGAGAGCTTTTGGTAAGCAAGGATGAACCTAAAAGATATACCTTCCTGGAAGAAACCTGGCGCGAGTACTTCGACTACCAGCCCCTGCTGGAAGCCTTCTTTAAAGATCTTTTATCCTAGCCAAAGAATCCCTATCCCAGCCTGGCTCCCCCGGTATCCTTTTTATGCCTTACGCTCTCCCCTAATTTCTTCGACCACATGATCGCCAGCATGCCGCGCTATTCTTTTTTCCTGCCTTCTCCCTCTCTTCTCCGCAACCGTACACACACATCCTTTACTTTTCCGGCATACACGCACGGGAAATCTCCCACAGGCAACACATACGGTACAACAAACAACAACTTCCTGTATTTGCCTTAAGCCCCCGCTTTAAACCACAATTTAAGTAACAAAATCTAAAGGGGGAAGGAACATGCGCATTTATCCCTGGCTTAAAGAGAAAGAGCTGGCCAAACTCAACTGCCTTATACCCGTCCACAATCCCCAAGATGGGGGAAACTACACGGAGCTGTGGTTTAACACGGGGGAAAAGTACCTGGCCAAAAACAGGGTAAAAACCGTCATACAGTACATCGCGTCCTACCTGGGGGTGGACATCGATCAGGAGTCCGCGGCCTGGGCCGCCGAAGCAAGGCGACATGCCCTGCCCCTGGTGCTGGCTCCCAACTTTACACTGGTGCCCGTGCAGGTAAGGCGCCCGCCTTTTAGAGATGCAGGCGGCACAGGTTATGTAGTAAGGCAGAAGATAATTTCCTGGGAGAAGGTAGAAAAAGGAGAGTTCCGCACCTGCCTGATCCTAGCTGGAGACCAGAAGCTTTTCTGCCTCCTTAAGCCCGCAAGCCTCCTTATGCGCCTGGCCGAAGCAGATAAGGTTACCCAGTTAAGCCAAGAGATCTTTAACCGGCTTTCCGGCGCAACCTAAAAACCTGCGCAGAACTTCTAGCCGCCGCCAGCGCCTTCGCCGCCGCTTCTCGCGCACCGTAAAACCTGTACAGAACGCCTCAAGCCCCGTATTTGCCTGCCCCGGATGTATGTATCCGGGGTTTTTGTTAAGTTACAGGCTCAATTCCTTCTTGACAGACCAAGGACATACATGTACATTGGAATCGAACAGAAATGACTTCCAGGGAGGGGAGGTGTTTCCATGGGATTGTATTTCCGCTTTGCCGTGCCCGGATTGGAGGTAGCCGTCAAGGGCAGGGAAGAGGCCGTAAAAGAGCTCCTAAAGGAAATGCTGGGCCATAAATTCCAGCAAATTTTAGACAGTTGTGTCCTTCGGGCACCAAACAGAGTTGAAACAGTGTCTCCCAACAAGGCGGTAAAAAACAAGGCAGCAGAAGCAAATGCTTCAGAAGCAGAAGCCGTACAAGGCCCGTCCCTTGCCGCCATATATTCCAAGGCCAACATCTCCAATAACAACGAACTCATCCTCCTTGTCGTCTACTACATGGACTACTGCCGGAAAACTCCGCCGGACAACGGCCTTATACGCAAGCTTTTAAGGGACGAACTAAACGCCAGGGATGAAGTTATAAACAGCGTCACTACCTACCTTAAGCGGGCCAGAAACCAGGGGTGGATAGAGCGGCAGGGGAAGGTGTGGCACGTTACACCCTTGGGGCTTGAGAAGATGCAGAAGATACTGGGGCCCTGGGCCCTTGAGGAGGACAAAGGGGGACCTTGATATGGTTTCCGAATATACCTGGCTAAGAGAACTTTCCAAGGTCATTTGCTTTGTGCCTGTATATGTGGACGGAGAAGGTGGGGGCGACTTTACGGAAGTGTGGATGGAGGATGGGACCAAGCACCTTGTAAGAAAGAAGATCAACACCGTGCTTAAAAACGTAGCTTTATTTTTAGGTATAGATATCCGGCAGCAAGCCGCGGCCTGGGCAGGCACAGCCCGCAAACATACCTGTCCCTTGTCCTTAGGGCCAAGCATTACCCTGGTGCCCGTTCCCGTACGGCGCCCCCGCATGCGGAATGAAAGCGGCACAGGATATATAGTAGTTCAGAAGTTTTCTTCTTGTGCGAGGACTTCCCCGGAAGAAGCCGCCCAGGGCTATCCCAGTGCGGTAGTCTTTAAAGGGGGCCAAAGGCTCCTTTCCATCATAAAATTCGAACGGCTTGCGGCCAGAATCATCGAAGGCCAAAACGCATCCAAACGGAGCGAAGAAATCTACGCAACCCTTATTAAAGAGCCTTCGCCGGAGACAGCGCAGGGCACTTACATGACTATAAAGGTGAACAAGGACACCGGTGAGATATTCGTGTATTAACCGTTCCAAGGGGGAATGACAAATGGCGGACGAACGCAGCAAAGTCCTGGAAAGGACCCTGATGGATATCGAGCGCAGGTTCGGCAAAGGGGCCATCATGCGCCTGGGGGAGGCACCCCGGCTGGAGGTGGAGGTCATCCCCACGGGGATCCTGCCCCTGGACATAGCCTTAGGAGTAGGGGGGCTCCCGCGGGGCCGCATAGTGGAAGTGTTCGGGGAAGAAGGATCCGGTAAAACTACGGTGGCCCTCCATGCCATAGCCTCGGCCCAGAAGGCAGGAGGAAACGCAGTATTCATAGACGCCGAGCACGCGCTCGACCCCAGGTACGCGGAAAGCCTCGGTGTGGACATCAAAAACCTCCTCATATCCCAGCCCGACTACGGTGAGCAGGCCCTGGACATAGCCGCTTACCTCATACAGTCCGCAGCCGTGGATATAGTAGTTATAGACTCTGTTGCCGCCCTGTTACCCAGAAGCGAGCTCGACGGGAGCATCGGGGACCAGCAGGTGGGACTTCAGGCCCGGCTTATGTCCCAGGCCATGAGGAAGCTGGCGGGCCTCGTGGCACGGTCCAAGGCGGTGGTCATATTCATAAACCAGCTCAGGGAGAAGATAGCAGCCGGGGGCTTCCAGGGCGGACCTCTGGTCACCACACCCGGCGGCCGCGCTTTAAAGTTTTACGCCTCCGTGCGCATTGAAGCCCGGCAAGGGGAGAAACTTAAGAGCGGCACCTCGGTCTTCGGACACGAACTCATACTTCGGGTGGTAAAAAACAAAGTGGCCCCGCCTTTCCGCACCTGCAAAGTGGACATGATCTACGGCCAGGGCGTATCCATAGAAGGAGCCATAATTGATATGGCCTTAGAGGCGGGCATCATAGAAAAGAGGGGCACCTGGTTCGTATGGGGCGAAGAAAGGCTCGGCCAGGGTAAAGAAAACACCCGCACCTACTTAAAGGAAAATCCCCAGGTACTTGAAGCCTTAAGCAAGGCACTGCAGGAGAAGCTTGGCGCTCTGGCAAGCACAAAAACCTTCCAGGCGGAAGGTGAAGAAGGGCCAGGAGAAGGGCTTTCGTAAAGATAAAAAAGGGCACAACCCTTCCGGCTGCTTCAGTAGAGGGTTGTGCCCTCAAATTGTACTTGGCCTGATGCGGTAGTGCTTGTGGGCATGATTAGCCTTTCATGGATTTTCCTATACCTAGGCTTATTAAGTGGATTAAATATTGGTTGGCACTAACTCCTTCCTTTTTAGCGTTCTCGATTACCATTTTATGAAGACTTTTGGGCATCCGTAGAGGAAAACGACCGCTGTATTCAGCCAGTTCATCTTTCTCCTGGGAGGGTTCGGGTACAGGTAAACCTTCCTCTAGGCTAGCTTCAATCCAGCATTTCTTAGCATCCTGGGCCATTTTAATGGCCTCTTCAATTGTATCTCCAGTACCGATGCAATTGGGTAAATCAGGAAACTCAACTACATATCCCCCACCTTCTTCTTTAGGAAGGGGTTTTACTATAAACGGATACTCAAGATTGAGGTAGTAAGTTAAATCCTTGTTCAACGCAAATTCCTCCTTCAGTCTTCTGCTTCCTCTATTGCTTTTAGGACCATTTTTACATATACTGGCCTCATGGGATTTTGTTTTGGCAGTGTTAGTCTAACATCGCCCTTTATGTATGTATAATGGCTGCTCCCTTTGCTAGGTTGTCTACACTTGAAACCGCGGTGTCTCAGGATTTTGTCCAATTCCTCGAAACTAACGTCCCAAGGATTACGCTTTATTTTCTCTAGCAACTTCTCTTTTCTTGTCATTTGATAGTTCACTCCTGATGCTATTATATATAACATCATATATGATGTCAAAAGTAAAATTACGCCGGCCTCTTAAGAAAATATTGGGCGTGCCCATATATGTAATCACCCCTGGCCGCCCGGGTGCCAAGAAAGCATGGCTTAAGAAGCAGAAATTCCGAAACATAATTGATATGGCCTTAGAGGCGGGCATCATAGAAAAGAGGGGCACCTGGTTCGTATGGGGCGAAGAAAGGCTCGGCCAGGGTAAAGAAAACACCCGCACCTACTTAAAGGAAAATCCCCAGGTACTTGAAGCCTTAAGCAAGGCACTGCAGGAGAAGCTTGGCGCTCTGGTAAGCACAAAAACCTTCCAGGCAGCAGGGGAAGAAGGGGTAGGGGAAGGGCTTTCGTAAAGATACTTTGGAGGAGGCAACGGCGTAAACTCTAAAAAGGGCACAACCCCCTTACGGTTACCGCAGTAGAGGGCTGTGCCCTTTTTGTTTATTTAGCAGGAATTGGAGGTTTCTTGGCGAATAATGTAAATCTATAAGAGAACCCCTAGGTCTGAGTATTCAATGAAGCGCCGTAAAAATGCAATCTGCTTTGTAAAGGCTTAGATAGAAAGATTCGCTAGCCAGCGTGGTTATTGAATTGTCCGGGGACAAATGCTTTACCTGCCTAAGCCGCAACATCTGTACGAAAAATCCTAACCTGGCCTTGGATGGAAGTAGGTTTACATAAAGATTGGTACTATTCTTGTTTTCAGTTTTTTCTCTGTATTAGGTTATAGCAAGGTAACTTAAAGAAGATAAAAGTTATGCAAGGTTTGCCCCTTGGTGACTTAGCTACAGAATGGTGTGTTTTTAGTAGCAAGAGGAAAAGGTGAGGGGGAATATGTAAAATGACTGGCCATCAATTTCAGGTAAAGGAGTGGAAGCTTAAGGCCTTGGCGGATATTTGGACGGGGGACGCCAATAGAAGCGGTAACCGTCTTATACCCACCAGCCTGGTCGGGTCTCTCCGCTGGTGGTTTGAAGTCTTGGTACGGGGACTGGGAGGCAAGGCGTGCGACCCCACCAGTCCTGTTCGCTGCCCGGATAGGCATAAAAAGCCCCCAGAAAATGGCCATCATTGCGTGGTTTGCGAGCTCTTCGGCTGCACCGGCTGGGCACGAAAATTTCGGTTGACAATTTTGGATGAAAATAGAAACGTTATCTTCCACCAGATTCAATCAGGTCATATCTTTATTCTTCGGTTCTTCCCCCTGCGGCCGATTACAGAGGAAGAGTGGTCCCTACTGGACCTCACCTTACGGCTAGTGGCCGAGTATGGAGCGATCGGGGGTAGAACTGTTTTAAAACCATCTGAGGAATGGAGCATAGGTGACTTGGCCAAGGAGAACCTTTTCGAACAAAACAATCAGGTTATAGTCGCCTCTAGTAGGTACGGGCTTCCGCTACAACAGGGCGACATTATTGAGGAGGTTGAAGGAAACAAGGTTCAAAGTTTGTCTGATTTGGAGCGCCTGCTTGCTAACAAAAAGCATGGCGAGCCGATAGGGGTTATTGTTTTAAGAAACAAGAAGCGTCAAGAAATCCCCTGCTGGGCGGGTAAGAGACACCACCAGGATTTCGGACTTATCCAATATGTATCGGGTCCGGATGATTGGCAGTGTTGTAAAAACCGTGAAGACCTCAGTAATTATATCCAGCTATCGAAGTGGCGCGCTGCTCCCCACCAATACACCGACGGTCAGGATGTCCAACATGATTTTTCCTGGGCTTCGTTGCAAAACTTCTGGTGCGTGAAGGGAAAGTATCTGACAAGACAGGAACCGGAACGGAGTAGCTTTAACCAAGTTCTAGGACGCGGTTTGAGTAAAAAATGTAGGGAATGTAATCAAGTCCATTATCCCGGGCAGAAATGTCCCCAGACAGGCAAGCATCCGCGCCGCTACAGCGACGATGATCCAACCGAGCTTTCTAGTATATGGCTCGCCGGCTGCCGACAAGAAAGTAAGAAGGTGTTTAGTTTTAAACATCCTGAGGAAGGCAGCCGCACGTTTGGCTTCATAAAACCGGATACTGTAGATTTCGATGAAATCAAAAGGCGGCTGGGTCAGGTTTGGCCGGACTTCCAGCCCGACAAAGACTTTACTATTGGGGAACAGATTTTGGAAAAATTGTGTTCCATATAAGGAGGAAGCACCTTGTGACTTGGGATTACTTTGTACACTTGGATATGAGCCACCAGGAAGAACCTCCGCGGCTTCCTTGGGCCTTCGCTGCAGGTTTTATAGATCGGAACTCTTTGCTTTTCTTTAAAACAGAGATTGACCACAAGAAATTGGAGGAAACAAGCGATTTCCAAGAAAGGCGCAAGAAACAACAAGACTTAGAAAAACGCAAAAGAGAGCTTCGCGACCGGTATATAAGTAAAGCCGGGTACAGAATACCTATTAGATTATTTCCCTATCTGCATCCAGATTTTTCTTCTCTCCCCTCTCCCCGTTGGCTGGGCCTCCAAGTGGAGTTTGAGTTGCTTACACCGTGGTACTCCAGGGATGACCGGCCTTTCCATCTACTGGATAACCCGGTTCGCAAAGAGCGAGTGTTTGGTGTTCCCTTTATGGCAGCCTCTACTTGGAAGGGACTTTTGCGTTGGGCATGCCGTATGAAGGCAGGGTTACGTGAATACTTGGCAAGCGGAAAAAGTTTCGAGGAATGGAAAGACCCCGAGTGGATTCTCTATCTTTTTGGTAATGAAAAGGGTGAGGAGGAAGACTTTCGGCGAGGGGTGCTGATTTTTTATCCAACCTGGTTTGACAGAATTAGCTTTGAAGTAATCAACCCACATAGCCGGGAACGACGTGCTGGCACCCAACCTATTTACTATGAAGTGGTACCACCTGGTGCTCGAGGTAGTCTCTACTTGCTTTATGCTCCCTGGCCGGGTATGAAGCATACACCTGAACATGCGGAGATCCTTCTCGAACTTTTGACATCCGTTGAGATGCTCCTTATGACTTACGGCATCTCCGCCAAGCGCACCGTGGGTTGGGGCACGGCGAAGATCCTGAAATGGAAAGCGTTTCGCAAGAATAAGCAGCCTGTGGAGCAGGATTGCAGGGACAAGTTTTGGCAAGAGGTGCAGAGAGGGTTTTAGGGAGGGACCGGCCTATGAACTATTTTGCACCTCCAGAGATGTTGCGCCATCACCGACCGCTACTTCTAGCCTGCGAGGCTATCGGTTTGGTTCACATGGCCGGCAAGGCGCGGGCGGAATTTCTACAACGTCAAAGTGACGAAAAGGTAGACTATGACTACAAGCGGTGGCACAACTATGAACAACCGCCTTTCCCGTGGGATGGTCTGTTGGATTGGGTCAAGCAATTTCCCAATAGCTCGATTCCCCCAAACGCGTGGCCCAGTTCCATCAAAGAGTTTACCGAAAAGCACACTGATCATGGCAATAATGGTTTGTTGGGATTGCTCCAGGCGGGTCATGCGATGGCATCGGGTATTGAGAAGAACTTGCCTCGTAAAACCTCCGAGTACCTCAAACAACTTTTACCCCACATGTGGCTTTCCTCGTCCTTCGGTCACCCCAAGCGAAACCTCTTCAGAGATCCGCCGGTGGTTCTCACGGAGCGTGGCTGGAGGGAACTGGTTGCACAAATCCGGCGAGTTTTGGAAAAACTCAGGTCGCTTGCGTTAGGAGGGGCGTCTGAGCCTTCTTTATGGGCAGAGTGGAGAGAGCAGGTCATTGGGAGCAGCTCCTACATCCGGCAGGCCTTTCTCTCCACCCTGGCCGAAACCCGCCTCCCTAACAACGACGTCACTCTCTGGGACCAATCCTATGTGGCAGCAGCCCTGTTCAAGAGTGCGGTAGCGGGAGCGTTATTGGATAACAATTTTCCGTGGAATGACGGCGCCATAAAGCAGAAGATACGCTGGCGCCTTCTCACAATAGCGATAGGTTCAGAACATTATGAGGCGAGGGCGGTGAAGATAGGCGATTGGACAGGCACACAAGCGGTCCTAGAAGATTTCTTCCACCGAGTATCCCACCTCATTGAGGAAGACCTCGCCGTCGGGTCTTTACTTTACCGCGATAGTAGCGTGGCAGTCTTTTCATTTCCAGGCGAGCGGTTCGATGAGTCTGTCCCCGCCCCATGGCTGAATGTTGACGGGTGGGTGACTTGGTTACAGGCGGAGGTAGATCGCATTGCTCAGGAATTAGAGTTAGAAACCCCACCACTGGTACGACTCAGCACCCCTACTCGCTCGTTGGTTCCCCTGGTGCGAGAGCGGAGGGAAGTGTACAAGAAGATCGCTATCCCTTTACACCGTTCTTGGGATGTTCGTTGGTGCGTTCCAGGGGAAATCAGCGGCCATGTTTGCCCTGTATGCCAAATGCGACCTAACGGCGACCCGACGAACAAAAACAAACCTTGTAGGGTATGCCAGGAGCGGCGCCACCATCGGCTCGACGACTGGCTAAACGGACGGCTGGGCTATGATACCATCTGGCTTGAAGAGGTAGCCGATCGCAACGAGCGAATTGCTATCCTAACATTTTCCCTGGATTTGGAGCCCTGGCTGGAAGGTGAGCGAGTGGATAGCTTGCGCGTCCAGGCAATTTCAGAGTGGGCGAGGTTTAAC
>NZ_JAKKUR010000139.1 GCF_021890735.1 Thermanaeromonas sp.
TTGCTCCATTTCATCTGCATCATCCTCTTTAGTTAGCTGGTTTCCTAATCATTATTAGGAAACAGGCCGGGACGGCGCTATGAAGTAAGTCACAAAAAACTGACGCGGCCGCTGCCCGGTTTTTCAGGAGAAAGGAGAAATCATAAATAACTATGGTACCCGGGAATAAGTAAGGATACGCCAAAAAGCGTAAAAAGCACAGCAGCAAAGCCGATGACGGCCATAAGGGCAGCCTTTTCCCCGGTCCAACCGTAGCTTTTTCGGGCATGCAGGTATCCGGCGTAGATGAGCCACGTTATCAGAGCCCATGTCTCTTTAGGATCCCAACTCCACCAGCTACCCCAGACCTCCTCAGCCCACACCGCCCCCGTGATTAAAACCAGGGTCATAAAGGAAAAACCTACGACTACGGACCAATGCAGCACTTCTTCAAGCTTTTCTGAGCTGGGGAGGGCAAGTCCAAGGGCTTTTTCTTTTAGGCGCCCTTTAAGCAAATAAACCACACCGGCACAGAAGGAGAGGCCGAAGGCGCCATAGGCAACAATAGCGGTGAAGACGTGAAACTGAAGCCAGATGCTCTGCAGGGCAGGCATAAGGGGGGCGGTTTCAGAAGGCAGGGTGCTAGCGCAGGAAAGAAGAATTACCCCTAATAAAGCTACTAGAGCATTAAATAGAGGAGATTTAATTTTTCTCTGTACAAACATGAACAACAAAAGCAGTCCCCAGACGAAGAGAAGGGTAAATTCGTACAAGCTGGCAAAGGGCAGCCGGCCCGCGGTCATACTCCGCTGGATGAGTCCTAAACTTAAAGCTAAAAGTGCAAGGAGCATCGCCCCTACTGGAAGCTGGAGTGAATACTTAAACTGCTTCCAAAGGGATATGAAACTTGTAATTAAGGCTACAAACAAAAAACCATAAGCGATAAGATAAAACTTCACTTCCATAATTTCTGCTCACCTCGTTCATGAGCTGTTTTCGGCGATATGTGCCTGATTCTAAAATCTTTTACTGTTAGGACCCGTCCGGGAAAACCTTTGGAAGATAAATCTTGGGTATCCCCTACCCCGATTTCAACATACTCGCTATACCCTGTCAACCCAAAGATATAAGTACCCACAACGATAGCTA
The DNA here is from genome assembly GCF_021890735.1 of Thermanaeromonas sp. Lineage (GTDB taxonomy): Bacteria > Bacillota > DSM-521 > Neomoorellales > Neomoorellaceae > Thermanaeromonas. Next base: position 1,129 of record NZ_JAKKUR010000139.1, read on the forward strand.
CCATGCTCAGGTGGAGGAAAAAGGAACCAACTACTCAGTAGCTCTTGGGAGATAGTTTTATACGATGCACGGCGCATAAAAGCGTATTTAGGGCGAAAAAAGCGCTTAGAACCACAAACCACCAGGCGCTGTAGACATGGTCTAAAGACAAAAGTATGATGAAGCCCCTAGTGATTCTCCATAATGGATACGATAAAACTCTCCGGACTGACCTTGAGGAACGAGACTGCCTGCTTTCCAGTGGATGCTTCCGTAGGAATAAAGGTCAAATTCTGGGTGCCGGATATGGCCCAGTTTAATACCGGCGAGAGGTTTAATAGCACTTTATCTTGCATTTGTTCAAAAAGCGGAAATGAAGCGGAGTTGATGTGGAGAGGGTGCGGAGGAGGCTAATTAAGTATCACTTAATTCCCTACTTGCTTCCAAATAATTCCTTCATGCAGGGCTTCTGCCCCGTGCCGCACCAAAGAACCTTTACCTCTCCTTAGCCCTCCGGGCGAGACGTTGTAATATGGCCATCAAAATTTGCATCTTATCTCAGCGCCGCACTAATTTATCCCAAAGAAAACCAATAAGTATCCGTCCTATGGCCAAGGCCGGTACAGAAAGTAAAAGGCCAGCCACTCCAAAGAGCTCTTCTCCAGCAAGCAGTGCAAGTATAATAGCCAGGGGTGAAAGGTCTACGCTCTGGCTTAAAATACGAGGAGCTAAAATAGCAGCCTCGATCTGTTGTACGGCTATCACTACTAGCAAAGCATAAAGAGCAAGCCTCCGGGATTCCAGCCAACTGATGGCTACTATGGGGATGGCGCCTAGAAGAGGGCCGAAGTACGGAATGAGATCGGCCATGGCCATTACAATTCCCAGTATGACCGCATAACTGCTACCGGCCAGGAAAAGACCTGCACCGGTCAGCATACCTACTAGTATGGAGATTAGCAGGTGGCCGTGCACAAAGCTTGTAAGCACGCGGTCTATTTTCACCCACAACCCTAACAACTCTTCACGCCAGCCAGAAGGCAGAAGCCTAATGGCTCCGCGGCTTAAAGCTTCTCTGTCTCTAAGGAAATAGTAAGCTAACACAGGAGCTAAGGCCAGGCTAGGGAAGCCGGATAGGAAGTTAAGAAGGAAAGAGGCCACTTCCCGTGTTGCGCCCTCAACCTTGGCCTGAAGTTGGGCTAATGTCTCGTCCACAACCCGGCGAAAGCTCAAAGGCATTCCGGGCCGCTGGTAGCGTTCATAAAAAACTTTAAACCATCCTTGTATTTCTTGGTTAAACTCTGGGAGTTTATCGAGGAAGTTGTTTAACTCACGGAAGAGCTGGGGTAGGACATAAAGAAGGGTGGGAATCAAAATAAGCAAGCCTATAAGATACAAGAAAAGGATGGCCCGCACGCGGGGCAAGCCGCGGCTTTCCAAATATAATACTGCGGGTTTAAGGGTATAGGCCAGGAGGGCACCGAGAAGAAGTGATATAAGAAGCC
>NZ_JAKKUR010000060.1 GCF_021890735.1 Thermanaeromonas sp.
TCAAGTTCCCTTATTGATATGACCCTTGCCCAACTTCCCCCTTGCCCGGAAGAACTGTTAACTAAAGCCGCCTCCTACCTGCGGTACTACTTTATGAAAGTAGAAGTTAGAGACTAAAATTCTCGCTGGCCGCTTATGCTTAAATAATGCAAGTCCTGCGCGCTACAAGGTATTTGCCAACAAAAGCCAAGTAGCCTGTCCTAGGTGCAAAACAGGAGATAACTTAGGCAAATTAAGTATTGAGTTTCCTTTTTTCATACCTTAAAATAAAACTACATAAAGATTGTCGATTGTGTAGGAGGTTTTTGTTCAATGTCTGAGGATATCATTATTGAAACCCTAAAACTTGGAGCCAGGTGCCAAATGGTTTTGCCCTATAAAATCCGGAAAAGCCTTGGCTTGTCTGAAGGGGATGAAATTTTAGTCCAAAAAACAGGAAACACAATAGTAATAATCCCTAAACCGAAGAGTTATGCCGAACGTCTTTTAGGTCTCCACCGCGAAATATGGAACGGGGTAGATCCTGACAGCTATGTCAATAAGGAGCGGGATTCATGGGGGAATTAGCCAAAGTTATTCGTGGTCATAAAAAAATTGCCCTTGATACCAACTGCTTTATTTACTACTTGGAGGCGGCTCCTAGGGCAACAATACTTAAGGAAGACATTTTTAGCCCTTTAGAACAAGGGAGATTTCAAGCGGTTACTTCTACTCTAACATTGGCAGAAATACTGGTAAAGCCTAAATCGCTTGGTAGGGAAGACATCTGTATGGAATATGTAATATTACTTTCTTCCTATCCCAATCTGACCATCATTCCTTTTACCCTGCCGATAGCTGTCCGCTGTGCAGAAATCCGAGCCGAATACCGTATCCGTACACCCGATGCCATACAATTAGCTACAGCAATCGAAAGCCAGGCTACCATATTCCTTACTAACGATTTGAATTTACCCCAACAAATAGGCCAACTTACCATACTGTTTCTCAAAGATTATTTATAGCCTTGAAATCGGGGCGTGCTGAAAAAATGGTGCTGGAAAAGGAATACCAGGTTTACCGCAATGTATGCCCGCGGAATTGTTTCTGTACCTGTAGCATGCTTTCTTACGTCCGGCACGGGCGCTTAGAGAAAGTTGCCGGGGATCCCCTGCACGGCTTTACCCGGGGACGCCTCTGTGCTAAGGGGTATGCTTATGTTCAGCGCGTGTATGCTCCCGAACGTGTTGTATTCCCTTTACGTCAGGAACCCCGGGGTTCCGGGAACTGGAGGCGGATCTCCTGGACAGAAGCCTTGGATATTATAGCGCGTAAGATACTGGAAATTAAAGGTCGTTATGGATCCCTTTGGCCCATAGCCCTTTATGTACATTATGGACACCTCGGTCTTTTGCACTTGGCCGTAGAGGGTTTTTTTGATGCCCTCGGGTTTATAACCAAAATTCAAGGGAACTTATGCTGGTCAGCCGGTTTAGAGGCCAATCTCTTGGACATGGGCAGCAATCTACAACCGGATCCCGAAACTATGGCGAAGGCCCGGTCGATTATAATCTGGGGGGCCAACCCTGCCTGGACAGCCCTCCACCAGATGCATTTTATAGATGTGGCTCGTCGCCTGGGGGCTCTAGTGGTGGTTATCGATCCTTTAATAACAGCTACTGCTGCTCAGGCTGACCTTCATATCCAGGTAAACCCGGGCGGCGATGGTGCTTTGGCCTTGGGGGTAGCTAAGTACCTGGTAGAAAGGGGATGGTACGAAGAAGATTTTGCTAAAAAATATATCTTAGGTTGGGAGGAGTTCAGATCTTATCTCCAAAACGAATTAAAATATACCGATATATATCGGGTCGCCGGAGTGGACCAGGCTAGAATAGAAGAGCTGGCGAAAATCCTTGTAGAGCATCGGCCGGTAGCTTTATGGAAGGGTATGGGGCTCCAGAGGTATACCAACGGCGGACAGAACATCCGGGCCATAAACGCCCTGGCTGCTCTGGCTGGTTGCCTTGGTTTCTCGGGGGGTGGGCTTTACTACGCCAGCCTACAGACGTGGGATCTATTCAATTTTCATGCTAGGAACTGGTCGCCGCCACCGGGGGTCAAGGGCGAACATCGGTACTTGCCCATCACCAGGGCGGGAGAAGGATTACTTGCGGCCCAGGAACCCCCAGTCAAATTCTTATGGATTGCCCGGGCCAACCCCTTATCCCAGGCCCCGGATCCGGCAGCCTTGCAGCAAGCCATGTCCAATATGGAATTGGTGGTTCTGGTGGACCAGTTTTTGACTTCCACATCTCAGTATGCTGATCTATTTTTACCTTGTACAACTCAGTTTGAAGAATGGGAAATAATTCCTAGCTATTGGCACTGGTGGGTGGCCATCAATCAGCAGGCTATCTCCCCAGTAGGAGAATCCAAGTCAGATCTGGAGATTGCCTGGAATCTTTCGGCGCGCCTTAATGAACTCTCGCCTGGAAGTTGTAATTTCCCTACCGGTGGGGACGAGGAGGAGTGGGTAGCGGCCGAATTCAATCCTTATGTTTACCAGCTACTGGGTATCAAGGATTACCGCGAGCTCCTGCAGGGCCCGCGCAAGCTTAAGATGCCCGAAAGAGGAGGAGAGCCTAGCTTTGCCACCCCTTCGCGTAAATATGAGCTTTTTTCTGCGAAGGCGAGGCAGGCGGGATTACCGGCCCTTCCCGTCCTGGCGAGCCCCCTTTCACCTCCTCCACCCTATCCCTTCCGCTTGCTGACTCCCCACCTCCAGGGAGGTAACAATTCCCAATTTTTAAATCTACCATGGTTGATGTCTGGTAGCCGGGAACCTGTGCTTAGGGTGCATCCTGCTATAGCGGATAAGTTAAGCCTAAAAAGCGGGGACTTGGTCCGGGTTTACAACGACCGGGGAGAACTGGTTTTATCAGTCTTGGTGACGCAAAGGGTTCCTCCCCAGGTGGTCGTCTGTTACCAGGGGGGAACAGGTGGAAAGATAAATCGGTTATTGGGTGGCGTGGAAACCGACCTGGGTAAAGAGGGAGCAGGGGCCCCGGCTCCCGCTTACTTTGAAACCTTTGTAAATATAGCACGCATCTAGGGGCACTAGCAGGAAATGGATATACTGGCATGCTATTTTCGGGGAATAATACCAATTTAAGGAGGACCTATGAGAAACAGGGTATTTTTGCTGGATATAACGCGCTGTATCGGTTGTCGTAGCTGCGAACTGGCTTGCAAGAGTGAATATCATTTGGCAGAGGGCCAGTCTTTCCGGCGGGTATATGAGCTAGAGTGGCTCACCCCGGAAGGGTTAGTAGTCTTATATCTTTCCCTAGCCTGTAACCATTGCGAGCATCCAGAATGTTTCCGGGTGTGTCCCCACCGTACCTACCGGAAAAGGAGAGACGGGGTGGTGATTCACGAGGCAGGCCGTTGCGATGGCTGTGGCCGATGTGTCCAAGCGTGTCCCTATAAAGCCCCCCAATTTGACCAGGAGAGGGGGAAGGTAGATAAATGCCATTTTTGTTATGCCAGGCTGGATGCCGGTCTACTACCGGTATGCGTGGAAGCCTGTCCTACAGGGGCTTTAAACCTCCGGGAAGGAGAGGAAAACCTGGCAGATACGGTAGATAAAATCCCCGGCCTTCCGGACCCTATACTTACAGGGCCTTCCCTTCGTTTCCGTTTATCAGGCAGGTTAAAACACTTGTTAAACAGGCCAAATATTTTAGGTTCTTTTTTGTAACTTTAGACAACTAAGTGCAGGACTTAAACAAAGGATGTTTCCCCAAGCGCCAGCGCCCCGGTCTGGGAAATGTTTCGGAAACCTCTAAGCAAGGATGGGGGTAGAAGGGATGAAACCTAAACCTGTAACCCGCCTGCTTTTAAGTATGGCGAGGGAGGAAGGCTTAACAGGCCTGGCTAAGATAGTCGCCGAGGAATGCCGGAATCCAGTAATCATCACTGACGCCACCTACCGGATCTTGACAGGCCAGCCTTTCCTGGGGGTCCAATATCCCTGGCCTGAGCATCTGCCTTTACCAGTGCCCCTTCCTTCATCCTGGCCAGAACTGAAAGGGCGCGTGCTTAAAGGCACTCTATGGCACGACGAAGGGTCTCCAGTGAATTATACGGCCGTAGCTCTAGGAGAGGAGCGGTTGGAAGGCTTTCTTTTTGTCCTGGAGATGGCCGGCCCTGGAAATAGGGATGTGGACGATCTTCTTACTGAGGTATCCCTTCCCGTGCTGATAGAACTTAAGAAAGAGAAAGCCCTTTTAAACCAGGAGAAAAAGTATAAGAGAGAATTTCTTTTAGAGATCCTGTACAATAACTTCGAAGACTATGAAAGCCTGGTAGATAGGGGTAAGATGTGGGGGTGGAATTTAACCCTGCCTTATGCTTTGCTCGTCCTTCAACTAGACGAAGAACAAGGACTTCCAACGACAAGCGAAATCATACTTAAGGAAATTAACGAGAAGTTTAACGAAATAGTAGTGGATTATGCCGAAAAGAGAGGGGCGATAGCTTTAGATATCAAGGGCCAAGTGGTCATCCTTCTACCTTACACTTTAAAGGAGGATAAACACCAAAGGAAAAAAGCCCTAGAAGACTGGGTAAGGGAGCTGCGGAGATATATTCTAAAGCGATCCCCCAGTTTTTCCTTCTCCGCCGGGGTGGGTGAGTTTTATACCAGAGTGACGGAACTTTACAAGGCTTATCAAGAGGCCAAGACAGCCCTTAAATTGGGGATGCTGTTTAAAGGTAGAGGAACCCTCACTTATTTTAGCGAGCTGGGGATAATCCGCCTGCTTTATAAATTAGGCGAGCTGGAACTGCGGGACTTCTGGCAAGGGATCCTTGGACCACTGCTAGATTACGACCGGGAACAAGGCTACGAACTTCTTAATACTTTGAAAGTATATTTCCAGTGTAATGGTGATCAACAGGAGACGGCAAGAAAGCTATTCATCCACCCCAATACTCTAAAATATAGACTTAAGAAAATTGAGGAGATCACAGCCCTGAAACTGGATAACATTGAGGCCTTGGTAAATATGTATTTGGCGCTACAAGTTATGCACCTTCAGAGGGAAAACAAATAAGCTTAGGCTTTATTAAATTTGTCCCTCTTTACAAGGGGGGCTTTTTTTATTTTAGCGGAGGGGACAAAGGAAGAGTACCCGGCCATCTAGAAAAAGTGAAAGCAATCTCAATATTTGTCTGGAGAGGAGGAGAAGGGATTGTCGGGCAGGATATCCCGCCGAACCTTTCTAAAAGGAGCGGCAGTTCTGGCCGCGACATCTGGGGTAAGCTGGTCAGCTACCAAGGCTTACCGGTGGCTGTCTCCTGCGGAAGCTGCTCCTTTAGCCCGGGAGGAAAAGGTGGTCAGAACCGTCTGTTCCCCTAATTGCTGGCAAACATGCAATCACCTGGTCACGGTCCGGGAAGGGAAGGTAGTTAAGATAGCTCCTGCCCCCATGCCGGATCCGGAATATAACCGCATATGTCTCCGGGGCCTTACCCATATCCAGCGCCTTTACCACCCTGATAGATTAAAATACCCTATGCGCCGCATAGGCGAGCGGGGAGAAGGTAAATGGGAGAGGATAAGCTGGGATGAGGCGCTTGATTTTATCGCTGGCAAATTCAAAGAGTTACGTGATAAGTACGGCCCCCAGGCTATAGCTGTGGTACATCAATCGGGCAATTACGGGCTCTTGAACGGGGGATATGGTGGCGCTTATCGCTTCGCTGGGGTTTTAGAGAGCGTGTTGGCCTCGGGTAGCGTCGATCAGGCTGTATCCATCGGGTTTTCCTCTGCTCTGGGTACCGGTATTTTCGATGCTTATTGCAATGAATGCGCTGACTGGGTGAACGCCAGGACTATTATCTTGTGGGGCAGCGCCTGCGCTGAAAGCCAGATCAATGAGTGGCATTTCATCTGGGAAGCAGTGGAAAAGGGCGCCCATCTAGTGGTTATCGATCCTATTTATACCACTACGGCCCAGAAGGCCCATACCTGGGTCAACTTAAGGCCGGGTACGGATATAGCCTTTGCCTTAGGAATGCTTCATGTCATCATCACCAGAGGCCTCGTGGATAAGGAATTCACCTTAAATAAAACCTGTGCTCCTTTCCTGGTAAGGGAAGATAACAGGTTGTTCTTGCGGCAGGGAGAAAAGCCGCTGGTGTGGGATACCCGTTCTGGGCGGGCGGTTCCCTATGATACTCCCGATATTGTGCCTGCTTTAGAAGGCCAGTTCGAAGTAAACGGGGTTAAATGCACTACTGCTTTCAGTAGGCTTAAAACGGTCGTCCAGGATTATAACCCGGCTAAGGTGGCTGAGATAACGGGTGTAAGCCCGGAAGTAGTGGTTAAGGTGGCCACTTTACTGGCTACCAACCGGCCGGGAGGCATTAAATTTGGTTTTGGTGCGGACCGCTACCACCATGCGGATCTCCTCGGCCAGGCCATGATAACCCTTTTGGGTCTTACTGGCAATATAGGGAAATCGGGCAATATTCTAGGTATGTTCTTTGCCGGCTTCGATCCTATGGTTTATAACGTTAATTGGCTATTGCCCCGGGGAACCTCTCCTAAGATGTTGCCCTTGATCCAGCTCCAAGATACAGTCATAAGACAGAACCCTTATCCTATAAAGGCCTTTTATATCACTTGTTCCAACCTGTTGGTTCAGACTTCTGACCGCAACAGATGGCTGCGCGAGGTATGGCCCAAGCTGGAATTGGTGGTGGCCGTGGACCAGTTCTTCAATAACACGTTGAATTATGCAGATATCATCCTCCCCGCTGCCCATTATTACGAAACCGAAGAGATAGTGCTTTCCGGGGATGTTCCCTATGTCCTGTACCGGCAGAAGGTTATAGAGCCCTTATGGGAGGCCAGGCCTGACTGGGAGATATACCGGGGGATAGCTTCCAGGCTGGGTTTAGGCCAGTATTTCGGTTCTATAGAAGAAGAATGTGCCAAGTGGTTAGATATGCCTTTGATGCGCCAGCAGGGCATCGACTACCAGCGTCTTAAAAAAGAGCAGGCCATCCGGTTCCTGCCCAAACCCTACATCCCCTGGCAAGATGGCAAGTTTAAAACTCCCACCGGTCGCTTGGAGTTTTATTTAGAGAAGAAAGTGCCCCAGGGGGAAGAGCTGCCGGTGTTCAAGTGGCCCCTGGAAGCAGGCCCTGATAGCCCCCAGGCGGCTAAGTATCCTTTGATCCTTATTACTCGCCACGAGAAGTTCCGGGTCCATTCCCAATACGAAAACCAGCCTTGGTTGCGGGAGATTAATCCGGAACCCTTTGTGGACTTAAATCCCCAGGAAGCCCGTAAGCGAGGGATCGGCGACGGCGACCTGGTAGAGGTCTTCAATGATCGCGGCCATGTTACTTTGCGCTGCCGCTATAACGAAGCTATCCCGCCGGGAGTAGCCCACATCCAGCAGGGTTGGTGGTTTTACCGTGACGGCCATCACCAGGAACTCACCCATGCCCGGTATAAAGAGAATACCCTTAACTATTCCTTCTTTGATGTACGGGTAGAAGTAAAAAAAGTCTAAAAGGGAGAGGAGGTGCTCTGGGTGGCTAAAAAGTATGGTATGGTTATCGACCTTAAGCGCTGCATCGGGTGCCATACTTGTGCCATAGCGTGTAAGCTAGAGAATAACGTACCTATGGGCTTGTTTTGGAATCGCGTCCTGACCAGAGGAGGTCCTGGCCTGGACATTCCTGAGGGGAGTTATCCTTATTTAAAACGGGAATATCTACCCGTAGCTTGCCAGCACTGTGAAAACGCCCCCTGCGTTAAGGTGTGCCCCGTAGGGGCTACTTATAAGGATCCCGACGGACGGGTGCTCATTAACTACGATCGGTGCATAGGGTGTCGCTACTGTATGACGGCTTGCCCCTATAATGCCCGGGTCTTCAACTGGCAGGAACCCCTTAGAATCCCGGGACACTCTTACGGGAGCCAAGGGGTGCCTGATCGTAAGCGAGGGGTAGTAGAGAAGTGCTCTTTTTGCCAGCAGCTGGTAGATGCTGGGGGCGAGCCCTTCTGCGTGACCTGCTGTCCGGCTAGGGCGCGGAAGTTTGGGGATTTAAACGATCCGGAAAGCGAGGTTTCCCGTCTCCTCCGGGAACGTCCTGCAGAACGGCTACTAGAGGACCGGGGTACTAGGCCCCAGGTTTATTATCTGCGTTAGGGGGGTTAAGGATGAGGGATAAAGGATATTATCTATGGCTGGGGATTTTATCGGTCCTATCAGTCTTAGGCCTAGGGGCCTGGATCTATCAGGTGACCCATGGCCTGGTAGTTACAGGGATGCGCAACATCGTAACCTGGGGGCTTTACATTACCGCCTTCATGTTTTTGGTGGGGTTGTCGGCGGGGGGTATCATCGTATCTTCTTCGGCTACGGTCTTTAACCTACCCCAGTTTAAACCTGCCGCCCGGCCCGCCGTCCTCCTTTCGGTAGTCTCTATACTTATGGCTACTCTCTTCATCTTTGTAGATCTCGGTCGGCCGGATAGGATACTTAATCTATTAACTTCGCCCAAGCTTAATTCTCCCTTAATCTGGGATGTGATCATCATAACTTTATACTTGACCCTTTCCTTGTACTACCTCTATCTAATGGGCCAGCCAGAAACGGGGGAAGGCAGGTTACGGGTGGTAGCGGCTTTAGCCCTTCCTACAGCTATACTGGTACACTCGGTTACCGCCTGGATATTTGGTCTCCAAATCGCCCGCCCCACCTGGCATAGCGCATTACTCGCCCCCTTGTTTGTGGTCTCGGCCTTGGATTCTGGCCTTGCCCTTCTGCTTTTGGTCTTGCTGGGTCTAGATCGTTCTGGGTGGTACAGGGTGGATAAATCTCTTTTTTCCACTCTAGGAGGAGTACTGGCAGTTTTAATTGCCGTAGATGTGTTCTTCGTATTTTCTGAGGTCCTTACCGCCCTCTACCCTGCCGAAGAACGGCTTATGAGGTATGTAAATCTTCTGCTAAAGGGGAGCCTGGCCCCTTATTTTTGGGGAGAGATTCTCCTGGCTGTTATTCCTTTCTTGCTCCTTGTGTTTCGTTCCAACCGGGAGAAGCCGGGGCTGGTGGGCCTGGCCGCAAGCTTAGTAGTAATAGGCGTGTTTCTAAAAAGGATATGGCTACTTTTTTCCGCCTTGCTTATTCCTTTGCTTCCCTACGCACCGGGGGTACCCTTGGGAAGCTATCTCTGGCCCCCTTTTGAATTCACCCGTTATTATCCTGTGGCTTGGGGGCTAACCGGTAAGTATACTCCTACTTGGGTAGAAATAGGGATATTTATAGGCATTTTTGCCTTCGGTGGGCTTCTCTTTATGGTACTGGCGAGGGCCATTTTGGCCCCCGGTACTCCTAAAGAAAGCCAGGGGGTTTCTTGTGGCCTGACCAGCTAAGGGGAGTAAAAAAATAAAATAACCCGCCCAGCTACCAAAATTTCGACTGGAAAGCCAGTATGGGCTTTAAGCTCAACTGGCTTTTTTGTTACTTCACTTATACTGTGGTGCAATTAGAACAATTTGCTGCTCAAATTATCCTTTGTGGTTTCATTTTAACCTTACTTTATAGTTAATATGTCCATTAAGCGGAGTGGAAGCGGAGAGAAAGTGGCCAATATAGGACCTTAAAGGATTTGTATTCCATATTGCTTATAGCTATTGCCTAGTATTATAATGTATTTTAGAGGTGATGGAAGTGCAACTGAATATTTATGTTCCCAAAGACCGGGCAGAAATTCTGGAGCTCCTCGACCGAGTAGCAGCGCGCAGCAACAGGCCGAAAAATGAGATAGTTTTAGAAGCCCTGGAGAGATATTTAATGGATTTAACTCCCAGGATGTTGGGGAAATTTAGCCTGGGGGAGGTAAAAGACATTGACCGGGAAAAGCTATATGAAAGAGGGTTAAAGGGTTGATTTTAGTCGATACCAATGTCTGGGTTTATGCCATTAATATAGATGCCCCACAGCACCCTGCAAGCCGCAAATTCATCGAGGCAGTTATGGCAGGCCGGTTTAACGGCGTTATCACCCCCCAAATCCTGCTAGAATTCTACGCTATTATTACTGATAAGCGCCGGGTGGAGCGGCCGCTTTCTCCAGAGTTAGCTTTGGAGCAGGTAAAAGCTATCCGTACCGCTTGTCTAATTGTCGATGCAGGATCCACGGCCCTTGATAGGCTGACCGAAATTCTGGCTGAGCAGCCTAATTTGAAGGGAGCAAAGATATTTGATGCTTTTATAGTGGCCCAAATGATTGCGGC
>NZ_JAKKUR010000013.1 GCF_021890735.1 Thermanaeromonas sp.
CCAGCTTTGAACCGGTATTCCGGAGCAAGCCTCTCTAAATCGATTTACAATTCCTATCCTCACCGCCTCCCCCACTCCAGCAGCTTCTCAGCGTCCCGGACCCACCCGGCTACATAGGCCTTTTTAAAAAACTCCTCCACTTGAGCAGGATTTTGCCCACAGAAAACCTAAAACTTACTTAACCAAAGCATACTATGTAACGGCTGGAATGCGTCTTAGGAGGGAAGAACATGGCCCGCTTTATTGTCTACCTCGAACCCGCCGAAGAAGGAGGCTATATTGCTTCTGTACCGGCACTACCGGGCTGCGTCACCCAGGGGGAAACAAAGGAAGAAGCCTTGGCTATGGCCGAAGACGCCATAAAAGGTTATATCGAGAGCTTGAAAAAACATGGAGAGTCACTGCCCTTTGGCTTTTGGAAGAGCAGAAAAGAACGTCTAGTCTAGGGGGTTCAAGGAAATGCTTTACCGCTACAAAGTTATCCTCGAATGGGATGAGGAAGGTAAGGGCTATGTCGTTTCTGTTCCTGCCTTACCGGGGTGCTTCACCCAGGGAGATACCGTTGAAGAAGCATTGGAGAGGGCTAAAGAGGCTATAGCAGGCCACCTTGCGGCTTTAGCCCAGGAAGGTCTGCCCCTGCCTACTAAAGACGTTGAAATAGCCGAAGTGCAGGTAGAGATAGCCTCATGAGCAGGCTACCGAGGGTTACAGGTAAAGAAGTGGTTAGTGCGTTGAAGAGGGCTGGCTTTGTGGTGGTGAGAATACAGGGCAGCCACCACCACTTGCGAAAGCCGGGTGCTAGAAGCCTGGTTACTGTTCCTTATCGCAGGCCCTTGGGGAGTTCCTCCTTGCCAGCCAGGCTGATGGCGTGATAAAGCGCACCCTCGACGATTACCGCTTCCCTGCGGAAACCTTTAAGGCCCCGGAAGCTGTAAAAACACCTTCTATTTTGACCTGTAAGCCCGTGGAAAAGGCCGTGCAGGCACCTTTACCTCCCGGCCATTTTTGCGTCGTTTCTAGGGCCTTGTAGAAGCCGGTTTTGCTAAGCGAGCAGGCCCAGGTCCACACTTACGCGCTCAGCTATGGCCGCAGGCTGAGGAATGGGAAGGCCGTCCTCCTTCAAGCCCTCAATATGCATGCGTATGGCCCCAGCCGTGTTAGCCCTCACCTCTTCAAGCGTTGCGCCCGTAGCTACACAGCCTGGCAGGTCAGGGGAATAGGCCGAATAGTTATTGCCCGCCCTCTCAATCACAATAAGGTATTCGGTCATTGGCGGTTAACCTCCTTTAATCCGGCTTGCTTGAGTATGCTGTTTAACGTTCCCGGTGCCAGGTCATCGCCTAGGTTTCCATCGACAGTTACCCTCCACTTCCGCCACTTCAATGGCTGTGGGAAGCTCGAGCGCCTCTTCGGTCTCTAGATACAGCTCAATCGCTTGCCGGATGTTCGCATAACCGGCATTGCAGTTCTTCCCTAGCAAAAGTATAGCATAGATAAGAGATTAGCGCTGGCCCTTGAGGATTTTCTTCTAGTCCCTTCTACTTTATCATGCAAGGGATACACTAGACAGGGTTATGTAGTTTCCACTGCACACCGGGGGTAAGGTGCGGTCCTGCGGTCCCAGTAGACCATAACTGCTTTTTTCTACGTGGAAGGCCGCTGCTCCTTTCTGAAAGGGGACTAAAGTCCATAGGACCGCTGACGATAAATATCGAGTGAAGGGATGGCAGGAAGGCGGAAACGGTCCAGGGAGGGAAGTTGAGGAGGTGCTGGTGCTAAGCCGGAAGGAAAACCAGAGCATCATCATCGATGGGCACATAAAGGTTACCATAGTGCAGATTGCAAAGAGTCAGGTACGAGTAGGTATCGAGGCACCAGACGGTGTAAGAATTCTCAGGGCCGAGGTGCTGGAAAAGCACCGGACGCCCGTGGAGGAAACCGGTTAGGGAACACGCCTCATTCAGGGAAGAAGAGGCATGAAACCTTAAGATAAGAAAGGGGAGGTGGATTTCGGTTTCCTGGGAAGGGAATACCTGCCTTCCGCAGGAAGCGGCGAGGAAAGTAGACAGGGCTTCCCAGGGAAGCCGGAGAAGGTATGAGGATTAACCACAATATCTCGGCGTTAAACACCTATCGTCAGTTGTCGATTAACAACATGATGGCGGCTAAGTCGCTGGAGAAATTGTCCTCGGGCCTCAGGATCAACCGCGCGGGTGATGATGCTGCAGGCCTGGCGATCAGCGAAAAGATGCGGAGTCAGATCAGGGGACTGGAGCAAGCTATCCGAAACGCCCAGGACGGAATTTCGCTGATACAGACTGCGGAGGGTGCGCTGAACGAAACTCATAGCATTCTTCAGAGAATGCGGGAACTCGCGGTGCAGGCATCTTCTGATACCAACACCGACAGCGACCGCGCTGCTATCCAGGCAGAAATTAATCAACTTAAGGACGAGTTAACGAGGATCGCCAATAACACCGAATTTAACCAGAAAAAGCTTCTTAATGGGGAGCTTGCCCGCGCTGCGGCTGTAAGCGGAGCAAACGGCGATTTGGCTTCAGCTACCATTACCGTAAACCCCGGTTCCACGGATATTGGCAGCTACACTTTAACGGTTTCTAAATATGCGAGCAGAGCAACGTTAGGGGATGCTGCAGCATTTGCTACTACTGGAGCTACGGCTGGTACCATAACTATAAATGGGGTAAATATAAGCATTGCGGCAGGGGATTCATCTAGCGTTGTAATAGATAAGATTAACGCTTTGAAATCTCAAACGGGCGTCGAAGCATCACTGGGAACCAATGGCGGCATCAAGCTTACTTCGCTAAACAAGGGTAGCGACCAGACCATTCAAGTTAGTGGTGTGAAGAATGTCCTCAATAGCCTCGGTATAACTACGGATACCGGTACAGATGTCGGCGTATACAGCGCGGCGGGTACTGATGCTGTGGCGACGCTAACGCCCCAAAGTGGTGGCAGTGCCATATCACTTAAGGCGGTAGGCAATACTCTCTCCTATGATGTAACCGGTCTCAAGATTTCAATTAATACAACGCAAGAAGGAACTCCCACTGATTCTAATGATGACACTGCAACTATCATAATCTCGCCTGGTGGGCAGCTAGTGTTCCAAATTGGAGCTAATCAGGGGCAGAGTGTAGCTCTATCCATCGATAAGATGGATGCTGTAAGCTTGGGAGTAGCCAATATTGATTTAACCACGCATGCGGGTGCTAACAATGCTCTTTCAGTTCTTGATGCAGCTATTGAGCGCGTCTCGTCAGTTCGAGGCAATTTGGGTGCTCTACAAAATCGACTTGAGCACACTATCAACAACCTGGGTACCGCTTCTGAAAACCTGACCGCCGCTGAGTCCCGTATCCGCGACGTGGACATGGCCAAGGAAATGATGGAATTTACCAAGCTCAGCATCCTCCAGCAGGCCGCCACAGCCATGCTCGCCCAGGCCAACATGCAGCCGCAGATGGTGCTGCAACTCCTGGGTAGGTAGGTCGGCAGAAGTAAAGGGCGGAGGCCATCCTCCGCCCTTTACTTCTTTGGCGTGAAGGTAGAGTTGTAATGGGAGGTCGTCTGGGATGCCTCAGCAACGCATTGATTGTGAGTTTTGTTTTCATAACGTGGGCCAGGGGCTTTTCTATACGGGGTACGTGGCCGACTTCAGGTTTATATACGATTGCGGGAGCCAGATAGGGGCATGTGCCGAAAAGGCTGTTTTAAACTATTGCAGCGCCATCCAAGGCAATTCATCCGGCAAAGTGTCATTGCTGGTCCTATCCCACTTGCACCACGACCACGTCTCTGGACTCAAAGCTCTTTTCGAACGTGTTACCGTGGAAGTTGCGGTCCTACCTTATCTGAGACCCTGGGAGAGGCTGCTCCTGGCCTGTGTTGTTACGGGCTATTCTCCGTGGTACCTGGATATGTTGCGGGACCCAGTCGGTTTTCTCAGTAAGTACAAAGTAGGCAGGGTTGTCTTGATTACGCATGGTTGGCGTGGAGAACCTAATGACCGACACAGCACCGACTCTGCTGGCCGTTCAGGCCCAGACAAGGTGGGTGACACACCAGTTGATATGAGTGAGCTGGCAGACTTGGATGAGGATAGGTTGAACAAGATCTTTCAGAAGGAAGAAGAAAATGGTAATGATTGGCGAAGGCTATATCGAGATGGGAAGTTGATGGTAAAGACCCATTACGGAATCTTCAGACTTAGAAAGCTATGGGAATTTGTGATTTACAACCAACCAGTTTCGGACGACTGGATTGAGGATTTTAGGAATTGCGTTTCGCAACTTGCGGCGCGTACGGACTACAATAAATTTCCGTTAAGGTTACTCAAGGACAGTAATTGCCTAAAAGAATTGAGGAGGTGCTACCGGGAGGACCTAATGAAAGGCCGCAAGGATCTAAACTTTACTTCCTTGGCTTTATGGCATGGACCTATAAACCCCGACGGGTGGAAGATGGAATGGGGACATTGTCCTTGCTATGCATCCGACGCCACTTCCAGAATAAAATTTGCCCTCAAAGCATGCTCCATGGGCGGGGGATGCTCCTTTGTGGCGGATCTTAGCCGGAATCTATCGTTCGGACAGTTGCTTACCGGCGATATGAACCTCAACAATAACTACGAAGGGTTCAAAAAGCATTTTGGGACCAAACTGGAATCCACGGCTGTCTGCCTCGTACCCCACCACGGATCCGCCCGCAACTGGAACAATAATATATTAAAAGATCTGCGATCCTGTAAAGTATGGGTTATTTCCGCCGGACTCGAGAACCGTTACTATCACCCCCATAAACAAGTCCTCCGAGACCTCTTGCAAAGCGGGCAGGCATTATGTTGGGTGCACGAAAAGTTATGCCTTGTGATAAAGTGATTGATGCATTAGCCACATTGAAGCTCTATATTAATGTTTCTCCCGAATGGTTGTTACCTTGGCAAGAACCCCTTCATAGCTCCTTGCATCTATTGCCGGACGTGCGGGTCGAGCAAACACGCAACCGGAGGTGATATTGTAGGTCCTGGGAAAGTAAGCGGATCGGCATTAGCGGTCTCGTAAGTAAGTATCATTCCAAAGATCTATCTTTGAATGGCCTGTCCTAGGCTGCGACCTGGAACGACAAATCCCCTTTGGCCTGTTTCTCCCAGAGTGGCGGTCAAGACACAGATTGTGCTCTGGTCAACTTTCCACGCCCCTCTTCTCAAGAGGACCCATTCTCCGTCGCAGGCTCCCGGTAGGGGCTCCCCGTCTTCATCATCCGGAAAACGATGTTCACCAGCCTCCGCATGACGTAGACCATGGCCCGGTGGCGGTGCTCCGGCTCCTTCTCGGCGAGCTTCTTCTGGTAGTAGGCGTACATGAGGGGGTTCCTGGGGTTGCCGTCCCTGTCCGTGGCCACGTGCTGGACGGCGAGCATGTAGAAGGCGTGGTTCAGGCGCCTCTTGCCGTAGCGGTTCCGGCGGTGGCTTATTCTTTCCCCCGAGCTGAAGCTTACAGGGCAAATCCCAGCGTACTTCGCCACCTGGTCGGCGGAGCGGAAGCGGCTGACGTCGCCTATGTAGGCGATGATGGCTGCCGCCGTGACAATGGAGATGCCGGGCATGGTGAGGAGGTTGGGGTAGGGCGAGGCGTAGACGAGCCGCTCCAGGGCCGCTTTCACCCGCCGTATTTCCTCCTTCAAGTGCATGAGCCTCCGGACGCAGGAGCGGGTTACCTCGTCGTGGGCGTCCTGGAGGGGCGAAGTGGTCCAGCCGCTCTCCCTTGCCGCCGAGAGTATCTGCCTGGCCTTCTCCAGGTACCTCCCGGGGTAGCGCTTTTCCCGCAGGAAATCGGCGAGGCTCTCCTCGGTCTCGGAGAGGAGGGCCCGGGGGCTGGGGAAGCGCTCGAAGAAGGCCAAGGCCACCCTGCCGTCGAGTCTCCTGAAGAAGCGCTGGTAGTTGGGGTAGTGCTGCATGAGGTGGGCGTGGAGGGCGTTGGTGACCCTGGCGGCCTCTTCCACCAGGTGGTCGTGGATGGCCAGAAGCTTTTTCATGGCGTAGTAAAGGTCGTCGGGCTTCGCGTCCTTCAGGCGCGGGAGGTCGAGGATGAGGGAGCGGCAGATGGCCTTAGCGTCCTCGAAGGTAAGCGTCAAATACAACCCACCTTGGCCCTGTGCTCGAGTTTAAGGGATAATCTTCCTCAGAAAACGGACTGAGGAAGATTTCCCCTTATGACCAGAGCCGAATTACAAAAGCTATGGGAAGTTCGCATAGCTGAATACAGGGAAAGCGGGCAAAGCGTTAAAGAATGGTGCGCCTCCCATGAGGGCATTAGCCCCAGGCAGTTATGGTACTGGCCCTACTGGTCAAAATAGGACCGGCCAGCATCGAGGTAAGACCCGGCTTTGACCCGGCCTTACTCACCCAGGTAGTTCAGGTGCTGATGGCATTATGCTAAACGAAGTTGGTATCGACCGGGTTTACCTCGCCTGCGGCGCCACAGACTTGCGCAAGTCCATCGACGGCCTGGCGGTGCTGGTCAAGGAAGGCTTCGAATTAGACCCATTTTCTTCTTGCCTCTTTGTCTTCTGCAACCGTAAGAGGGACAAACTGAAGATCCTCCACTGGGAGCACAACGGGTTCTGGCTTTATTACCGCCGGCTGGAGAAGGGCAAATTCATATGGCCGCAAGACACTACTTCTTCCACCATCACCATAAGCCGCCGGGAGCTGCGCTGGTTGCTTGATGGCCTCTCCCTAAACCAGCCTAAAGCTCATCCCGAGGTAAAAGCGCGCACCATCTTGTAAAAGAAATCGCTAGAAAGAAATATTTTTTGTCTGGGGTTGATTTTAGAAAATTGATAACATCCGCAGCGAGCGTTCTATAAAACCCTTTGTTATTGGCCATAAGAACTGGTTATTTGCCAACATCCCGCGGGGTGCTAAAGCGAATGCTATTGTTTACAGCATTATAGAGACAGCCAAGGAGAACGGGTTAAATCCCTTCCACTACCTTGCTTATCTCTTCGACAGGCTACCCAACCTGGACACGCAGGATAAAGAGGTATTAGATCAACTTCTGCCGTGGTCGGATACTCTGCCCCCCATTTGCCGGATGAATAATTAATTAAGCTTGCTTTAGCCCCTGCCTTAGGTGATTAGGTAGGGATTCTTTTTATGCTTCCTGCCTAACCCCAAAGGTGGGTAGTATTTGACGCTTACTTAAGTTTAGTGGCTTAACATATATTACCAATTCCCACTTGGAGTTGACACTAACGTCGGGTGCCAACGGCTTGACATTGGCACGACGTAAGAGTTACACTAAAAGAGGGTGCGGAGAGTGCTACGAATAAAGGGCTTTAAGTGGGATACATGGAATACTGGCCATATTGCCAGGCATAGAGTGCGGCCCGAGGAAGCGGAAGAAGTGTTTTTTAACGAGCCGCTTTTTCGGAAGGGCCGCAGCGGCACTTACATGGCGCTGGGCCCTACGGACGACGGGCGGCTGCTGACGGTAATATACGCGGTCAGGCCGGGCGGCGAGGTCTACGTGGTGACGGCCCGCGACATGGACCATAAAGAAAGGCGGCTCTACCGCCGCGAAAGGAGGCGTTGAGGCGGTGAAGAGAGAAAGGACAATACCGGAATTCAAAAACGAACGGGAGATGGCCGAGTTTTGGGACACCCACAGCGTGGCCGACTACTGGGACCAGCTTGAGCCGGAAGAAGTCGAGCTGGCCCCGGAGCTGGCGGCAAAAGCGGCCGAGCGGCAGAAGACCAAACGTATTACTTTGCGCCTGCGGGTCTCCCAGATCGAAGCGGCTAAAGAAATCGCGAGGAAGAAGGACATCCCCTACCAGACCCTCATGCGCTCTTGGATCGCCCAGGGGATAGAGCGTGAACTGGCCGAAATAAGAAGAGAGACAGGTGTTTAGTGCAAGGCTTGAGAGCAAATGCCAGGAAGTCCGTAGCGCGTACCCCGTCGGGAGGCACCATCTGGTCCTGGAGTTTGAGACCGGGGAGTACCGGGTGGTCGATATCCGCCCGTTCCTGAAAGGGTCGGTGTTTGAGCCCCTGAAGGATCCATGCTTTTTCCGCCAGGTAAGGGTGGACCCCGACGCGGGCATCGTGGTCTGGCCCAACGGGACGGATATAATGCCCGGACGTGATGTACGCTAACAGCGTCCCGCTCGAAATTTTAGTGAAACCGGCTGGGAGCGGCCGATCGCTTAACCGAGCGCGTCCAGCAAAAGCAATAACGAGGTGGTAAAATCGGCAGCAAGCGGGTATGTGCATATTTCCGAAGTCGTCCACCGGAGCAAAGCCTACCAATAGGATAATTGCCGGGAGGTAGCAGGCAGGATTGGATAACTCCAGATAGTTTTGGCGGCCCTACCTGCGGGTCGCTTTTCGTTTTTTAGGGGAAGTAAAAAGCATGGTAAAAGCGGCGACCGCCGTTGACACTTTAGCGTTGTGTACCGTACATACTGAACTGCTGTGCCAACCAGGCACTTTGCATATTCATACGTGCGATGGCCCGCTCCAGTGCCGTAAACTGCCGCCAGTAGCGGTCTTCGATCTGCCGCAACCTATTCTCCCAGGCAGCGATTCTTTCGTTTAACTGGGCAATCTCCCTACCGATAGCGCTGGTATCCACTCTAGAAAATGACACATCGCTCCCAGCTTTGGCGTAAAGCATTTTTAAAGCGTTTTCCACATCGTCATAAAGTCTTTGGGCAATGCCCTTTTCGTTGTAAGCTTTAGGATCTTCTGGGCTCTTAGTGAAAAGCCTCATCACCGCGACAGGATCTTTAGAAAGGGCCTCCCGTAACTTAGCCTCATTGATGTAAAGCTTACCCCTCTCGGCATAAAGACCTGTAGTGATACCTATATCGGCCAATGTGTCAGCACTTGCGGACAGACCTGGCACTACAGCAGACATAGTAGCGCGCATCTTATCTAGAATACTTTGCAACAGTGGGTCTCCCTGTAAAAGCCCGCTCCTGGCCTTTTCCTCCCATTTCTTTTCCTGCTCGTCGGAAAGTTGTTCCCTCTGCTCATCGGTAAGCGGTAAGTAATCCCGGTACCGGGGCTCGGTGAGCTTGGCGTTGATTTTGCCGATGAGCTCATTGTAGGCGTTGACGAAATCTTTGATGGCGTTAAAAACTGCGTCGGTGTCGGCTGAGACGGTTATGGTGACAGGGTTATTAGGGTCAGCCTTCTTTAGATTGAGCGTAATACCGGCTACCGTAGGGGCGTTCGTCGAGCTAGTGTAGGTTAATTTGGCGTCACCGATAGTGATGTTGAACGATGCATTTTGGCCGACATTGCGGTAAGGAAGAGACGGATCATTGTAAATTGCACCGTCACCTTTAAGCAATAGCCCTAAAATGTTATTTCCCTCTCCATTGGGATCAGAGAGGAAGTTGTGTGAATCATTTCTAACTACTATTTTCGCATCTTCACCCGTAGAAGTGGTGGTGAGAATAAAACGATTCAAATTGGAGTCATAGGAGGCGATTATCCCCAAGTCGGCATCGTTGATTTTTTTGACGACGTCATAGATAGTGTTCTTGGTGGTGTCAAAACTAAAGTAATCTGTGCCTTTCTTCCCTTTGCTGCCTTCCAGCTCAAAAGAGATAGTCCCTGTTATCCCAAACTGTTCAGCAAGAGTCTTGACGGTTTTGGTGTTATCATCGTATTCTTCCTCCAGGTTCTTCTGGCTTACTTTATAAACCCCGGTGGCCAGGCTTGTTACTTCTACGGTTTAGGTTCCAGGTGTAGCGTTGGGGCCGGCTGTGGCGACTACTGAACTTTCATCCGACGATACAGCCTTCTTGGCCAGGTAAGTGGCCTGCAGCTTCATGGCAAAAACTTTGTCCCTGAACGAACGCAGCGCGGCGTAAATGGACCGATAGTCCTCCTGTTGCCACTCCAAAATTTGCTTTTGCTGGTTTAGCTTATCTATGCGCATCCGCTCTATTTTCATTAGTTCCTTGACGATTGACTCAGTATCCAGTCCCGTAGCCAGGCCGGTCAAGCGTAAGCTGGAGCTGATAGCCGAAACCGAGCTCATAAGGTCACTCTCCTTTTTTGCTAACCGTGTTCCTCGTAAAAATAAAAATCGGAATTTCGTAGTATAACCTTAGGCTGTTTGGTCCTTCATAAAACTCGACGAAAACACCTCAGGATAAACCGCGCTGTGACGGCGCGGCGGGCCTGGCGATTACCGAGAGGTGGCGCGGCCAAAACCGCACCTTAAGGAAGGTTGAATTTCTAGCCCAAAAGTTTCACGTAATCCTTATTCGCTTTCACAGTGTTAAAAAGCTTCTTATCCGCAGTCCAGAACTTGCATGGACCCGTTTTAGAATTTTTAGATGCAATTTCTGCTACTGGTAGGTAAGCTGCATCATAAAGGGTGGGCAGGTCTGCAAGATAACGGACGGCTTGCCCGTTTCTAATACTCGTTTTATGATGGCACTTGCATTTTGACGGATTTCGGTTACTCCTACAGTAAACATTAGAAAACAACCCCTTTTTTGCATTGTTACCGGTAGTATAGCAGTTAAGTACTAATTTAGCAATATTCCCTGAGTACGGGCTAACGGCCTAGCTGCACAACGACGGAGTGGGTACGGAGGAGAATAAGGGAATATTGGGCCGGCTCTTGTTAAGTGCAATTTAATAGAACGGGCCTCCCGGAAACCGGGAGGCCTCGGCTTATTGTTAAAGGAGCTGCATCTTGCCCTACGCCCGGGGTGTGACCACGTTAATCACCGGCCCCAGGCTTTGAGGAAGCGGACTTCTAAGAAGCGGGCTTCTAATTTCTATTTCTTGACTGCATGCCGCGGTATGAAGGTATCGCAAGCCGTGTCGTCGGAAACGGAGATCATGTGGTCCATGGAGGTGGGACGCACTTGGATGCTGGAGGCCTTGCATTCGTTTCCTTCTTGGTACAGGCACTGGTCTACTGAGCACTTGATCCTGGGCATTTTGATCACCTCCTTCCACGGGTGTTAGGATTACCCATGGAAGGCTAATTTATGCAATTTAGCCCTCATCTCCCTCGCCTTTAATTACGGCCAGGGGTTTAAGCCTGACTACCGGCCTAGTTAACCCCGCATCCACCAGGGTGCCCACTACTTCATCTATGTCCTTATAGGCCACCGGAGCCTCATCGAGGAGGTAGCGTAAATTTTTCGCCCGTAGGAGCACACCCTTAAGGGATTCCCGGAGCTCTTCTGTGGTTAGGGAGCTTTTCGCCTTTTTTCTCGACATGACCCGGCCTGCTCCGTGGTTTACGGAGTTGAAGGTCTCCCCGATGCGCTCCGTACCTATGACGACATAAGAAGCCGTGCCCATGCTTCCGGGGATTATGGCCGGGTGGCCGGTTTTAAAATAACGGGCCGGGTTTTCTTTGTGTCCTGCGGGTAAGGCCCGGGTTGCCCCTTTGCGGTGGACCAAAAGCAGCCTTCCGTTATGTTCTTCGAATTTAGCTATGTTATGGGCCACGTCATATACCAGCTCAAGCCCTATTTCTTCCAGGGGAAGCTTTAGAACTTCCTCAAAGGCTTCCCGCACCAGGAAGGTTATAAGCTGGCGGTTGGCAAAGGCGAAGTTGGCCGCACAGGCCATTGCCGCAAGGTACTCACGTCCTTCAGGCGAATCTATGGGTGCCGCGGCCAGCCCTTTGCTGGGAAGCCGGATGCCGTATTTAGAAGCAGCCTGGGCCATGCGGGCGGAGTAGTCGGTGCAGATCTGGTGGCCGAAGCCGCGGCTTCCGGTATGGATGAGAACGGTCAATTGGCCCTCGTTAAGCCCCATTACAGAAGCAACTTCAGGCAGGAAGACCTTTTCCACCTCGCCTATCTCTATGAAATGGTTTCCGCCGCCTATGGTGGCCAACTGGTCGGCCCGCTCCCGGGCCTCTCTGCTTACTGCTTTAAGGTCCGCACCGGGTAGAGCCCCGCCTGCTTCGATGGAGGCTTCATCCTCAGGGAAGCCGTAGCCCCGCCTGATAAAATAGGCTGCGCCCCGGTGGGTTACGGCCTCTAGGTCGGCCTCCCTAAATTCTCGGTAAAGGCTGGACTTGCCCACCCCGGAAGGGACGCGCTTTTCTATGGCTGCAAGAAGTTTTTCAAGTTTCCCCGTGCTTAAAGATTTTGCTTCCAGGTTGGTACGCAGGAGGCGCACCCCGCAGTTTATATCCATCCCTACGGCGCCGGCGGAGACCACCCCGTTTTGGGCATCCGTGGCCATTACTCCCCCTATGGGCAGGCCGAATCCGGTGTGGATGTCCGGCATGCCTATGACCGGAGGCACCACCCCCGGGAGGCTTGCCGCATCGGCAAGTTGCTTTAAAGCCTCGCTTTCACCGAACTGGGCTTTTAGCTTAGGGCTTAAGAACACCAAAGCCTCCACCTGCATATCGCCCGAGGGTCGCAGGCGGTAGCGGTTTTTTCCGCAGGGTTCCAGGCTCAAAGTCATTCCTCATCCCCCCGTCAAGAAAGTTGCCTGGAAAGGGTGTAATAGAGTACAATGGATAAAGCTAGGTCAACAGGTGAGGTAACTTCTATGGCAGCCAGGTTGTTACTTGTAGACGGTAACAGTGTAGCCCACCGGGCTTTTCATGCCCTGCCCTTGCTTTCTACAAGTACCGGAGTGTTCACCAACGCGGTGTACGGCTTTACCACCATGCTCCAAAAGGCCCTGTCAGAGGCCAAACCGGAATACGTCGCGGTGGCCTTCGATCACGGTAAAGTCACCTTTCGTACCGGGATGCTCTCCAGCTACAAAGCCCAGAGGCCGGAGACCGCGGTGGAACTAAGGCCCCAGTTTGAGCTTATTAAAAAGTTACTTAAGGCCTGGCGGATAGCCACGTATGAACAAGAAGGTTTTGAAGCCGACGACATAATCGGCACGCTGGCCTGCCAGGCCAAGGAAATGGGGCTGACCTGTCTTATTTTAACAGGCGACCGGGATGCCCTGCAACTTGTGGACGAAAAGGTTAAGGTAATGCTCATGCGGAAGGGCATTTCCCAGGTCACCGTCTACGACGTCCACCTCATCCGGCAGGAGTACGGCCTGGAGCCCGTTCAGCTTATAGATGTAAAGGCCCTCATGGGAGATGCATCGGATAACATTCCCGGGGTGCCCGGCATAGGGGAAAAGACCGCCCTGCAGCTCGTGCGGCAGTACGGCGATCTGGAAGGGGTGCTCGCTCACGTGCACGAGCTTAAAAAAAGTAAGGTAGCGGAGAACTTAGCGGCTCATGCCGGGCAGGCGCGGCTTGCGCGGGAGCTTGCCACCATTCGGGTTGATGTGCCTGTTAAGCTGGATTTGGACTACTGCCGCAGGCAAAAGCCCGACTATGAAGCCTTGCTTTCGCTGTATAAAGAGCTGGAATTTCACAGTCTCATTAAAGGCGTCCTCCAGGAAATGCAGGAGGCAAAAAACGAGCGTTCGCCGGCTTCCCTTCCTTCTCCTCAGGTCAAGGTGAAATCTTTAGCCTTACCCCAGCCCCGGCTTTTAGAAAATGTGGAAGAGTTGGGACGCCTGGCCGGGGACTTGGCGGGACGAGAAGAGGTAGCCCTGGAGCTTAAACTCAGCTCTCCGGCTTATTTAGAAGCGGGGCTCGAAGCTTTGGCTCTGGCCTGGGGAGAGAACGTCGCCGTTTTTGAGGCGCGGCGGGTTCCCCTTAAGGCCGTGGCTGCGGCCCTTTTTCCGCTTCTGGGCGAGGATAAAACTCCCCTTCTTTTCCACGATGCCAAAGCCAAACTGGCCTGGCTTATGGGGACCGGGGCGAGATTGGGGGATCCGGCGGGCGACACTATGGTGGCAGGCTATCTTTTAAATCCGACGGCTTCCCGGCATGACCTGCCCGAACTTTGCCTGGAGCACCTTGATGTGGCCCTAGTCGAGGAGCCTGATCCTTTGCTTAACACGGCTCGCCGGGCTTACAGCGTCTTCAGGCTCCACCAGGTTTTGGCGGAGAAGATAAGGCTTGCCGGTATGGAGAGGCTTTACAAGGATGTGGAAGTACCTTTAACAAGGGTTCTGGCCGCCATGGAGAGGAGCGGGGTGGCCGTAGATCTTGATACTCTTGACAGCATGGGGGCCGAACTGGAGGACGCTTTAGAAAAGCTCACTTCCGAGATATACGAGCTGGCCGGGGAAGCTTTTAACATAAATTCCCCCCGGCAGTTAGCTTATATTCTTTTTGAAAAGCTGGGCCTTCCTCCGGTAAAGCGCACCAAGACCGGGTATTCCACCGACGCGGAAGTCTTGGAGGAGCTGGCGGATAAGCACGAGATAGCCGCCAAACTGGTGGAGTACCGGCAGGTTATGAAGCTAAAGTCTACCTACGTGGACGGGCTTAAACCGTTGATCAACCCCCGTACGGGCCGCCTGCATACCAGCTTTAACCAGACGGTCACCGCTACCGGCCGTCTGTCCAGCAGCGAACCTAATCTGCAGAATATACCGGTGCGCATGGACCTGGGGCGCCGCCTGCGCAAGGCCTTCGTTCCCCGGGGCCCGGGTAGGGCATTGCTTGCCGCCGACTACTCTCAGATCGAGCTGCGGGTACTGGCCCATATCTCGGGGGATGAGAGGCTCAAGGAGGCCTTCCTTAAGGGTGAGGATATCCATACCCGTACTGCTGCCGAAGTCTTCGGGGTTCCTTTGGAGGAGGTTACTCCGGAGATGAGGCGCCGGGCCAAGGCGGTTAACTTCGGGATAGTTTACGGTATAAGCGATTACGGCCTGGCCAAAGACCTCGGTATCGGCCGCCGGGAAGCCCATGAGTATATCGAGCGCTATTTCCAGCGCTACCCCCGGGTCAAGGCCTACCTGGAGGAAGTGGTGCAGAAAGCCCGTGAAACAGGGTATGTTACCACCCTTCTCGGGCGGCGGAGGTATCTTCCGGATCTATTCAGCCCCAACCATAATATCAGGGCCTTTGGTGAGCGTACGGCCAGGAACACGCCCATCCAGGGCAGCGCGGCGGACATTATTAAAGTGGCCATGGTAAGGATTTTCCGCCGGATGGAGAAGGAAGGGTTTGCGGCGGAGATGATCCTTCAAGTCCACGATGAGTTGATATTCGATGTGCCGGAGCCGGAGCTCCGAAGGGTGGCGCTTTTGGCCAAGGAGTGTATGGAGAAGGCCTTACCTTTAGAGGTGCCCCTACAGGTAGACATAAAGTGGGGTCCCAACTGGTACGAACTGGAGGAGAGGAGCCTTGCCTGAGCTACCCGAGGTAGAAACCGTACGGCGCACCCTGGAGCCCTTACTTAAAGGCCGGGCTATAACGGAAGCTAGGGTGTTACATCCTTCCGTAGTAAGAGGTCCGGAAGTACACGAATTTTCTTCCTTGCTTCCGGAGAAAAAGGTGATTGCTTTAGAGCGCCGGGGAAAGTATTTGCTATGGTCCCTGAGCGAAGGGTACACTTTGATCTGGCATCTGGGCATGACGGGAAGGCTTTTGTGGGTAGAACGACCTGAGGGTGCTCTGGAGCCCCATACCCATGTGATTATAACCTTTAGTAACGGCGGCCAGGTCCGCTTTGTAGACGTAAGGCGCTTCGGCCGCTGCTACCTGGGCCATACTGAAGAAGTGTTGCGGGAGGTCGGCGTAAAGGATTTGGGGGTGGAGCCTTTAAGCCCTGAGTTTACTGTAGAGAGGCTTGCCCAGATGACACGGTCCACCAAGAGGCGGATTAAAGAGGTTTTGATGGACCAGCACTGTATTGCAGGCCTGGGCAATATTTATAGCGATGAGGCCCTTTTCCAGGCCGGGCTTCATCCTCTAAGGCCTGCTTCCTCCTTAAGCGAGGAAGAGATCGAGCGCCTGCACCGGGCCATACGCGGGGTGCTTGAGGCAGGTATTTCCCATGGCGGCACGAGTTTTCGCGATTATGTAAACGGCCTGGGGCAGAGGGGAAACCACCAGGATTACCTGGCCGTGTACGGGAAAAAGGGCGAGCCCTGCCCCCGCTGTGGAAAGGCTATTGAGACTTTAAAGGTAGGCGGGCGTACCAGCTATTTTTGTTCTAGGTGCCAAGTGTGAAGGAGAAACAGGCACTTCTTTTCCTTCCCTGGGCGTATATTGCTATTGGTGCAGGGAGGTAAGGGAAGTGTCTGTTATCTCTACTTTGCTGCTTGCCCTGGCTGTGAGCCTGGATGGCTTGGGAGTGGGGATTTCTTACGGACTACGTGGGCTTAAGCTCCCGTGGGCCAGCCTAATTTTGGTTACCTTTATTTCTATAGCAGCGAGCTTTTTTTCTATGCTTTTAGGCAAAGCTTCTACCTTGGTTTTTCCTCCTCATTTAGCTCAGAAGATAGGGTCTGCGCTGCTACTAGGATTAGGTTGTGAAATTCTACTAGAATCTTACTTAAAAGGTAAGGGGGAAGATCTACAGAATCCGCGTACCTTATTACGGGTGCGGGTGCCCCGCTTAGGGTTGATCATAGCTATTTTGCAGGAACCAGCCAGGGCCGATCTAGATTCCTCCGGAAGCATTAGTCCAGGCGAAGCTTTAACTTTAGGCCTGGCTCTGGCCCTGGATGCCTTTGGGGCAGGCTTAGGAGCAGGAGCTACAGGTTTTTCTTTAACCCTTACACCTCTTTTTATAGGTTGTTCCCAGTTACTACTAGTGAGCGCAGGTTTATTATTAGGCCGTCGTTGGCATACGATAAGCTGGGGGAGGAAAGGAGCAGCTTTGCCAGGAGTTATTTTAATTGGTTTGGGTCTTTGGCGGTGGTGATGGTATAATGTGGAAGGTGAATACTTTTGATAGTTATAGGGTTGACTGGTGGGATAGGAGCAGGCAAGAGCACCGTAGCCCGTTTTTTAGAAGAGCTGGGAGCAAAGGTAATTGATGCCGATAGGGTGGCCCGCAAGGTGGTAGAACCCGGAAGGCCGGCCTGGGAGGAGATAAAAGCTGTCTTCGGTCCCCGGTATTTTCACGCGGATGGTAGTATTGACCGCCGCGCGCTGGGAAATCTTATTTTTAGCGATGAAAGGGCCCGGGAAAAACTTAACGCCATCACCCACCCCAAAATTAAGGACGAAATACAGAAGGAAATAGAAGCTTATCGCCGGGAAGAGCCCGGGGGGGTAGTGGTAATCGAGGCCCCGCTTTTGCTGGAGGCCGGTATGCAGGATATGGTGGATGAGGTTTGGGTTGTGACCGCGCCGGAAGAGGTGCGGTTGGAAAGACTGGTGAAGCGGGACAACCTCTCCCGGGAGGAGGCTTTAAAGCGCATAAGGGCCCAGCTTCCGGAAGAAGTAAGGCTCAAATACGCCACCCGTATAATTGATACCGGTGGAGATCTCGAGGCCACCCGGGCGGCCGTGCTTGCAGCTTGGGAGGAATTGCGGGGACGGACGGGGTGTTATGCGTAATTACCGGCGCATTCTGGTAGTGTTGCTTTTATTTGTAGCAGGAGTTTTAATGGTCAAGCCTTTGGCCCGCCTTTTTTACCCCATGCCTTACCGGGAGAAGATATTTTTTTATGCCCGCCAGAACGGTTTAGACCCTCTGCTGGTACTGGCTCTTATCCGTACGGAAAGCAAGTTTTACCCGTTGGCCGTGTCCGCTACAGGAGCCCGCGGGCTCATGCAGCTTATGCCCGAGACCGCGGAGTGGGTGGCCGGGAAGATGGGGCTTCAGTTTAATGTGGAGCGGCTTTTTGAGCCGGATTATAACCTGCGCCTGGGTACGTGGTACCTGGCGCACATCCTTAGGGAGTTCAAGGGAAATTTGCCGGCAACCCTGGCTGCGTACAACGCCGGAAGCGAAAAAGTCAAGGAATGGCTGGACGGCGGCGTCTGGAGCGGCAGTACGGCGGACCTCCATAGGGTCCCGTTTCCTGAGACCAGGGAGTTCGTCCGCCAGGTCCTCCGCAACTACTCCGTATACCGCTGGCTTTATTAGGCCAGGCTCTAAAGAAAGTCGGTGTAGAAAAGAGGTATTTTTTGTTGGGGAGCGAATAAATTAACGGCGGTTTAATTTTCGCGTTGGGAAGGGGAGAGTGAAAGGGTTGGCCAAGGAAGAACTGACCTCCCTGGAACAGGTAAAGCTTCTTGAGGTAGCGCCGGGCCGGCCCTTTTTTTCGGCCGAGCATAGGGAGATCGCCACCGGTGCTACTACGGACATCTATTTTGTACGGACTTATGAGATATTAAAGGATCTGGGGCTCCTTAATACGGAGGTTACGGCCGAGATCTTCCCGCGGCGGGAGGGGATACTGGCCGGTGTGGCCGAAGTTATAAATCTTCTACGGGGGAAGAAGGTGGAGATCTGGGGCCTTCCCGAAGGGAGCCCCTTTGCGGCGAAAGAAGTGGTAATGCGCATTAAAGGGCCTTACGGGGAATTCGGGTTATTTGAAACGGCCATTTTGGGGATGCTGGCCAGCTCCAGCGGCTGGGCCACGGCGGCCAGGGAGATTAAAGAAGCGGCCGGCGGGAAGCCTTTCATATGTTTCGGCGCGCGGCACGTCCATCCGGCCGTGGCCCCGGTTATGGAGCGTGCCGCCATCATAGGCGGAGCCTCCGGGGCAAGCTGCATTCTGGCAGCTAAGATTGCCGGGATGGAGCCCCAAGGTACGGTACCCCATGCGCTATTTTTAATCGTAGGGGATACGGTGGAGGGGGCCAAGGCCTACCACCGCCTCATGCCTCCCGATGCTAAAAGAACTATTTTGGTGGATACCTTTAAGGATGAGGCCGAAGAGGCTCTACGGGTAGCCGAGGCTTTGGGGCCGGCTCTGGAAGCCATACGCCTAGATACTCCCAGTGAACGGGGAGGTGTAACTCCCGACCTGGTACGGGAGGTGCGGGCAAGGCTGGACGGTGCCGGTTTTCACCATGTCCGCATTCTGGTTTCAGGGGGGTTGACCCCGGAGAAGGTCCGGCAGCTCGCTGAAGCCGGGGCGGACGCTTTTGGCGTGGGAAGCTATATTTCGGGCGCGCCTCCCATAGATATGACCATGGACCTTAAAGAGGTGGCCGGACGGCCGGTAGCCAAGCGCGGCCGCCTGCCCGGGCTTTTGCCTAACCCGAGACTCGAGCGACTCTATCCTTGACAGGGAAGCTTCTCCTGTTTATAATCAAAGTGAAGAAAGCGTTATAATGTGTCGGAGTGGCGGAACTGGCAGACGCGTACGTTTGAGGGGCGTATGGGTTCAGCCCGTGCGGGTTCGAGTCCCGCCTCCGACACCAAAACAAGTACATGGAAGCTCTTGCGGAGACGGAGTCCGCAAGGGCTTTTTTATTTTGCCCGGGGATTATTGCCTGGGTGTAGGCGGGCATGGCAGAAGCGCATGAAGCCATATTTGGGACCGCCTTGCCATATATATTGGGTAGGGTTTTATTAACCGGCGGGGAGGACCGGTCGGGTGTTTGGTATAGTACCCAAGAGGTTACTGGTACTAGTATTCTTTCTTTTTTTATGCGTTGCTGCGGGCTTGGGGATGCGCAAATTAGGGGGCACAGCCGGAGAAGTAGTTGCGGCAGCTTCCAAAGGAGAGGAGGAAGCCTTTAAAAAAGAAATAGAAAAGATTTTTCATCTGCGGCTCCAAGCCTTGCTTTCGGGGGATACCCGCAATCTGGAAAACTACTATGACGTATCCCGGACCACGGGCCGGTGGGCTTTAAACCATGAGATCGGGAGGACCAAATACTTGCAGGAGTGGCTGGGAAAGCGCGGGATAGAAATAGTCGAGAGCAAGCTGGACTTGCGGATAGTAGAAGCCAGCCTGCAAAAGGAGCGGGGATCGGCCTCAGTGGCCCAGCACTTAATCCTTACCTACAGGCCTAAGGGTTCGAGCCGGGATAAGGAGAGCCAGATGGGTTTCCGTACCCTGCACTGGGTGGAGTTGACTTTCAAGGAGGGGCGCTGGGTCATGGAAAAGGACTGGTACTGGGACCCTTTAGAAGCGGACGATTTAGAGCCGGACATTGAGCCCACACCTTCCGCGGCCGGCGAGGGCTTAAGCTCGAAGAGCCTGCCGCCCGGTGGAGGGAGGTATAACCGGGAACGGGCGGTGTGGTATGCCCGACGTTACAGCGGGGTAAGGATGGGCTTAGGGGATGGCCGCTACAACCCCGATTATAAGGATTTCACTTACGAAGGGGGAGACTGCACCAACTTCGCTTCCCAGGTTTTGACCGACAAAAAGGCAGGTGGCATTCCCACGGACTGGAACTGGTTTTACAGCCGCGGTCAGGCCACGGCCGCCTGGGTTCAGGCCGAGGCCCTGGTCCACCACTTACTTTATAACGGTTTGGCAGTATTAGTAAAGAAAGGCAATTTAGAAGAAGTTTGGGAGAGTGTTAAGCTTTTGGAACCGGGTGATATAATCGGCTACGAGGAAAAAGGGGAAATCGCCCACATCTCCATAGTTGTGGGGAAGGATGCCAGCGGCTACACGATAGTAAATAGCCATACTGCGGACCGCTACCACGTACCGTGGGACATGGGTTGGGATAGGTATACTACTTACTGGCTCCTGCACATTACGTATTGATCCCGCCTTTTCATAAAACTTTTCTCCGCCGGGAATACTTAAATAAAAAAGGAGCACTTACCCAAAAGGAGGGAAGAGCGTGGCCGAAGGTGAAAAAGGTTGGGAGGAGTGGAAGAATACCTTAGCTGCCGCGGTAAATGTGGGCAATATGATGGGGATGAATGAAAATACCATAGAAGGGCTGGCGTATCGCGTGGGCAATTTTTTGGCCGCACGGGTGGACCCTGCCAACCGGGAACAGCGGGTATTAAAGGAACTATGGGAGGCGGCCAATGAAGACCAGAGAAGGGTCTTAGCCCAGGTTATAACGCAGATGGTGAGTGACGGGCAGAAATGAAAGGGGGCTTACGCCCCCCTTTTATGTTTCTTTATTTATACCTCTTTTATCGCTTCGCTTGGGCAGGATTCGATGGCTTCCCGGGCACAATCCTCAGAGTCTTCGGGTACCTCATCAACGATTACATGGGAGAGGCCTTCATCGTTCCAATCGAACACCCCCGGGCACAGGTCTATACAAGCGCCACATGCTATGCAGAGATCTTGGTCTACGTAAACCTTCACTGTGGATACCTCCCCTAAGCAGGTTTAACTTTTCCTTCCAAGAAGACATTAGGTATTTTGTACGGCCCCAAGGCTTTTCATACCTGAAGGCTCCACCTAATGGGTGGCCTCCTTGGTACGGGGAGTTTTTACCCACACCTGGGGCTGGCGGTTAAGCAATTTCATCACCGAGGCAGAGGTATAGGGTACGGGCAGGAAGAAGCTGGCTATGGGTAGAGCCAGAAGTTGCAAGGCGCCGAGGACCTGCTCGTACCACGGAACCGGGTCCATGAGGCGCCTGAAGTGGAAGAAGATGTAAAATGTGAAAAGGAAGTAGAACACGAAAAGGTAATGTAAAAACTGGCGGACGCCTACAGGAAGTATTGAAGAGTCTAGATACCCGTTGAGACCCAAGATTAAAAAGCTAAGGGGTACCAGCACAGCACCCTGGTACAGGGTCCACTCACCCTGACCCTTCCAGAAAAGATTATATAGAAGAGGTGCGCGCTTACTCCAGTCGTACTGGTAGGCCCAGCGGAATTTATCGCACACCTGGAGGTGGCCGCTGCCCCACCGCAGGCGCTGGCGGAAGAACGCCTGGAAGGTAGCAGGTGTCTGTTCGGTACTATAGAAGGGGAAATATTCCGCCCAGACCCCCGTCTCGAGATAAGCCCTTACCCCCAACTCCAGGTCTTCGGTCAAGGCGCGGTGGTCGTAGCCCCCGATCCTCTCTAACAGCCTGCGGCCGACGAAGAGGTTAGTGCCTCCCACAAAAGGTAGCTTCTTCATGAGCACGGGCATATACCATTTATGAGAGACGGCCTGGTAGAGGGCGGCCACTTTGGTAATAAAGCCTAGCTGGAAGAAATTGCGCACCTGGAATACCGGCCCCTGCCAGATCCTCTCCCGGGGGTCCTGCAAGTAGGACCAGGCTATATAAAGAAGCACCTTTTGTTCCGGGTGGCTTTCCGCGTCGTAAAAACCGCAGATGACGGTACGCGGGTCCACAAAGGACAGACCGTAGTTTAAAGCGCGGCCCTTAGTCGAAGGAACCTCCCGGCCCAGGCAGAAGCCCCGGAAGCGCCCGTCAAAATCGTAGGGCACCGTACAGTGTTTTAACTGGGGTACATCTTTACGGGTAGCAAATTCTTTGATCTTGGCTTCTACTACATCTTGCGTAGTAGGGCCTTGACCCCCTTCCCTCTGGCGGGCCAGAAGTTCTTTTTCGTCGGTGATGACTATGATTTCGTAGCGGTCTTTCGGATATTCGAGCGAGGCTAAATGCTCTATAGTGTTGGCTATCACCTCGGCTTCGTTGCGAGCCGGGACTAGGACGGAGAAAAACGGGAGCTCCATGCCTTTTGTCCGGGCCAGGGCTTCGACCCTTTCAATGCTTAAAGCCGGTCGCTTCCTCCAAAAATTTTTTTCCGAATACCACATCCAGATAAAATATCTTAAAAACAGGAGGAAAAAGAGAACGTAAAACCCCATGGCGGCCAGGTACAACATTTGCGCCAGTTCTAGTCCCGTTTCCCAGTCCATATCCCGTCGCCTCCATATTTTGGGTAATTCAACCGGATATAATTATAGCACTGACTGGAGCTATTACCAACGGGTAGAACCTTTTCCTGCGGCAGTTTTCCCTATTTGCCCTTCTTCTATCCCTCTCTCGCAAAGGATATCAAAGCCATTGACAACGCTCCTTGCAAGAGCCTATACTGTCTTTAGTGATACTATAGCTTGCTTTTCAAAAATAGGTGGTATGAGCGAAAATGAAAATCTGCGGTCAAAAGATACGTGAACTAAGGGAAGGAAGGGGCTATTCCCTCCAGGACCTTGCCCAAAAAGCTAAGGTGTCGGTATCTTACCTTAGCGAAATAGAGCGGGGTACAAAAAGGCCTTCCCTTAAAACCCTGGAGCGCATAGCTCAAGCCTTAAACATCCCGCGGGACCAATTAGTTGAAGCGGACGGCCGGGGTTTAGAACTCGGGCAGCGGGTTCGCCTGTTCCGGGAAAGAGCAGGCCTATCCTTGACGGAGTTTGCTGCTAAAGTGGGCATTTCGCCATCTTATTTAAGTGAAATAGAGCGGGGTAACGTGTACCCCGCGGTGGATACCATAAAGAAGCTGGCGGAAGGCC
The DNA here is from genome assembly GCF_021890735.1 of Thermanaeromonas sp. Lineage (GTDB taxonomy): Bacteria > Bacillota > DSM-521 > Neomoorellales > Neomoorellaceae > Thermanaeromonas. The sequence goes on from NZ_JAKKUR010000013.1 coordinate 23,219, forward strand.
TGCAGGTGCCTCTCAGCTCTTTGTGGGGGCAGGGCGAGACTTTAGGTCAGAAGCTCCGTATGGCCAGGGAAGAGCAGGGCTTGACCCAGGCCGAGCTGGCGAAGGCCGCAGGCGTTTCTGCTGGACTGGTGGGGCAGATTGAGCAGGGCAAAGTCCAGCCTTCCCTTAAGACCCTGGAGAAGCTCGGGGCAGTATTGGGGATTTCGCCCTGCTATTTTATTGCCGAAGATGCCGGGGTGGAGGAGATTTTGCACCAGATGAGCCCGGATGTCCGCTGCCTGCTTCTCGACCCTAAGGTTCAGGCCGTTTTACGGCTGGTCTGCAACTGTACGGAAAAGGAGCTCCGGTTTATCCTGAATTTTATTCAACTTTATAAGCGCAGCCATTAAATTTCAAGGGTCTCGATGACCTCCCGCAAGGTTTCCGCCGACCGCTGAAAGGCGAGTTTCTCTCCGGGAGCTAAGGGTAAGGGAAGCACCTTTATCCTGCCCTCCCGGCCTACGATGCAAGGCAGGCTTAAAGCTACCTTATAGTTGATATCGTAGAGACCTTCGATTACGGTGGAGACGGTCAAAACCCGCCTTTCATCTCGCAGTATGGCTTCGCTTATTCTGGTTAGAGCCAAAGCTACGCCGTAGGAGGTATACCCTTTGCGCTGGATAATGTCGTAGGCGGCTTCACGTACCTGGTGGCTTACATCTGATTTAAAAAGGTCCCGGTCCACTTTTGCCTGAGGCAAGGGGAACTCCTCCAGCCATATACCGGCAATGTTGGCCAAGGTAAAGACCGGCACCTCGGTGTCTCCGTGTTCGCCGATGACGTAGGCATGGATGTTGCGGGGGTCCACCCCTACCCGCAGGCTCAAAAGGTGGCGGAAGCGCGCACTGTCCAGTACCGTACCCGAACCCAGGACCCGTGAGACAGGAAAGCCGGAGACCTTCCAGGCCACGTAAGTAAGGATGTCTACAGGGTTAGTTACCATGAGGATTACGGTATCCGGACAGTAACGGATAACCTCGGGAAGGGTTTCTTTGACTAACTTGGTATTTCGGTGGACCAGGTCCAAGCGGGTTTCTCCGGGGCGCTGGTTGGCACCGGCGGTGAAGATGAGGATATCCGCACCCCTACAGTCGGCAGGTTCACCGGCCACGATCCTAACGGGGCGGATTAGGGTGGCCGCGTGGGAAAGATCCATGGCTTCGCCTTCCGCCTTGGACCGGTTTATGTCTACCAGAACTATTTCTCCTACGACGCCGCTAAAGAGCAGGGAAAAGGCCGTAGTCGCTCCTACGTGGCCGGCCCCGATTATGGCTACCTTGGCCGTACCCTGTTTGGGCATTTTTCAGACCCCCCTTGGAGAGGTAGGTTTGTTAGGCTGTGAACCTTAACCTGCTGGAAACCTTTATTGTTACGGTAGAAAAGGGCACGCTTTCTGCTGCAGCCGAAGAGCTGCATCTTACCCAGCCAGCCGTCAGCAAGCAGCTTAAGGCCTTAGAAGAAATTTTGGGCTTGCGCCTTCTGGAGCGCTCCAGCAGGGAACTTAAGCTTACCCCAGGTGGCCAACTGTTTTACCGCCGGGCCCGGGAGATCTTGCGTCTTCTGGAGCAGACACGCCGGGAACTGGCGGAGATGAGCGGCTTGGTCCGGGGCAAGCTGATTTTGGGAGCAAGTACCATACCCGGGCATTATATACTGCCGCGGCTGATCGGACCTTTTAAAGATAAGTATCCCCAAGTAGAAGTTAAATTAGAAATAGGGGATTCCGAAGAGATCATCCATAAATTAATGGGCGGCGAGATCGATCTGGGAGCAGTAGGTGTTGAGGAGCGAAGGCGCGGCCTGTTTTATCAGTACCTGGTAGAAGACGAACTTATATTGATATTGCCCCGTGAGCACCCTTGGGCTAGAAAGCCCTCCCTTACCGTTCAAGACCTGGCCGAGGCATCGTGGGTCTGGCGAAAAGAGGGCTCGGGGACCAGGCGGTCGGCAGAGGAATTACTTAAGACCCATGGTTTCATTTTGCGGCCCGAGAAAATTGTAGCCGAGTTGGGGAGCACAGAAGCAGTGGTAAACGCCGTAGAGGCAGGATTGGGGGTCTCCCTGGTTAGCAGGTGGGCGGCAGAAAAATCCTTAAGCTTGGGCCGCATAGCTACTGTGCCTGTTGAAGGAGTCCGGCTTAAAAGGCACCTTTATTTAGTGCGCAAGTCCAGGCAACTGTCTCCTCCTGCTGCGGCCTTTGTAGAATTTGTAGAGGGCTGGCGGTTGGGGGGTTGTGGAAGCAGCTCCTTTGCCGCTGCTGGCAATCTGATAAATCAGTTTGATAGGGGAAGATTAGAGAATGGAAGCAGCCGGTATTGTATTGGCTGGCGGCAAGAGCACCCGCATGGGAAGAAATAAGGCCCTGCTCCCTTTAGGACAGGAGACGATGATAGGTAGAGTAGTGGGATTACTCAAGCTTATCTTTCCGGAAATAATTATTGTGACTAACGAACCCGAGCTATACCGGGACCTGCAAGTTACTTTGGTCCGGGATGTAATCCCGGCTCAAGGGCCTCTAAGCGGAATCCATGCCGGGCTCTTGGCATCGCCTTACTGGTATAACTTTGTAGTCGCTTGCGACATGCCTTTTATTAATTTAGAACTGATAACTTTTATGGTAAAGGAAGCGCAGGGTTTTGACGGGGCGGTGCCGCGGCTCGGCGGGTTCTATCAGCCTTTGCATGCGGTGTATGGCCGGAGCTGTATAGAGCCCATTGAGGCTTGTCTTAAAAGAAAGCTCACTCAGGTCATCGCCTTTTATCCGGAGGTGCGGCTACGGGTTTTGGATGCTGATGACTTAGAGCGCTTCGGGGACCTGGAGACGGTGTTTTTTAACATAAATACCCCGGGGGACCTGGAGCAAGCCAGGAGCAAGGTGGGAAAGGAAGGTGGGGGCGGGGCCGCGTCATGAAGGAGCTTTTAGAATGGGAAGAAGCTTTATGCTTGCTGGAAGAGATTGTTACTCCTCTGACGCCGGTGAAAGTCCCTCTGGCTGACTCTGCGGGCCTTGTGCTGGCTGAGGAGATAACCTCTCCGGTACCCTTTCCCCCTTTTACACGATCAAGGGTGGATGGATATGCCCTGGGGCCCGTAGCAGGGGAAAGTTATCGTTTGGTAGGGGAAGTACCTGCAGGGGGGAAATACCCTTATCCCTTAGGGCCGGGGGAGGCCGTACGCATTTTTACGGGTGCTCCCGTGCCCGTTGGTGCCGTAGGCGTGCTTCCGCAGGAATGGGCGAGGGAGGAAGAAGGGAGGCTTTACCCGGTTTCTTGTGCGGACGCCAGCGTATTGGCTTCGCTGGTCCAGAGGGAAGGAGAAGAGATAGGGCGGGGAGAAGAAGTATTAAGGCCCGGTATCGTCTTGACGCCCGCGGAAATAGGCCTTCTAGCTGCGCTGGGGTTTAAAGAGGTAGCCGTCTACCCCCGGCCTCAAGTGGCGGTGATGGCTGTGGGTAGCGAGTTGCGAGATGCCGATGAATACGGGGAAAATACTATACCCGGCAGTAATTTGTTTGCGCTAGAGGCCGGGCTAAAGTTGGAGGGGGTTAAAACTTTTTGCCTGCCCCCTTTACCCGATGATTTGGAGAGAGTGACTTCGAGTTTAAGGGAGATGATAAACTCGGTTGATTTGATAATAACGTCGGGAGGGACGGGAGAGGGGAAATATGACCTTACAGCCCGTGCGTTTCTGAAAGCCGGGGCCGAGCTCTTATTTACCAGGCTCAACTTCCGGCCGGGGGGACGGGTCATAATGGCCAGGAGGGGGCGGTGTTTTCTCGTGGGGCTGCCCGGTACGCCTTCGGCAGCGCTGGTATCCTTCTATCTTCTGGTCCGGCCATTATTAAGGGCTCTGGCCGGAAAAAATTTAAAACCTTGCCTGTGGAAGGGGATACTGGTAGAGGAATTCACTAAGGAAAGGCGCCAGCGGTATTTCCACTATGCCCGGGCTTGCAACAAGGAGGGCGTCTGGGAATTGATTCCGGTGAACCTAAAACAGGCTCCTCTGAAAGCTGGAGTAGGTGCCAATGCCCTGTTAGACCTTCCAGCGGGTAAGTGTTCTATAGACAAAGGTGTGGAATTAAATTTTGTACCCCTAAACTATATTTAAAGAAGGGAGGCCAACGCCTGGTCAGCTTTGACCGGGAAGGAAGCGATGACACCTATAATCTCTGTAGTAGGCAAGTCTGATGTGGGTAAGACTACTTTGCTGGTAAAGCTCATACCCGAACTTAAGGCGAGGGGATACCGCATAGCTACCATAAAACACGACACCCACGGCTTCGATATCGATAAGCCCGGCAAAGACACCTGGAAGCATGCGGAGGCAGGAGCAGATATCGTAGCCATATCCTCTCCTACGAAGGTGGCCGTTATCGAAAAAGTAGAGCAGGAACTTACTTTAGACGAGGTAGCTTCCCGTATTAAAGGGGTGGATTTAATAATAACTGAAGGTTACAAGCGGGGGAACAAGCCCAAGATAGAAGTTCACCGTAAAGCAGTAGGGAAGGAGCTTCTCTGCACTGAAGAGGAGCTTCTGGCGGTGGTCACGGACGAACCTTTGCCTCTAAATGTCCCCCTTTTCGGGCTCGATGATGTAGCGGGGCTAGCCGACCTCATAGAAGCCAAAATTCTTAAACGTAAAGGTTAAAAAGATATAACTTTTGAGGTGCAGCATTATGGCCAGACCGCTGAGCGCCTATGATCGCGCCCTCTTGGAGCTGGAGCGGGATATCCTCCGCATGGGTGATCATGTAGAGGCCAGCGTGGCTAAAGCCCTGGAAGCCTTGAAAGAGCAGGATGTAGCCTTGGCCAGGCAGGTTATCGAAGAAGATGCCTTAACCGACGATTGGAACTACGATATTGAAGAGAGAGCTTTGGAACTCATTTCCCTCCAACAACCTTTGGACAAGGACTTACGGATCCTGGCTACGGTGATGAGGGTGGGCAGGGAGCTCGAGCGCATCGGTGATTACGCCGTAAACATTGCAGAGGTAGCCTTGAGGCTGGCCGGCCAAGGACCTTACTTTAAACCTTTGGTCGACATACCCCGCATGAGCGAGCTTGCCCAGAACATGCTGCGCAGGAGCTTAGAATCTTTTGTGACGCGCAAGGTGGAGATCGCGAAAGAGGTTATAGCTTCTGATGATGAAGTGGACCGGCTTTTTGAAAGCCTTTATGATGAGCTTGTAGGTTATATGAAAAAGGGCGCTCAGTATGTGGATCAGGCCAGTTATCTTGCGCTGGTTGCAAGATACTTAGAGCGTGTGGCGGATCATGCCGTGAACATAGCAGAGATGGTCATTTTCCGGGAGACAGGAGTCCGCCGCCCCGGGCGAGCGAAGTAATAAACTTATAGGGAGGCTTCTGGTGGGTGAGCTTTTTTCTTTTTTTAACCAGCCTTGTGGGCGGGTTGGCCCTTTTTATTTTTGGGACCAACCTGATAAGCGACGGATTGAGGAAAGCGGCGGCCCTTGAAGTACAGAAGATACTGGGGACTTTCACCCGCAACCGGATCGCCGGGATGTTGGTGGGCTTGGTAGTAACCGTTTTCCTGCAGACCAGCGCGGTGACCAGTGTTCTTCTGGTGGGGTTTGTTAGTGCAGGGCTTATGACTTTGGAACAGGCTTTAGGGGTGATTTTGGGCGCTGCTATAGGGTCTACCGTCACCGTGCAGCTTATTGTATTCCGGATTACCGATTACGCTCCCTGGGCCTTAGTTTTAGGGCTTCTCCCTTACCTTTTGGCCAGGCGGCGCAGGTGGCGTTACCTAGGACAGGCGGTAGTAGGGTTCGGCCTCTTATTTTACGGGGTAGCGACCATGTCTTCGGCAGTCCAGCCCTTGAAGGATTACCCGGGCTGGGTCGTTGAGATGCAGCATTTGGCCTCCCGCCCGTGGCTTTTATTTGTAGCGGCTACTTTATTTACTGCTATTGTTCAAAGTAGTGCCGCTCCGGTAGCGCTGGCTATTTCCCTTGCCGGGCAGGAGGCCCTCTCTCTGGAGCCTGCTTTGGCCGTAGTATTAGGCGCTAATGTAGGTACTACTGCTACGGGGATTCTGTCCAGCCTGGGGGCTTCTTGGGAAGCCAAGCGGGTGGCCTGGGGCCATTTCTTTTTTAAAGTGACAGGAGCTCTGCTTTTCTTGCCTTTTTTATCCGGTTATGCTCGCCTGTTGGAGTGGACATCTCCCGACCTGCCCCGCCAGATCGCCAACGGCCACACCATTTTTAACGTAGTTAACATGCTTATTTTCCTCCCCTTTACTCCTTATATGAGCAAGATTTTAGAAAGGCTTTTGCCTGAGCAACCTAAAGAAGAGAAAATAGCCAAATACCTGGATGAAACCCTTTTGGAGGTTCCAGAGCTGGCTTTAAGCAGGGTCCGCCAGGAGATTTTGCGTATGGCAGGTATCATTCGGGGAAAGATGTTTCCCCAGGCGATGCAACCCCTTCCCTTACGGGAAGAAGGGCTGCTCCGTAAACTTAAGGAAGTTGATGACGTGCTGGATTTTCTTTACCAGGCCATTGCGAGATACCTGGCCCGTATTTCCCCGGGAGATGAGAGGGAAGAAGTGGAGAAGGCCCGCCTGCTCTATATAGCCAATGACCTGGAGCACATAGGAGATGTTATGGTTCAAATAGCCCGGCAGTGGCGGAAGATGGAGGAGAGTGGTCTTGTATTTTCTGTTGAGGGGCAGTCCGAAATGGAGGAGATGTATAAGCTGGTACAGGAAAATTTTGACAAGGCTGTAGAGGCTTTCGCTTCCGTAGATCATAACCTGGCCGTGCAGGTTATAAAGCAGCATCCCGCACTCCTTAAGATGGAAAAGACCTTGCGTTTTAACCATTTCCAGAGGCTGCAGCAAGAAAACCGTTTAAGTCTGGAGACTACGGCCGTGCATATGGACCTTATAAACTATCTTTTGCGTGTCAACAGCCATACGGTAAGCATCGCCCAGGCGGTCCTGGGGATCATTTAAAAGTTGCACCCGGGGTGGTCATGTTGTATTCTTAAGTCGGCAGGAAAATGAATGGAAGCAGGGAGGTACGTTTTTCATGCAGGGCATATGGGTGACCGAACTTCAAACTCCAAGCCTAGCTTTATCTTGCCGTGTTAAGAAAACCCTGCATCGGGAAAAAACGCCTTACCAGGAGCTATGCATTGTGGATACCGAAGCCTTCGGCCGGATGCTGCTCCTGGACGATGTTATCCAGACCACAGTTAAAGACGAATTTGTCTATCACGAAATGATCGCCCATGTTCCGCTAAATACCCATCCTCATCCCCAGGAAGTCCTCGTGATAGGTGGGGGTGACGGAGGAGCCATCAGGGAGATCATTAAGCATGCCAGCGTTACCCGGGCCGTTTTGGTGGAGATAGATGCCCGGGTGGTGGCGGCCGCACGGGAATATTTACCAGAGATCGCTTGTGGTCTGGATGATGCCCGGGTGGAGATACGGTTTGAGGACGGTATCGACCACGTGCGCCGTTTTGAATCCCAGTATGACGTGATAATAGTAGACTCCACGGACCCCGTGGGACCGGCGGAGGGCCTCTTTACCCGGGAGTTTTACCAGAATGTGTTCAAGGCTTTGAAGCCCGACGGATTGTTTGTCGCCCAGACGGAATCGCCGTTCCTTAACGGCGAGTTTATCAGGCGCGTATACTACGATATAGCCAGCGTTTTTCCTATAGCGCGCATTTATCTGGCCACGATACCCACTTATCCCGGAGGTCTGTGGACCTTCAGCCTCGGGAGCAAGCAATATGATCCTTTAGAGGTGGATCCTGCTCGTATACCACGTATTCCCACCCGTTACTATTCTCCGGAAATGCACCGGGCGGCTTTTATCTTACCGCCTTTTGTAGAGGAAATAATCCGGCCCGAAGAAGAAAGGGAATGAAGAAGCAAGGGAGTAGATTTTACGCGGAGGAGTCGAAAGGAAAATTGAGGGGTGAACTTGGTTTCTTGGAGGAAGGAGTATTCCTAGGGGGTAGCAACGATTACGAGGCCGCGCGGGCATGCCTCTTGGGTGTACCCTTGGATGTGACTGGTACCTTCCGGCCCGGCAGCCGTTTTGCTCCCCAAGCCATCCGGGCTGTGTCGGAAGTTCTGGAGGAATTTAGCCCTGCCTTAAGGCGGAGCCTTAGGGAAGTGGCTTTCTGCGATTTAGGGGACCTGGAGATGGTACCCGGGCAGGTAGAGGAGAATCTCGGCCGTATAGAAGAGGCCGCCTTTAAAATAATGAAAGAAGGTAAGATCCTTTTGTCCCTCGGGGGTGAGCACCTGGTAAGTTACCCGCTGATCCGCGCGGCCCGAAGTCTTCATCCCGAGTTGGCCGTGTTACATTTTGATGCTCACGCGGACCTGCGGGAGGAATACCAGGGTAAGAAGTATTCCCATGCTACGGTCATGCGCTTGGTAGCAGAGGAGATAGGAGCAAGCAACCTCTATCAATTTGGTATTCGCTCCTGTACCTGGGAGGAATTAATTTACGGGAGCGAAAACACTAACTTTTTCTTAGACCATATTGAGGTACCGTTATCCAAATTGGCGCCGGAACTGAAAAGTCGCCCTCTGTACCTTTCCCTGGATATAGACGTTGTAGATCCCGCCTATGCTCCGGGTACCGGCACTCCGGAGCCGGGCGGTTGTACACCTCAAGAGCTTTTTTCTGCTCTATACTTGCTTAAAGGAGCTAATGTGGTAGGCTTGGATTTAGTGGAAGTATGTCCGGCTTACGATACGGGAAATATAACGGCGATCCTGGCTGCAAAGCTGATCCGTGAAGCCATCCTTGCTTTTACCCCTTCTTAAGACAAGAATAAAGAAGCGTAATATAAAGAAGGCCTCCTTCCGTAACGGGAGGAGGCCTTCTTTGCCCTTGCATGTGCCGGGAGGGAGGCAAGTTAGAAGGAGCTTTTGCTTTTAGTGGCGCTTTCCACTTTTAAGGAATCCGCATAAATAAAGCCACCTCCAGTATTTCTGAAGGCGGCCGCAGGGAGAGGATTATGCATATTTATTTGGTGCCCCAGGGCGGAATCGAACCGCCGACACGAGGATTTTCAGTCCTCTGCTTGGATTCCGCAAGCTCCAGGCTTGAAAAATCTAGCTTCCTCTGCTTCAGGCCACCTTCAAGAACAGGGGATTCTAATGCTTCTTTTTCACTATTATTCGCCACATTTTCGCAAAATCCTGCTCAAGTGGAGGAGTTTTTTAAAAGGGCCTCTAGTTTTTGCCTCTCCCGGTAGCGGTGGCTTTTGGCCGAGTGCTTGCAGGTATCGGAACAGTATTCCCGGTTTTTGTTGTAGCACCCACGCAAATCAAAAGGCTTCCCGCACCACTTGCACACCTTTACGTTGTGGCCGCAAAGGAGGATGTAAAACTGCAGGTACATGGCCTGAAGAAGATTTTTCGGCCTGATTACCGGCCTGAGTTTAAAAATATCGTCTTTGGGATTACTGATTTTCTCAAGGCCAGTGTAGCTCAACCCCACATCGGCCAGTTTTTCCTCTATCTTCTCACGAATGTAGTACAGCCCAGCCACCTGGTAGAACTCAAGCGGGTTGCGGTTTATTTCTTCGAGCGTGGCCGAAAAAGCAACATGGCCTTTCCCAAAACTCCTGCCTGCGGCTTCTTCAAAAGTTTCGCCTTCCTGCATTTCCACCTCGAAAGGCCAGTAAACGGCTTTTGTGTGACACTCCTTCCCGACTAACTGTCTAATGCCTGGGTGTAAGGCTACAAACCTTATCCACTCTCTCATGCCGTCCAAATCCCGTTGCGTGACCTGCCGGAACTTATCCCACAAATCGGCCAGGGTTTCAGCTTCCCGCCAGAAATCCGCAAGGCTTTCCCAACTGTGTATGTGCCCATCAGCGTCAACATGAACTCCCAGAAAGCCGTACTGTGAGACCCACTTCTTTATTGCGGCTTTTTTGTTTCTCCCCTGCCTCACTTCTTTCACAAGGCGGCATAGCGAAGGAATCAAGTCGGCAGTCTCAAAGGCGTTGTAGGTGCTTTTTTCGCTGCGTTTCTCTGCCTCAAGCACGTCTTCGATTTCTTCGGGTTTTCGCTGCAAGTCCACTCCCTGGGCCTTCAAATAGTCCAGATAAGCCTGGGCCTCTTTCTTTCCTGTTCCTGGCGGCAATCCCATAAGAAAATGTCGTTTCTCCCGCCAAACCCAACCTTTGCCCCACTTGTACCTCGTGTACACCGTCTGCTCAAACCGGCACTCCACCGGGAAATGCTGGTAGAGCGAATGCATACCCATTTGCATACCCCCTTTGCATACCCATTTGAATACCTTCCAATACATGCTAATGCCTGCTAGCTTTAAATGTAGCAAACACAAGCTCAAACTGCAACCGGGAGAAAGGGGGTAGCCTATGGTTACTAATCTTCGCCTGCTTCGGGTACGCAAAGGGTTAACCGTTAGAAAAGTGGCGGCCCAACTCGGTGTCAATGAAACCTGGTATTGCCGGATGGAAAGAGGCCAGAACTACATTCCGCCACACTACCGCCAAAAACTGGCCGAGTTTTTCGGTGTTCCCGTCTCCGAAATCTGTGACCCGACCACCGGCTGGCCGGTATTGATAGACCAGCCAATGCCGAAGCTAGTGCGGAAGGCGTAGCCAGCAGAACAAGTGAATACTCCTCGTCGAGGAACCCGAGAGGGAGAAGGCGAGGCAATGAGGTAATCTCCGGGAGGTGTACCCTTTTGTCTCCGGAAGCTAAAGCCCGAAGGCGAGAGAACCGGCGAAGAGCTAGGCGGCTAATGAAAATGTTGGCTTGCGAACGGGAGTTTAGAAGCTGGGCGGGAATCAATGACCCAACCCTTGGAGTGGTGTTGAGGAAGATACAAAGAGGCCGGGCGATATGACCCGGCCTTAAGCCTTTGAAAGGGGGGGGAACTTCAATGAAGGCTATCCCAATCAGGGCCTGCGTAGGTGGCCGTTGGGCCATAGCGGGAAAACTTATCCCCGGCGACCCTGCAATTTTTGAGCAACGAATAAAGCCCGGCGACATCCTCCGCATTGAAGGAGCGGCAGGTATTGACCTGGTGTATGACCCACCCTTGCCGGAAAACACGGTTATTCGGCACATAACAGCAGTGGCAACCTTCGAGATACCGCTAGCGGTGTTAAAAACCCATCCCAAAACACGTATTCGCCAAGTAGGGAGCTTACACCCTAAGCGGATGTACCTGCCATACCGCTATTGGCGGAACGTGAACGAGGAGCAGGAACAGCTTACATTCGCATGGGTAGGTGAGGCTTCGGTATGAGCTTGCCTGCTGAAAGATTAACCGAGGCCCAGGCCCAACAAGGCTTGGGCCTCTCTATTTGGTGGCGGCCAGCCAAGGTAGCCCTCTACGACCGGGGCTGGAGGACGCTCCACTACCCTGATTATACGCTATTTTTAGCGACAGCGAAAGGGAGAAGAAGCAAGGCTATTTCTCCCTCACCGATTGGGGTAGACGGTAAGGTGTACTACATCGGCTTCGACATAGACACCGGGCCGGAGGCGGTACGGAAACTTTTGAGTGCCTTACCGCCTAACTGTGTGCCGCTTGTGAGCAGGAGCGGGGGCAGGAACGGAAATGGCTACCATGTATGGCTTTTCCCTTCCGAACCGCTAGAGGTGCAAACCGCCGTTTCCTTCGCCAAGGTGGTGCGGGAGAAAGCGGGCGTTCTTTGCGAAATCAGGCCCACAAGCCGGAGAAGCTTATGTTTGAAGTGGCCCGGGCAGCGACACCCTGAGAGTGGCCTACAGGAGGTTTTCGTACCGCTCGACGACCTAAACGACACCGAACGGCTGGACACTCCTGTTATCCTCCAAATGCTCACCGAAGGGTGCTACCGAACACCAATAGAAGTCGTTGAGGGCTTCGTTGAGGCCCATTGTTCCAAAAAGCCGAAGACCAAAAAGCAGGCCACCGCCAAGGCCAGGCCAGCCCAGCGGGTGGAAGGCCACTGGCTGGAGGTCTTCAAAGACGAGCAAGCAGGTTTCCGGTTGCTTGAGCTTTTCGGCAAGCATGTTAGGGTCAGTCGGCTAGGGCGGGCTTTCAAGTGTCCAGTCCACAATGAGCGGCGGCCAAGTGCCACCTTTATCCGGGATAGCAACGGGCTTATCGCCTTCCATGACTGGCACTTCGAGAAGTATGGCCTTGAAAGCGAGTTCTTCACCCTACCGGAACTTTACCATGCACTCAAGACCAAAAGCGAACTCCACAGGCTTGACCGCCGTGAACAAGCGGCCACCGCCAAGGAGCTAGCTTTCCTGCTTGGTTTCACCAATCCACTTGTAGAAGAAATCTCAAGCAAGTGGTTAGAGTCCACTAGAATCCTTCTCAAGCTAGGCGTGATTACCGACCTTATCTTTAAAAGATTGGTTACAACGCCAACACCGAAAGATTGGCTCAAAGCCTTGAATCTCAACGGTTTGAGTGATTTTGAAAGGGTTTGGGTGATGTGTTTTTGGTGCTTCATCCAGGACGCAATGGACGGCAAAGCGGTAACGGTAATGAGCAAGCGGTTTCTTGGCGATAAGGCAGGCGTGAAGTATTGGGCTGTCAATAGAATCCTGAACCTGCTTTGTAGCTTGGGCCTCTTAGAAAAGTGTGAAGTGGTGAAGCATGGGAAACGTCTAGGTGCTGATAGGTACAGGCTTTGCAGGGTGAATGAAGCCGAAGCAAAACGACGGTTTGACTTGCTTTTCCCTGAAGGCAAGTTTAACCTCCGACAGTTTAAGGCTTCCCTGGTGGCGGAGCGGCTTGGCGAAGAGACGGCCAAAGCCATATTCCGGCGGCAGGGTGGAAAGGTATCCGAAGACCATTCCAAGGATATTCAAATACCTTCCGAAGGCCTCGGCATATCCTCGGAGGATATAGGCATATCCTTGGAGGATATTCAGGCCATTGAAGCGGCCATTAAGCGGCTTGCCGAAGAAATCGGCAGGCTTGAGGAGGCGGGCGATGTGTCGAGGGTTAACGATTTGGTGCGGCAGGCTGTTGCTTTGGGCAGGCGGAGGCTAGCCCTACTTAAGCGGGGGGATTATACTGCAAAAATTGCAGTTTAGCGGTAGACTGCAAAATTTGCAGTATGGCCCAGGATACACCGCAGAAAGGAGGTTTACCCATGAGGAAGCTAGCCCGACTTTATTTCCTGGGTGGGGTACTCTACCCTCTTAGCTGGACGTTAGCGGCAGTAGGGGCTATGCTGTTATTGATGGCCCTCTTTTCGAGGTGAGGCTTTTTGACAGCACTCCCTACGCACATAAGGCTTTTTTGCAAGGACATATTCCCTGGTAGAGAAGGGGCGAGATGACCAGGAAGAAAAGCCTCTTGCCCAAGCCGGTGTTTGGCTTAATCGAATATCTCTTGGGCGAGTATGACCATATGCTTGGGCTACTACAAAGCGAAGACCCGTTGATTCCTAGCACTACTCTCCTCGGTGCTGTCAGGCGTGTTCTTGCCATCAGTAGGGCACTCGACCGCCTCCAACCCCACCACCGCCGTCTTTTTGAACTGTGCTACCGGCGGAAACTACCGAGAAGCCGGGTCTGCCTGGAAATGGGGATAAGCGAAGAAGCCTTTCTCCGCTACCGCCGGGAGCTGGTGTTAGCTGTGGGTCAGGAACTCGGGTTTATTTTGGCCTAGAAGCGGGGTTTTTCCCTTGCGGGGATATTTCCTATGCACCCCCACCCAAAAACCCGCTTCTAGGCGGCGGTATAAATGGCAAAACTGGCAGAAGGTGGTGGGTGTTAAGCTAACATTAACGAAGGCTTTGGAAAGTTTAACACCTTAACGGGCGGCGGAGGCGTAACAAGGGTAACGAAGTTGTGGAGAAGCGTAACAGGCCAGCCCAAGGGTGTAGTGCAACAAACCCCTGGGGAAGTGCAACATTGCAACCTTGACAAGCGTGGCACCAGGCGGGAGGGTAGGGGTGCAAAATCCCTGGAACCGCCAGCATGTAGACCGCCGGGCCGGTGCTTTGCACACCGCCGCAAAATGGCGTAAAAAAACGGGGAGGAGCAAAAAGGCACATTTTAGGCACAAAAAGGTAGCAAAAAAGAGAGGCAAAAAGGAGGCAAAACCGAAGCATTTCCGGCGGGGTTAAAACTTCTCTCTTTCTTCTCTCCTTTCTCCCTCCGCAAAAAGGAGGGGGCAGAAGTAGGATAAAAGTGGGATGAAAGTGGGGCATTCGGCGGGAGGGATGAACAGATGAACATGAGAAAGGAGCTAATCGCAGCTTTAGAAGCTTTAGCAGAAGCTGAGCTATGGGCGAGGATGTGCCGGGCCACCGATTGGGAGGCCTCCTGCATCAAAAAGCTGGAAGGTTGCAGGCTAGGGGTGAAACATTATGAAACGAAATGGAACGGTGGAACAGTGAAACACCGGCCAAAAAAGCGAACCGAACCGTGGACAAAAAAAGAACCGGGCTATTTGCCCGGCTAGGCTTTTTATCCCAAGTTCCTTTAGCCTTCCTCGTCGTAGAGTTTTACAAGTTCTGTTTCGCTCTTCCGCCAAACTGAATCCCTTTCCGGAGGGCCTTCCATGAACGGAACATAGTTGAAGATTTCGCCACCCTCCGAGAGAGGGTTAAACTCTTTGTTGTCCGATAACATGTGTTTCCAGTGCAAGAACGCACCCTGTTTCCCACATTCTGGGCAGTAAGTATTGTCTACTCGGTGGCGATTAGATTGCCAAGAAAACACCAAAAAGTGTAGGCCGCAATGCTGGCAAATGAAGCTATGCACAAATACACCTTCCCTTTCGATGGTGAACTCATACCCTGTTTCAAGGTTGGCGACTCTTACGGTATTTTTCGTTTCTTGTGTGATTAGTTTGTTTCTTTTAAGGTCTACCCATGCTTTCATTCCTACACCCCCCGCTTCTCAAGGCCTCAATAATCTCCTGCGTTGGCGGATACCACCCAGAAATGTTTATCGCTCCACCAAAAGCCTCTACTGCTCCCTCGGCCAACTCTTGGCCGTTGGGTATCTCTTCGGTTACGTCTACATACTGGCCGTCCCGCAAGACCATAATCCGGGCCCGGCAGTTGTAAACGTTGACGAAAACTTCGGGTGTCCCTCCAGCCTCGAAGAAGGCTATCCATTCAAGCTGATTTAGTACCGACTTACCCATTCCTCCAAAGCCTCCCTGCATATCTCTTCTATGGGTTCGCCGAACTGTGGCAACTGTGGTGGCTCCTTGGCCTCTATTGCCGCTCTAAAGCCTTCAACGAAGACGTAGGTCTCTACGATACCGTTCCGCAGGTTTTTAAGCTCCTCCAACTTCTCATAGACGGCCTTCTCTTGCTCACCCAGGCGGCTTAGAAGTATCTCCTCA
>NZ_JAKKUR010000061.1 GCF_021890735.1 Thermanaeromonas sp.
TGTTAGTCGCTACTTGGGTGCAATCGGCACCCCTATGGAATGCCCACCACCTAAAACTAAAGAAACTACGGGCTTGGACATGCTCACCAGCATCTCAGCGATAGCCAAACCCGCCTCTACATCTCCGCCAACCGTATTTAGTACCACCAGCAACCCTTTTATATCTTCATCTTGTTCTACTGCCACAAGTTGTGGAATAATGTGTTCGTACTTAGTAGTCTTGTTCTGTGGTGGCAAGACTAAATGTCCCTCAATCTGGCCTACAATAGGAAGGCAATGTATCTCGCTTTTAGTCCGCGGTACGCTCATCTGTCCTAACTCTTTAATATTCTCTAGCCGCTGACCATCCGGCTCAGCCGGCATCCGTTGTTTATCTGGAGAAGGTTCAACAGAATTCGCACCACTTCCTCTATCGTTGGGCTTAGAATATCTATTTTTCATCCAATCATGGCCCTCCCGTCTATCGATTTTTTATCGCTTTTATTAGTATAGGATAAAAGGGTAATAGAAAATGTAACAGGGATTTAAAAACAGGAGGACCCTTTAAGTCAAGGATAGGAGGGCTCGTGAGTGGCATTCCGCTTAATTAAGGAACATCGCAAAACACCCGCACTTAAAGCACCATCCTTCGGATGCCTCAAGGGTATCCCGGCTATAAATGTAACCCGGGGATGCCCACATTACTGCGTGTATTGCTACGCCCGCGGGTTCCCTAATGTACCACCTCCCGGAGAAATACATCTTTATATAAACCTTCCCGAACTGCTGGAAAGGGAACTTGAGAAGAAGAAAAGACCGCCGCGGTGGGTTTCCTTTAGCACAGCTTCTGATCCTTTCCCGCCAATTGATGAAGTACTGGAAATAAGCTACCGAATAATGGAGCTCCTCCTTAGCCGCGGCATCGGTATTTCCTTTCTCACCAAGGGAACCATACCCCCTGACTTTGTGGAGCTTTTTGCTAGGCACCGAGAGTTGGTTAAGGCGCGGGTGGGCCTGGTTTCCCTCAATGACGACTATCAAAAGCTTTTTGAGCCTTTCGCAGCGCCTCCTCTCTTAAGGCTAGCTAATATCCGTAAATTGGCCGCCGCGGGTATCGAAGTCAGCGTCAGGATGGACCCCCTTATCCCCGGAGTAGCTGTTTCGGAAGGAGCGGTGGAAAGCCTGGTTAAACGGCTTAAGGTTTCGCAAGTTACCAGCTTGTCTGTGAGTGCGCTGGTATTAAGGCCCTCTGTAGCCTTTCAGATGGCTAATGAACTACCGCCGTCCCTCTCCCGTACTATACTGACCTATTACCGGGGCCAACCTTGGCAAAAAGTTATTACCTCGGCCAAAACCAAGCTACTTCCAGCCTCCATACGCTTACGCCAATATCAAATGATAAAAGAAATCTCTGCACGCTACGGGCTGTCCTGTCGGGTTTGTGGGTGCAAGAACCCAGACCTGCCCAGGGAATTTTGTGATACGAAAGTAGAAGGGCTGACCGAGGACAAATTTGAACAGCTTTCCCTCTTTTAATACACGTTTTCTGGGAACCCCAATCAACCCCACGCTTCAAACTTCCGGGCTGCCTCTTTAACTCTTTCGATGTATTCTCGTGTTTCCTTATAAGGCGGTATACCTCCGTAGCGCTGGACTACGCCGGGACCTGCATTATAAGCGGCCAGGGCCAGTTCTACATTACCCCGGAAAAGGTCTAACATCTGCCTTAGATAACGTGCTCCAGCCTCCAAGTTTTCCGAAGGATCGAAGGGGTCTTTAACTCCCAGAGCACGGGCAGTTTCGGGCATAAGTTGCATCAACCCTAGAGCCCCGCTGGGTGACACTGCACGGGAGTTGAAGTTGGACTCAACCTTAACTAGTCCTTGTAACAGATTTAGGGGCAACCGGTATTTTCTGGCCACCTCCTCAAGGAGGTGATGGTACCCTCCGGTCACCCCGGCTACCATCGAAGGTGTAGCTTCCCTTTTAAGTTGAGAAGGTGCCCGAGGGGGACTATCTTTATGTTCCGTACCGTATGGAGATAACAGCCTAACCAACATTCGTAAGAGAAGCAAGTTAAATAGCAAGCTGCCATACCTTTTGCTTTCCTGTTCCTTAAGTGAAAGATCTATCCATACGGAAGAACCGGTAAAAACGCCTCCTATTTCCATCAGTTTCTTCCCCCAGGAACTTTAAATCCTTACCCCTTACACTTCCATTATTATCGGTAATATCATCGGCCGCCTGCGCGTTTTTTCATAAAGGAATTTGCTTAAAGTCTCCCGCACATTAGCTTTTATTGTCGACCAATCGGTAATCTTTCTCTCCTCGCATCTATCGAGGGCCTGGCGGACTTTAGCTTTAGCTTCCTCTATAAGCTCCTCTGCCTCCCGAACGTAAACAAACCCTCGGGATACAATGTCAGGCCCGGCCATAATAGCACCCGTATCTTTATTTAAGGTGAGAACAACGATCAGAATACCGTCCTGGGCCAGTTGTTTCCGATCCCTTAAGACAATATTACCTACATCCCCCACACCCAAACCGTCTACTAGCACCCGGCCTGCCGGTACGCGGCCAGCTATATATCCCTTCTCCCGGGTAAATTCAAGCACCTGACCGTTTTCGACGACAAAAATATTTTC
Source organism: Thermanaeromonas sp. (assembly GCF_021890735.1). Classification (GTDB taxonomy): domain Bacteria; phylum Bacillota; class DSM-521; order Neomoorellales; family Neomoorellaceae; genus Thermanaeromonas. The sequence goes on from NZ_JAKKUR010000061.1 coordinate 2,625, forward strand.
TGGAGGAATACCGAGTTCTTGGGCCAAGTTAGCGTGTTTTATCAGCATCCTGTATTCACCATGAATGGGCACAAAAAATTTAGGTTTCACCAAGCTTATCATAAGCTTTAACTCTTCCTGACTAGCGTGCCCAGAAACGTGTACCCCATCTACCGCCTCATGATAAACATCGGCTCCTTGTCTAAAAAGTTGATCCACGATCCTGGCCACCAGTTTTTCGTTTCCAGGAATGGGGAGGGCGGAGATGATCACCGTATCCCCGGGCATGATCTCTACCTGACGATGTTCGGCCATAGCCATACGCGTCAGTGCTGACATGGGTTCGCCCTGGCTTCCGGTAGAAATAATAACGGTTTTGTTCTTCGGTAAGTGAACTATCTCATCCAGCTCTACCAAGGTACCGGGAGGTATGGTAAGATATCCCAATTCACAGGCAATATTTACTACGTTGAGCATGCTTCTTCCAGCAATAGCCACCTTGCGATTATACTTGTGGGCAATGGATATTACCTGCTGAATGCGGTGAATGTTAGACGCAAAACTAGCTACGATAATCCGTTCCTTCGCCTTCCTGAATACTTCATCAAAAGTCTGCCCGACTGCACGTTCAGACATGGTAAAACCCGGCCGTTCAACGTTTGTGCTGTCCGACAGAAGTACCAATACGCCTTCCTCGCCAAGCTGGGCAAACTTATAAAAATCAAACACCTCACCGTCTATGGGGGTGTGATCGATTTTGAAATCACCCGTATGAACAATAGTTCCTACTGGCGTGTGAATGGCAAGACCAACAGAATCTGCTATTGAGTGGCTGACCCGGATAAATTCTACTCTGAAAGGACCCAGCTTTAAAACATCTCTGGGTTTAACCTGTTGTAACCTGAATCCAGTTACTCCGTACTCTTTAAGTTTAGCTTGCAGTAAGGCTAAAGTAAGTTTTGTTCCGTAAACAGGGACATTGAGATCCTTTAATACGTACGGCAAAGCTCCGATGTGGTCCTCATGCCCGTGGGTGACAATGATCCCCCTCACCATATGCCGATTCTCTAAGAGGTAACTGACATCCGGAATCACAACATCCACGCCGAACATTTCGTCTTCTGGAAAAATTAGGCCACAATCAATAACCAAAATGTTACCGCCATACCGCACAAGCATCATATTGCGCCCTATTTCTCCTAGGCCGCCTAACGGAATAAGGGATATTTTTTGCCCATTTTCTACCATTAACCCACCTCCATTCGACCAGTTAAAAACCCGGCCCTCGCGCTTCCTGAAACCGTTCCTGTTCAATAGCACCCCTTTATTCCCAAAAAACGCCGAAAGCTTCCCAATATCAATAAAAAACCGGGCTTCCGCCGCCGGCCCGGTCTTGTGTTCACCGTTTACAACCAGCTAGTAGTATTATACCTTATTTAAAGTCAATCAGCAATGTACACCCCCGAAAGCAAAAGCTCCAAGGCCCCTGTTATAATATACCCTGCGCTTTTAAGGCAGCCGCAATTTTCTCTTTTTCCGCTTCTGTAGCATCTACCAGGGGAAGCCGCACTGGTCCAGCAGGCAGGTTCATCATATTAAGGGCGGCCTTGACTGGTACCGGATTGGTCGTTATAAACAGAGCCTTAAAGACAGGGAATAGTTCCTGATGGATGGCTGCAGCACGCAACGTATCCCCCTGGATATACGCTTGAACCATGGCCTGCATCTTCTCCCCTACCACGTGAGCGGCGACACTGACCACGCCATAACCCCCTACCGCCAGTATAGGAAGGGTGGCCGAATCGTCCCCACTATATACCAGGAAGCCTTCTGGAGCCCCCCGTAGGATAGCGGTAACCTGATCCAGATCTCCGCTTGATTCTTTAACAGCTACAATATTATCGATCTGGGCAAGCTTAAGGGTGGTATCTACCTCCATATTACGGCCGGTCCGGGAAGGTATATTGTAAAGCATTATGGGGAGGGAAGTGGCTTCGGCTATGGCTTTAAAGTGCCGGTACAGACCTTCCTGGGAGGGACGGTTATAGTAGGGTACTACCAAAAGAAGACCATCCATCCCCAACTTCTCCGCTTCTTTAGAAAGTTCAATGCTGGCTGCAGTAGAATTACCGCCCGTACCTGCAATCACTTGAGCCCGGTCTCCTACCGCTTCCTTTACGGCAGCAAAAAGTGCGAGTTTCTCATCATGGGTTAAAGTTGGCGATTCTCCGGTAGTTCCCGCAACAACCAAACCGTCGCTCCCATGTTCGACTAAGTACCTGGCTAACCTCTTAGCTCCCTCCAGATCCAGTTCCCCCGAAGCAGTAAAAGGTGTGACCATGGCTGTTAGAATACGTCCCCACTTTACTTTCAATTCTATCACCTCCGGTAAATTTTAACCCTTAAATAATCAGGCGCTTAATTTAAACTGCCTATGCAGGGCCCGTACGGCCTTTTCCATATTTTCCTCTTCTACCAAGCACCATATGGAGGTGTACGAGTCCGCCGACTGTAATATAGTAATATTCTCTTGGGTCAGGGCATTAACAATGCTGGCCATTACTCCGGGAACTCCCCGCATACCCGCGCCTACAGCTGCCACTTTAGCGCACCCTGGCCGCGCGTATACCTTATACCCTCTATTTTCCAGCAAAAAGATGGCCCGTTCGGCCACACTGTTACTTACTGTAAAGATAGCCTCTTTAGGGAAAAGGTTGATAAAGTCTACACTTATGTTGGCTTCAGCTAAAGCAGAGAAAACTTCCCGAGCTGCACTTTCGGTATCAAGTTGAACGCGTAACTGTGTGAGCCCAGCTACGTTGGTTATACCTGTAACAATACGGTCGCAGCTTATAGCTACACTGCTTGCTTCCGGCCGCCACGGTAGTACCAAGGTCCCGGGGCTATCGCTAAAAGTTGAACGGATCCTCAAGGGGATATTCTTTTCCCGAGCGATCTCCACTGCCCGGGGATGGATTACTTTGGCTCCTTCGTAAGCGAGCTGGCACAACTCGTTATAGGTAACCGTTTCTATAGTGCGGGCGTCAGATACTATACGGGGGTCGGCTGTCTTTAGCCCATCCACATCCGTAAAAATCTCTATGGCTTCCGCACCTAGAGCCACCCCCAGGGCAGCAGCTGTAGTGTCGCTCCCTCCTCGCCCCAAAGTTGTTATCTCGCCGTTTTCTGTTGTCCCCTGGAACCCGGCTACTACAACCACCCGGCCGTTATCTAACTCCTGCAGTACCCGCTGGGGCTCCACCCGCAAAATCCTTGCATCCCCAAAGTTACTATCGGTTATGATACCCGCTTGAGCACCTGTCAGGCAAATAACCGGCACACCAACTTCTCTTAGGGCACCAGCCAATACCACTGAGGCTATAATTTCCCCGCAGGAAAGGAGAAGGTCTCTGTCACGAGGGCTCACGTCTTGCCCCGCCACCAAGTCCAGCAAGGTGTCCGTGGCATAAGGGGCTCCCCGCCTACCCATGGCTGAAACAACTACTACTACTTGGTAGCCTTTTTCCCGGGCCCTGAGGATATGCCTTACTACCAGGCGTCGGTCTTCGGCCCGGGCTACCGAAGACCCGCCGAATTTCTGGACCAGTACCTTCAAAAGAGGTTCCCCCCTTCCCTACCCCCATATTACGTTTCCCGGGTAGGCGGCAAGGCTTTCTTTAAAGCAGCCCTTCTTTGAGCAATAGCTCTGCAATCTGTACCGCGTTGGTGGCTGCCCCTTTGCGTAGATTATCAGCAACAATCCATAAGTTTAATCCGTGCTCTAGGGAAAGGTCTTCCCGGATGCGTCCTACAAAGACCTCATCCCGTCCGGAAGCCATAACGGGTAAAGGATACATTTTTTCTTTAGGTTCGTCTACCACTATTACCCCCGGAGCGCGGCCCAAGATGTCCCGTGCTTCTTCAGCTGTCAATTTCCTTTCTGTTTCGATGTTCACCGCTTCCGAATGTCCGTTGAAGACCGGAACTCGGACTGTAGTAGCCGTGACCCGGATACTATCATCTCCCATTATTTTCTTGGTCTCCTCGACCATTTTCATTTCTTCTTTCGTATACCCGTTATCTAGAAAAATATCTATATGTGGCAAGCAGTTAAAGGCGATCTGATGTGGGAAGACTTTCCCTTCTCCTGCATTCTCCCCGGCCAATATCCGTGCTGATTGTTCCCGTAACTCTTCGATAGCTTCTTGTCCGGCCCCCGATACAGCCTGGTAGGTTGACACCACGACCCTCTTTATCCGGGCCGCGTCGTGTAGGGGCTTTAAAACGACCACCATTTGGATCGTCGAACAATTGGGATTGGCTATGATACCCTTGTGCCACCGTACATCCTGCGGATTTACTTCCGGTACTACCAAGGGCACCTCGGGATCCATGCGGAAGGTGCTGCTATTATCGATAACCACTGCACCCCGGGCCACCGCCTCCCGGGCGAAAAGTTTGCTCGCGTCACCTCCGGCAAAAAGGGCTAAATCGACTCCGGTAAAGGACTCTGGAGTGGTCTCCTCGATGATATAATCCTCTCCCTTGAATTTCACCGTCTTTCCTGCTGAACGGCTGGTAGCCAGTACCTTAAGCTTACCCACGGGAAAATTCCTCTCTGCCAGTACCTGTAGCATGGTCTGGCCCACCGCACCCGTTCCTACTACGGCTACATTTAATCGGCGCATGTCTTTTACCTATCCCTCCTAATCAGCATCTTCTTTATCTCCACCCCCTCCCGGGCCCAGGAGGAGCGGCTGCAGTTGCCTCCCAGCCAGGGCAGCCAAGGTGGTTTCTAAAATCAGGTTCATATCAGCTATCAAGGAATTAGCTTTATTGTGGGGATCATCCTGCCTGAAGGGGACTAAATATATATTTTTGGTATTCAAAAGCAATCCCAGGTTTCTAGCATTCGCCCCCAAACCGTCATTGGTAGAGATGGCAATTACAACCGGTCTCTGGTTCCGTAAGACAGCTTTGGCAGCCATAAGAACCGGCGTATCGGTTATCCCGTTAGCCAGCTTAGCTAAGGTATTTCCGGTGCAAGGTGCAATAATCAGGGCGTCTAAAAGCTTTTGAGGTCCAATGGGTTCAGCCTCGACAATGGTAGCTATAGCCCGGTGGCCGGTCAAAGCTTCTAGCTCCCCTTTCCAGGACGCCCCCAGGCCGAAACGCGTATCTGTATCCCTAACCGCCTGTGAAAGGATAGGGTAAACCTCTGCCCCCTCGCTTATAAGCTTCTTAATCTCGGGCAAAACCTTGGATATCGTGCAATGGGAGCCTGTTACAGCAAACCCTATCTTCCTGCCCTTAAGCCTCATTTCTAGCACCTCCGGATAGGGCTTACGATCGTCCCAGGCTCTCCAATATCAAGCGGGGATACAAGCAAGCAAGGATTTCTCCGGCCGTTTTAGGAGCCACCTTACCCGGCAATCCGGAAGCCAGTATAGCTTTTCTACCTAACATTTGCGCCGCAGCAAAGTCGGTACCGCCAGGGGCCGCAGCAAGGTCTATTATTAGGCATTCCGGCAATGTATGGCTTAACGCTGCAGGTGTAAGCACTAAAGCGGGCACTGTGTTGAAAACTACCTGAGCCTCGCCTATATAGTGAGGCAGCTCTTCGAACGAAATAGCTCGCCAGCCCAAAGCCACGGCTCTAGCCCGGTCCGCCGCTCCCCGGTCTACCACCGTAACTTTGGCACCTATTCCGGCTAGCATGTGAGCCAAGGTCAAACCGGTACGGCCCAGACCGAGGACAAAAGCCTGGCTACCGTGTAATGTAATAGGCATCTCCTGTATGGCTAGCATAATAGCACCTTCAGCAGTAGGGACGGAATTAAGGATGGCCATTTCGTCCATTTCCGCTGTTTCTATCAGCCGCCACCCATATCTTGCAGCCACTTCCTTAAGGACCGGCCTCGCCACTCCCACCAAAACCGGGGTGCTTGCTGCCACCTCCCTCACCCATCCCTCGCCCAAATTGTAAGTCTGACCTGTTAAAACAGCCCGGATATTACCTTGGGCATCAGCCCCTGGTACGGGAAGGATAAGGACTTGTGCACCCCTGACGGCCTCCACGGGGTCTCCGGTCAAAATGCAGCCTTGTATCTCCGGGAGTGACGGGAACCCTACTGCTTTTACCTCTGCCCCCAGGCGGACTAGCTCTTTTATGAGCACTAGCTCGCGCGCATCGCCACCGATAAGCGCTACGTTGATCCCCGCCAGCTCATGAGCCACCCTGGAACGACCTCCCGCCTAATTTCGTTTCTGCTACTGTAATATATGTGCAGGCGGGATCGGAGGTGCTTGAAGCTTTATAAGTCTAGAAGCCTGTCCAGACCATATACCACCCCCTTTAAATCCAATACTTTTTCAATAGCCAACAGGAGTCCTGGAAGGAAGGCTTCCCGGCTGGTAGTATCATGTCGGATGGTTAGTAGCTGGCCCTGCCCGCCGAAAATTATTTCCTGGTGGGCCACAGCTCCCGGCAATCTCACACTATGTATATGGAATCCCTGGTATTTACCGCCCCTTACTCCCTCTATTTTCTCTCCCTTTTCCCTAAGCCATTGGCCGGTCTTCATATCCTGGGCAAAAGCAGAGTCGTTTCCAGTTATCACCTCGGCCATAAGCTCGGCTGTCTTTAATGCCGTCCCCGAAGGCGCATCTAGCTTCTGGTCATGGTGTATCTCTATTATCTCGACCCGGGGGAAAAAACGTGCCGCCTGACGTGCAAAATGCATCATGAGTACAGCACCAAGGGAAAAATTCGGAGCTATTATCGCACCGATACCCCTTTCTTCACACAGGATGTGGAGCTCCTCTAAATCCTCTCCCGTTAGGCCAGTAGTACCGATTACCGGGCGCACACCCCGTAGAACTGCCTGCTTGGCGTTTTCTAAAGCCGCTTGTGCCACTGTAAAATCAACGAGAACTTGAGGCGTACTCTCTTCCAAAACCTTTGGTAGGTCATTGCTTATAACAACTCCCGCAGGGGAAACACCGTTAAGAACTCCTATGTCCCTACCTACCTGAACCAGATCTACAGCTCCTACTACCTCTACCTTAGGAGAATTTAACAGGCCCTTGGTCATTTCACGCCCCATTTTTCCCGCTGCACCAGTAATTACAACTCTTATCTTTTCCACCAAATTTGTTTTCCTCCTTTTTCTTCCATATAAAACTCCTTTTTCCTCCATATAAAAAACAGGGGAAACCATGAGCATTCTTGCTCCGGCTTCCCCGGACGGACAAAGAATACTCATCTCGAAGCTTCCGTGCGAGGAGCGCTCCACTATCCTCTCGGATAGTGACAGTCCGGTACTTGTTTAGCACCGGCCCAGCAGGCAGGCCCGGGCAACCTGCCCACTTCGGCGGCTAGCCCTTTCCCGCACCCTCATCGCCCCCCAAACTCCAGTACGGTACTCTTGCTACGCCGCGCCTCTACCCCGCTCCGCACGAGATGAGGTGCTTTTCACTTTTCAATCCCTACTTTATGCTAACATACAGAAATCCCCCTGTCAACGACAAAGCCGGTTTAA
>NZ_JAKKUR010000140.1 GCF_021890735.1 Thermanaeromonas sp.
TATGGCCCACCATGTCTTCAGTGATGTAGATGGGCACGTGCTTCCTCCCGTCGTGGACGGCTATGGTATGGCCTACCATTTCGGGCAGGATGGTTGAGCGACGGGACCAGGTCTTTATAACCCGTTTTTCTCCTTTTTCGTTCATCTCTTGAATCCGCCGCAGGAGCTTAGGGTCGCAGTAAGGTCCCTTTTTTTTGGACCTGCCCATTCCTTAACCCCCTTTTTTACATCTATTTCCGCCGTTTGAGGATGAGTTTATCTGACGGTTTATTTTTCTTCCGCGTCTTCACTCCCAGGGCTGGCTTACCCCAGGGTGTAACCGGATGGCGCCCGATGGGGGATTTACCCTCGCCACCGCCATGGGGATGGTCAGCAGCGTTCATCACTACCCCACGGACGGAAGGCCTAAAGCCTAGCCAGCGCGAACGGCCCGCCTTACCTATGGTAATGTTCTCATGATCCAGGTTTCCGACCTGGCCTATGGTAGCCCGGCAATCCAGGTGCACAAGCCTTATCTCCCCTGAAGGCAGCCGGAGCTGGGCATAGTCACCCTCCTTGGCCATCACCTGGGCTGCGGCGCCTGCTGCCCTTACGATCTGGCCGCCCTTACCTGGCTTAAGCTCTATATTATGAACCAGGGTGCCGACGGGTATATTACGCAAGGGGAGGGCGTTGCCCACCTTTATATCGGCATCGGGGCCGGACATAACCACATCGCCGACCCTTAGGTTTTCCGGGGCCAGGATATAACGCTTCTCCCCATCGGCATAATGGATAAGCGCGATCCTCGCCGACCGGTTGGGGTCATATTCGATGCTAGCTACCTTGCCCGGCACACCATCTTTGTCCCGCTTGAAATCGATGATGCGGTAAAGCCGCTTATGCCCGCCCCCTCTATGCCGTACCGTAATGCGTCCTTGGTTGTTGCGGCCGGCTTTCCTAAGGAGGGGGACGACCAGGGATTTTTCCGGCTCCTCGGCCGTTATTTCGGCAAACGTCGAAACTGTCATCTGCCTGCGTCCAGGCGATGTCGGTTTAAACTTCCTTATAGACATGCTACTCCAACCCCTCGAAAATGGGTATCTTATATCCCGGTTTTAAGGTTACGATGGCTTTCTTGCGGTCGGGCTGGCGGCCCTCAAACCGGCCCATCCTCCGCAGCTTGCCCCGGTCCTTTAAGGTATTGACCTTTTCCACTTTCACATTGAAGAGCTGCTCTACGGCCTGCTTTATTTCTATCTTATTGGCATCCGGGGCCACGATAAAGGTATACTTGTTTTCCGCCATAAGATTGGTGGTCTTCTCCGTTATGAGAGGTGCGATGATGATGTCCTGGGGAGCGCGCATCTAAGCCAGCACCTCCTGAACCCGCTCTACGGCCTCACGAGTTATCACCAGCTTTTCGTGGGCCAAGATATCATATACGTTAAGGCCACGGGAAGCCATAGGGGTCACCCCCGGGATATTACGGGCGGAAAGCTCCACATTTTTGTCCGGTTCGGCCGTAACAACGAGGGCCTTCCTGTCCTCTAGGTTGAGGGCCTTAAGGATTCCCAGCATATCCTTAGTGCGTGGCCTGGGAAGCTTTAAATCCTCGAGCACAATCAAATTGCCTTCTTTCACCTTGGCGGACAGCGCAGAGCGCATGGCCAGGCGCCGTACTTTTTTGGGTAGTTTATAGCCGTAGTCGCGCGGCTTGGGACCGAAGATCACCGCCCCACCCCTCCATAAAGGAGACCGGATACTTCCGTGACGGGCGCGTCCGGTGCCTTTCTGGCGCCAGGGTTTGCGACCACCTCCCCGCACTTCCGCCCATCCTTTAGTGGAGGCCGTACCTCGCCGTTCGCAGGCCAGTTGCATGACTACGGCATCAAAAAGCACGGCCTTGTTAACCTCAGCGCCAAATACCCGATCGTCGAGATCCATCTCGCCTACCTGCTGGCCCTCGGTATTATACACCGCGACTTTCGGCATATCATTTGCCTCCCTTCACCGAATCCTTAATTATTAGGAGCCCCATCCTGGGTCCCGGCACCGCCCCTTTGACCAGCAGGAGGTTTCTTTCCGGATCGCTCTTCAAGACCTCTAAATTTAGGACCGTAACCCTTTCTCCGCCCATGTGCCCAGGGAGCTTCCTACCCTTAAACACCCGGGCCGGCCCTTTAGCACCCAAGGAACCCGGCCGCCTGTGGTATTTAGAACCGTGGGCCATAGGACCCCGCTGGAAGCCGTGCCGCTTGATGCCGCCGGCAAAACCTTTCCCCTTCGATATACCCGTTACATCCACGCGCTCCCCCGGCTTGAAGATGTCCACCTTTATCTCTTGGCCCACCTGGTAATCCTCCACGTTCTCCAGACGCAGTTCCCGAAGATAGCGGAAGGGACCTACCTTAGCCTTAGCAAAATGGCCACGCAAGGGCTTATTCACACGGCTCTCTTTAATAGGCTCAAACCCCACTTGTAAGGCGTTATAGCCGTCGGTGGCTACCGTCTTCTTTTGTACCACCACACAGGGACCGGCCTGGATCACCGTGGCAGGAATGGCGC
>NZ_JAKKUR010000062.1 GCF_021890735.1 Thermanaeromonas sp.
CTACTGAATGGCCTACTTTGCCCGGCGTTTTCGATGCGCCGATTACTGCGACCGAAGAGGGACTATAAAAGTTGCCTAACCTGCTCATCTTTATGCCTCCCTGTCCACAAGAGATCGTAGAGATAGAGGAATAGATCGAGCGACCTTATCCGCTTCTGAAAAATGAAAGCCACTCCTGCTTCATGTCTACCCAAAAAAGAACAATGTATCCAAGATAAATAGCGGTATCAAGATACCCAGGGACCATGCCATGTAACCGAAAAAACTGGGCATACGGATTTGGTTCTCCTCGGCGATGGAGCGCACCATAAAGTTGGGAGCGTTACCAATGTAGGTATTGGCTCCCATAAACACGGCCCCACAGGACACAGCCATAAGCATCTTGGGATCTATTACACCTAAGGTAGTAGTTACACCAGAAGTAGCTCCGAGACTGGCGGCAGTGGTCAGAAATACAAGATAAGTAGGTGCGTTATCCAAGAAGCTAGACAGAGCCCCGGTTGCCCAGAAAAAGTGTGCTGGCCGGGTAAGCCCTAGATAGGCACCACGGGCGTGGAGGATCTCCAGAGCCGGTATCATCGTCATGAAAATACCTGCAAAAAGGACAGCCACTTCCTTGATGGGGCCCCAGGTGAACCGATTATCCCGGCGGATGTTTTGAGGAGTAGTCTTTAGAGAAAGGTAGGCAGCTAGAAGTATTAAGGTATCACGAATGAGGTTTACATAAGGTAAAACTACAGTCTCTTCCCCGTGCTTAAGTATTGGTAAGCCGTACAGTTCCCCGGTCTTCTGATCGCCAAAAGCAGGGTTTTTCGCTAGGAGACCACTAAAAATCACTGAACCAACAATGATACCCAAATAAAGCAGATTCTGCAAGCCTTCTAGCCGTAGAGGCAGAGTGGTAGAGCTATGTGTAGGCACATCTTCCTTACGGAAGTAGTAGCTATCCAAGAGATAATAAAGGGTGAGTAAGATGAGTACATTAAAGCCCATAGGTACTATAAGTCGCATGGTCCAGAAGAAGGGAACTCCACGTAAAAAACCCAAGAAAAGTGGTGGATCGCCCACCGGGGTAAGGGAGCCACCTATGTTAGAAACAAGGAATATAAAGAATATTATCGTATGAGCCTTATACCGGCGCCACTCGTTTGCCCGGATGACCGGCCTTATAAGGAGCATGGAGGCCCCTGTAGTGCCCACCCAACTGGATAAGACCGTTCCCACCAGGAGAAGCACAGTATTACCCAGGGGTGTTCCCTTCAGGGTGCCCCGCAGGATAAGGCCACCAGAAACTGCAAATAAGCCAAAGAGTAAGATAATAAAAGGAATATAATCAAGAAGGTAAACCTCTACAACCTTATGGAAAGCTACCTCCGAGCCATAAACTATTAGAAACGGTACAAAAAAAGTCAGCGCCCAGAAAGCGCTTACCTTCCCCATGTTGCGTTCCCACCAACGAGAGTTCACTAAGGGAAAAATAGCTATAGAAAGAAGTATACCTACAAAGGGAAGGATGCTCCACAAAGGTAAAACATGGCCTAATTCCAGCTTCTCTGAAGCCCAAGCCACCTTCTGTCCCCCAAAAACAGCAAGGGAACTTATCACCAATACCATACCTGCTCGCCAATACATGAAATTCATCTTCCCCCTAAAGGAACCCATAGAGGCTTTTACAGGACACAATTTCTGTTATAATCCATCACTATTACTTTATCTAATCTGGGTAAGTCATGGGTAACATTAACCTACCCCATAACTTTCCTTTAACTGTTTAACCAATTTCATTACGTTACGCCCCAGTTGGCGACATTCTCTCAAGGCCAGTTCATCATCACCCACACTTCGCCTCCAGATAATCTCACCATCACTTTCTATCGCCCTAAAAAGGGTACCTGTTGCACCATTATTGTACACGGCGCCATCCGGATTTCTACTAGTGGCAACTAGCATGCCATGCATAATAAGGAAGCGCTCTAAGACAAGATGAACCAACTCCTGACCTCCATTCCGCAGAGCAGCATGAGTAACCGCGGCTCCTACTTTCCCACTCAACAGGCTTTTCGACAGATAAAGCCACCTCGTCCTGTCCATGAAAACCTTCATACGCCCGGTGACATTTCCAAAATACACCGGAGACCCCAAGACGATACCATCAGCTTGTAAAAGTTTCTCTGCAAGCTTGGTCATATCATCGTCATTTATTGTACACTGAGACTTCCCCACACATCTGTTGCACCCCAGACATGGTTTTATATTATAATCTACCAGCTCAATTAGCTCGATAGCTGCACCCTCTTCTTGAGCTCCCTCTAGTACAGCCAAAAGAAGTGCTGCGGTATTTCTACCCTTGCGATGGCTACCATTTATGGCTATTACTTTCGGTAACGAGCGCATAGTACCCCCTCCCCCAAAAAGAACAAAGCATTTTACATGCCTAAAAGAAAGCCAACGTTCAACCATCTCCAAGTTACCTTTAGGGTTTAGGCAACAAATCCCACCCGTATCTCGTGCCACCTAAAAAACCTTGCTAATATATCTACAGTAGGTTCAAAAACATCTAGCTTTCAAAAACATTTCGCTTGAATCCGGGCGGCCCGAAAGAACACTGAAAGCTAATGAAGCGATAAATTCCCGGGCCGCCCAGGTTATTAAAACTTATACCTATCATTTCGGGAGCAATTCCTGGGTCCTCCAAATACCAGAGTATCCATGCTTATTTTGATGTGGAATACTCGTAAAAGCCCCGACCTGTCTTGCGACCCAGGTAACCTGCCCTCACCATCTTCCTTAACAGGGGTGCAGGCCGGTATTTAGCCTCTCCCAGCTCCCTATATAGCGTCTCCATGATGGCGAGACAGACGTCCAGCCCAATTAAGTCCGCTAGCGCCAGGGGACCCATAGGGTGGTTAGCCCCCGCCATCATAGCCGTATCAATATCAGCCGCACTTGCCACACCCTCTTGTAGCAAGAAAATAGCCTCGTTAATCATAGGGATCAAGAGTCTATTTACCACAAATCCGGGACTTTCCGTCACCACTATTGGCTTTTTCCCCAAGGCCAGTGCCAGTTCCTTTACACTCTCTACCGTCGTTTCGCTAGTTCTTTGCCCCCGTATTATCTCTACAAGCTGCATTACCGGAACTGGGTTAAAGAAGTGCATTCCTATAACCTGTTCGGGGCGCTTAGTTGCCGCTCCCATTTCGGTAATGCTAAGGGAAGAGGTATTGGACGCTAAAATAACTCCTGGCGGGCAGATTTCATCTAGTTTCCGGAAGAGATCCCGTTTGGCTCCTATTTCCTCAAAAATCGCTTCAATTACCAATTCTGCTCTTGCTGCTAAATTTAGATCGCTTCCGCAGCGAATACGAGCCAAGGCTTCCATTGCTGTCGCTTTATCTATCTTGCCTTTTTCTACCATTTTCTCTAGGCTGCTTTTTATTTTATCCAAGCCCTTTTCCGCCAGATCTTGAGTAGTATCCAATAGAGTTACATTAAAACCAGATTGGGCAAGGACCTGGGCAATACCGCTGCCCATGGTCCCCGCTCCTATTACAGCGATATGCTGTACTTGCATTATCGCTTTAACCTCCCTAATATTTAAATCATCAATCCCCCATCTACACCTAACACTTGCCCGTTAATGTAAGAAGCCTCATCTGAAGCCAGGAAAAGGTAAGCCGCAGCTACATCCTGGGGTAAGCCCAAACGCCCCAGAGGCGTCTTTTCTTTCATCATATCCAATATCTTCTGAGGTACTTTAGCCGTCATATCAGTCAGAATAAATCCAGGGGCTACTGCATTAACCCTTATACCCTTCCTACCTAGTTCCTTGGCCCAAGACTTAGTCATACCAATCACACCAGCTTTAGTAGCTGCATAGTTAGTCTGGCCAATATTACCGTAGACCCCCACTACTGAAGAAGCGTTTAGGATGACGCCAGAACCCTGCTCCAACATAACAGGTACCACTGCCTGGGTGCAGTTGAATACGCCCTTCAAGTTTACAGCTATAACCTTGTCCCACTGTTCTTCCGTCATTTTGGTGAGCAAGGCATCGGATGTTATCCCTGCATTGTTGATTAATATGTCAATGCGGCCGAACTCCTTTTTGGTGGCCTCTACCATGGCTTGTACACTGGCCCGGTCGGTCACGTCGACTTTAAAGAAAAGGGCTGCTGCTCCTGTCGCTCTGAGCTCTTCTAGGGTCTTCTGACCTGCCTCTTCGTCAAAATCACAGATAACCACCTTGGCTCCTTCGCGCGCGAAGAGCAGTGCTGTCTCCTTCCCAATCCCTTTAGCTCCGCCCGTAATGATAGTTACTTTATCCTTAAGGCGCATAGGTTACCTCCCTTTCCTACGAAAAATTATCCTACATAAATTGGCCACTATTATCTTTGAAAAAACCAACTAAGCCATACAGGCTATCCTCATCCGAGCCGTTCCACTATAGTGGCTACGCCCATGCCCCCACCTACGCATAACGTAGCTAGACCATAGCGGCTGCCCCTCCTTTGCATTTCATAAAGGAGGGTTACTAGAATACGGGCACCACTAGCACCTATGGGATGCCCTAAAGCTATGGCTCCACCGTTTACATTAGTCTTGTTTAAATCCAATTCTAACTCTTTGACTACAGCCAGGCATTGAGCAGCGAAGGCTTCGTTGGCCTCAATTAAATCTATGTCAGCTAAAGTCAACCCTGCCCGTTTTAAAGCTTTGCGGGTAGCTTCTACTGGACCAATACCCATAATGCTTGGATCTACTCCAGCCGCCGCCCAACTGCGAACTACGGCTAACGGCTTAAGGCCCAGGCTTTCCGCTTTCCACGACGAGGTTAAAACCAGGCCTGCCGCCCCGTCATTTATCCCCGAGGCATTGCCAGCGGTCACCGTTCCATCCTTCTTAAAGGCAGGCCGTAGCTTGGCCAAGGCCTCAAGGGTAGTACCAAAACGAGGATGTTCGTCCTGTGCGAACTCAATCGGCTCGCCTTTCTTCTGAGGCACTCTAACAGGGACAATCTCCTCCCGGAACCGACCCTCTTTTATGGCCTTTTCGGCCCGTTTCTGACTCTCCAGTGCAAACATATCCTGTTCCTCTCGCGAGATGTTGTACTTCTGGGCTAAATTCTCAGCAGTAATCCCCATATGGTAGTCATTGAATACATCCCATAAGCCATCCTTAATCATAATATCGACTACCTGGCCATCACCCATCCTCATGCCCCAGCGGGCTCCAGGTAAAGCATAGGGAGCCTGAGACATGTTTTCTATCCCGCCAGCGACTATTATATCTGCCTCTCCACTGGCAATCATACCGGCCGCAAGGTTCACAGCCCGCAGGCCTGAGCCGCAGACCATATTTATAGTCATGGCCGGCACTTCCACCGGAATTCCAGCCTTTATAGCTGCCTGCCGCGCCGGATTCTGACCTTGGCCAGCCTGCAGCACATTACCTAGAATCACTTCGTCCACTTGCCCTGCTTCTATACCCGCGCGCTGAAGGGCTTCCTTTACTACTATCGCACCCAGCTCGCTTGCCGGAATGTCTTTTAAGGTTCCTCCAAAAGTGCCTATGGCCGTCCGTACGGCGCTGACAATAACGACATCAGTCACGGGTCCCACTCCTCTCGTGTTTAATTTTGCCTTACTCAAGTTTGAGACATAGCGCAAAGCGAGAGGGCTACCTTTTAATTCCCATGGGCTTATCCCAAAAGATGCGCTCATCCATAATTTTTAGATCCTCGGCGATCTTGGGAACAAACCCCATCTTCTCGAGTACATCCCTCTCTAAATTGACTCCCGGGGCAATTTCGGTTAGATAAACCCCATCTGGCCTTAGCTCGAAAACAGCTCGTTCTGTAATATACAAAACGGTCTGCCCCTGTTCCCGCGCATATTCACCGCTAAATGTGACCTGCTCCACCCTAGGCACTAGCTTCTGAAACTTCCCTTCGGTTCGTATAGACAACCGGCCGTCACCGGTACTAACCTCCAAGCCTCCTGCAGTAAAGCTTCCGCAAAAGACAACCTTCTTGGCATTTTGGGTTATGTTTATAAACCCGCCTGCACCTGCAATACGGGGACCAAATTTAGAAACGTTCACATTTCCTGCCCCATCCATCTGGGCCATACCTAGGAAAGCTAGATCTAGGCCTCCTCCGTCATAGAAATCAAACTGAGAGGGCTGATCGATAATACACTCGGGATTAACCGCAGCTCCAAAGCTTAGCCCGCCTGCTGGGACGCCTCCAATAAGGCCTGCTTCCACAGTCAAGCTCATGTAATCACTAATACCTTCTTCTGCCGCAACGACCCCAATGGCTTCCGGAATACCTATCCCGAGGTTCACGATAGCACCCTGGTACAACTCAAATAGAGCACGGCGCGCTATGATTTTACGTTCATCCAGCGGTATGGATGGTAACTGGGCAAGAGGAATCTTAACTTCGCCGCTGTATGCGGGATTATATTGCTCAGCAAAGGTCTGATAATGATTTTCTGGCTGGGCTACCACTACTACGTCAACTAAAATGCTAGGAATCTTAACTAGCCGAGGATCTAAGGTACCAGCTTGCGCTATTCGTTCCACCTGCACTATCACCTTGCCCCCAGAGTTCCGAGCAGCTTGGGCAATGGCTAGCGCTTCCAGGCAGGCAGCTTCTTTCTCCATGGTGATGTTACCTTTTTCGTCCGCCGTAGTACCCCGGATGAATGCGATATTGATCGGAAAGGCCTTGTAAAAGAGCCTCTCACGTCCTCCAATGTTAATTACTTCCACTAAGTCTTCAGACGTAACGCTGTTTAGCTTACCACCCTCTAGCCGGGGATCAACGAAGGTTTTTAAACCTACATGAGTTATTAAACCTGGCCTTTTTGCAGCTATCTCGCGGAATAGTTGCGAGATTACCCCCTGCGGGAAATTATAAGCCTCTATTTTATTCTCTACTGCGAGACGGCCTAACTTCGGGGCTAAATTCCAGTGACCACCGATAACCCTTTTCAGTAACCCCTCGTGGGCCAGGTGATTCATGCCCCGGTCCTGCCCATCTCCCTGCCCTGCCGCATAGACTAAGGTTAACCCACGCGGACGACCAGTGCTTAAGTATCGCTTCTCTAGCGCAGAAGTTAATTCTTCGGGGTGCGCATTCCCTACAAACCCATTGATAGCCAAGGTATCTCCGTCTTGCACTAGCTTTACTGCTTCTTCTGCTGGCACAAACTTAGGAGCCATGTCTAGCGAGACCTCCTCACTGCAGAAAATATTCATTGGAGGGACTGTATGGCAGGGGCCCTCGGAAGGAGCCCCTGCAGCTTAATAGTGGACTTCAAACAGAAATGGATTTTCGCTCATAGTAGCGTCTTCTTGGCCTTACACGAAGCCAATAACCGGAGCTAAAAGGGCCATCAGGAACCCTGTAGTAAAGGTAATAACCAACGATACCATGCAGATATCTAAATACGACTCCCTGTGGGTCAAGCCGCAGATAGCCAACAACGTGATTACTGCACCGTTATGAGGCAACGTATCAAAGCCGCTGGAAGCCATAGCCGCTATTCGGTGTAGAAGCTGTGGATTAAGGCCGACGTTCAAGGCCCAGTCCAAGTACTGCTTGCTCATAGTTTCTAAAGCTATACTCATGCCTCCCGAGGCTGAGCCAGTTATACCAGCCAGAACGTTGACGGTGATGAATTCTGAAACAAGAGGCATCCCACCCACTTTAATGGACATCAAAGCTTCTGCTATGGCTTGAAAACCTATAAGAGCAGCTATCGTATTTCCATAACCTACTTCAGAGGCTGTGTTCATTATCGCTAATAAGGAGCCTAGAGTACCTTGGTTTAAACTGTTGACATATTTACCTTTCATGGTACGCCAGTTTAAGCATATAGCCGTTATAATGCCTATCACCAGAGCAACCAACAGGGCCCAGGTAGGAGCAACCTGAGATACGGGGCTCGCACCCTGGAAAGGCTTCATAATGTCGGGCTTGAGGCCTGTGAAGACCTTAGTTAATACGAAGTTCAGTAGCAGCACTAAGACCATAGGAAAAAGCGATGACCATACAGGTGGAAGGTTATTATTGTCGATTGCTTCCGGTTCATTCTTGGTGTGCTGTCCGTAACCTTCGCCCGCTAGCATAGCTTTACGCCGCCGCCACTCCAGCCAGGCTACTCCAGCAACAAAAACGATGATGGTATATAAGATACCGGTAACCGGAGCGGCATAAGCTGTCGTTCCAAAATAACGGGTAGGGATCATATTCTGGATCTGCGGTGTACCAGGTACAGCTACCATGGTAAAGGTAAAAGAGCCAAGGGCAATACAAGCAGGTATCAGCCGTTTGGGGATGCCTGCCTCTTTAAACAGAGCCGCTGCAAAGGGATAAACGGCAAAGGCTACTACAAATAGGCTTACTCCTCCATAGGTCAAAATGGCGCAAGCCAACACCACCGCTATAATCGCCCGTTCTTTACCAAGTGAACGTACTACCCAGTGAGCAATGGAACGTGCTGCTCCTGAATCTTCCATCACTTTACCAAAGACGGCACCTAACATAAATATGGGGAAGAAGTTCTTGATGTAAGTGACCATCTTAGGCATGAACAGCTCGGTGTAGCTAGGTAATACGTGCAATCCGCTCGCTGCGGCCGCTAACAAAGCAAAAACGGGAGCCATAAGAATGACCGACCAGCCGCGATAAGCGAAAAACATTAATAATCCAAGGCTTATTAGTATAAACAAAATGCTAACAAATGCCACATGTTCAACCTCCTTAGTTCAGTATCTTTCGTTCTTTGTAATAATTTCCTTTTTTCTCCTCTTTGTGCTCTCACTCTCTCTTTTTCCACTTTATTCTAAAATTCTACAACCCCCCCCTTTCTCGTATTCTGATAACAGTGACCTTCTATGGAACTTAAAAAGCAACTTTCATGCCAAGCATTAGAGTCCGATGAATTGAACAATATGCAGAGCAAATGGCTGAGGGAATAAATTCGCGTTTCGTTATTGTGTTCCGGATTCCCGGAATCGATTGTTTCGGCTAATTCTGATATAAATAGGTCTAAAGCGGCTCCAATACCTCCTTCCGGAAATCAGGACTTATTCCGTGTTTCCGGAAAACTTTTTGCCTAATCGGTATCGCGCTACCTTTTCGTAAAAAGCTGATTTGCTCAGTCCCAAAAGACGTGCTGCCGCAAGACAGTCTCCATGGGTATATCTCAGTGCCTCTTCTAACAAATCTCTCTCCACCTTCGCCAACGTTTCTTTCAATGGTCGCAAGGGCCTAGCCCCCTGCCCTTCCGTCAAATAAGGTGGTAGGTGATGAGGCAAAATCTCAGGCCCGTCTACTACATTTAGAGCTCGCTCTAATACGTTTTCTAATTCCCTAACGTTGCCAGGCCAGTTGTGCCGAACTAAAACTTCTAAAGCAGCGGGGCTAATCTTTTTTCTCCCACAGCCTAAAGTCCTTCCCAGTTTATCTAAAAAATGCTCAACCAATACCGGAATATCTCCTTTACGTTCCCTCAAGGGCGGTATTTCAAGAGTTACCACATTCAGACGATAAAATAGATCAGCCCTAAATCTTCCCTCTTTTACCAACTTTTCTAAGTCACAATTTGTCGCAGCAATAACACGAACATCTATTTTAATCGGCCTGTTACCTCCTACGCGCTCTACTTCCTTTTCTTGAAGAACCCTTAAAAGCTTAGCCTGCATATTTAAAGGCATATCTCCTATTTCATCCAAAAATATCGTACCTCCATTAGCTAATTCAAACTTACCAGCTTTCCCTCCTTTTTTTGCCCCTGTAAAGGCGCCCTCTTCATAACCAAAGAGTTCAGATTCCAGTAGATTTTCTGGAATGGCTGCACAGTTAACCTTTATGAAGGGTCCATGGTAGCGTGGTGAAGCGTTGTGAATAGCATGAGCAAATAGTTCCTTCCCCGTGCCACTCTCCCCTCTTAATAACACGGTTGAGCCTGTCCAAGCTACTTTGGCCACCATCTCCTTCAGCTCTC
>NZ_JAKKUR010000141.1 GCF_021890735.1 Thermanaeromonas sp.
TAAAACGGGAGCTGGACTTGCCCGCTCCCCTGGCCGAAGCCGAGGTTTTACGCCATTTGCAGGAACTCGCCGGGAAGAACAGGGTTGATATGATCTCCTTTTTGGGCGCTGGAGCTTATGAGCATTATATACCTAGCGTTGTAAACGCGCTGCTTTCCCGCTCGGAGTTTTATACAGCTTACACTCCCTACCAACCCGAAGTAAGCCAGGGCACCCTGCAGGCCATCTTTGAATTCCAGTCTCTGATATGTGAACTAACCGGGTTAGAGGTAGCCACGGCTTCCCATTATGATGGAGCCACGGCCATGGCAGAAGCGGGTTTGGTGGCTTGTGCTGCTACCAGGCGAAATAAGCTTTTAGTTTCCCGGGCGGTTAATCCCCAGTACCGGGCTGTACTTAAGACCTACACCTGGGGGCAGGGTATTGAACTTGTGGAGATCCCCTGGGAGGATGGGCGGACTTCTTTGGAAACCTTATCTCACCTGGTAAGCCGGGACGTGGCCGGGGTTATCCTCCAGCAGCCCAATTTCGTAGGCCAGCTAGAGGATATGTCTGAAGCTTGCGAGCTGGCCCACAAAGCGGGAGCCCTCTTCATAGCTGTGGTGAATCCTGTCTCTTTAGGGCTTTTGGCCCCGCCGGGTGAATACGGAGCAGACCTGGCCGTAGGTGAAGGCCAGAGCCTGGGAAACCCGCTAAATTTCGGTGGCCCTTATCTGGGTTTCTTGGCAGCCAAGGAAAATTTAGTGAGGAGGCTTCCGGGGAGGATTGCAGGCCAGACTGTAGATACCAAAGGGAACCGGGGATTTGTCCTCACCCTGCAGGCGCGGGAACAACACATCCGGCGGGAAAAGGCCACTTCTAATATCTGCTCCAACGAAGCACTTTGCGCCCTGGCTGCTACCATATACTTGGCCTGCTTGGGGAAAAAGGGCTTAAAAGAAGTGGCTGAGCAGTGCCTGCTTAAGGCCCACTATGCTTATGAAGAGCTACTAAAGGTAGAAGGGATAAACCCTGTCTTTACCGGGCCTTTCTTCCACGAGTTTGCTTTGCGCGCGGCCCGTCCTCCTAAGGAAGTAGCTAATCATTTGGCTAAGCGCGGCATAGCGGGAGGGTTTGATCTAGGGCGGTTTTATCCCGAATTAGAAGGGGCCATGCTTTTCTGCGTTACAGAGGCAAGGACCAAGTCTGAAATAGATGCTTTGGTGAAAGCCTTGAAGGAACTATAAAGGAGGTAGGTATAAAATGTCCCTGGAACCCCTTTTATGCGAGCTAGGGGCCCCTGGACGGCAAGGATATATTCTACCTGCTTGCGATGTGCCAGGGCGGGTAGAGGAATATCTCCCTGAAAAATGGAGACGTTCTGAGGATGCTGACTTGCCGGAGTTAAGCGAAATAGAGGTGGTCAGGCATTTCACCCACCTTTCCAGCTTAAATTATGGCGTGGATACAGGCTTTTACCCTTTAGGTTCATGCACTATGAAATACAACCCCAAGGTTAACGAAGTTACGGCCGGACTTCCGGGTTTTACAAATTTACACCCCTATTTACCCGATGAATTTGCCCAAGGGGCCCTGGAACTCATGTACCGCTTGCAGGGATACCTGGCCGAGATTACGGGTATGGACGCGGTAACCTTACAGCCGGCAGCGGGGGCCCATGGGGAACTTACCGGCCTCCTCATAATTGCAGCTTACCACCGTAGCCGGGGTGAAACCCACCGCAAGAAGGTTTTGGTTCCCGATTCTGCCCACGGGACCAACCCCGCCAGCGCGGCCATGGCGGGTTTGGAAGTGGTCCAGATACCCTCCAACGAGCAGGGCCTGGTGGAAATTCAAGCTTTAGAAGCTGCCCTCGGTCCGGATACAGCCGCGCTGATGCTCACCAACCCCAATACTCTAGGCCTTTTTGAAAGGGATATTC
The DNA here is from genome assembly GCF_021890735.1 of Thermanaeromonas sp. Classification (GTDB taxonomy): domain Bacteria; phylum Bacillota; class DSM-521; order Neomoorellales; family Neomoorellaceae; genus Thermanaeromonas. Next base: position 1,922 of record NZ_JAKKUR010000141.1, read on the forward strand.
TTACCATGGCCCGTCTGGTACATGAAGCCGGAGGCTTGCTCTACTATGATGGGGCCAATCTAAACGCTATCATGGGTATCGCACGGCCCGGAGATATGGGCTTCGATGTAGTGCATGTAAACCTGCATAAGACTTTTTCTACCCCTCACGGTGGTGGAGGTCCGGGCAGCGGCCCGGTGGGGGTGAAAGAGCACCTGGCTCCCTTCTTGCCGGTTCCGGTGGTCGCTTTCGATGCTGACCGGGGCGAGTATTATCTGGATTATAATCGGCCCCAGAGCATCGGCCCGGTAAAGACCTTCTACGGTAATTTTGCTGTTCTAGTGAAGGCTTATACCTATATCCGTACTTTAGGCCCCCAGGGATTAAAAGAGGTAAGCCAGCAGGCGGTGTTAAATGCTAACTACCTTTTGAGCCTCTTGCGGCCTTATTATCATGTGCCCTATGATGGTTTATGCAAGCACGAATTTGTAATTGCCCCCGGGCCTCGTATAAAGGAGGCAGGGGTACGCACTTTAGATATAGCCAAAAGGCTATTAGATTACGGGTTCCACGCTCCTACGATTTATTTTCCCCTTATAGTGCCCGAAGCTATGATGATCGAACCTAC
>NZ_JAKKUR010000142.1 GCF_021890735.1 Thermanaeromonas sp.
TGGTTATCATCGAGGCCATGTGTAAGATCTTGATAAGCTTCCAGCAGAACCCCTTCTGTCCCACCCTCGCAAACATAGCGTTCCAGGTAATTTTTGTAAGTATCGTAAAAACTTTCAGAAGCCAAATTACCTGCACCTCCTTCCCACAAGAATGCTAGCGTCATCCTCGTGTATACCGTATTTTTCCAGAATTTTTCCTACTATTTCCATCCCGTCATATGTGAGAGATAAATAATCCTTGGGCGGGACGAAGCTCCGCCTTATACCATCAGAACACACTATAAGGGCACACGTTCCTGCCAATTTTACTTCTCTTGTAACCGGATTCAACCTGCGCCCCCCTACCACCCCGGGTTGGGCGTACAAGAGGTCTATCTTTCCGGGCTCCTGAAGGACCCATGCCCTCATATTCCCTACCATAATATACTTTATCAAAGAATCCGACAGGGCGCCTAGAAAGAGGGCGCAACCTCTGTAACGCGCTGCTGTGGCCTCCAACATCGTAAAAAGGGTTTCCAGGTTTTCTTCATGTTTATTCATTACGTTGAAAAGTTCCAGGGCGCAACGGTAGGCTTCCTCCCCATGCCCCAGCACGTCAACAACCGCTGTAACCAGGCTTTTTTCTCCTAAGAACATGTAACAGAAATCTCCGCCCACTTTGTATCCGGCCCTTGGTCTCCAGCAACTCCACAGGCTCCACCCGTGACCGTACAGGTCTTGAATAGATAGAGTCAAAACTTGCGCCTCCTCTTTTCCGTAATGACCACCGTTCCTTTACCCACCTCAGAATAAATAGCAAAAGAGTCCATGAGGCGCTTTACACCGGAAAGCCCTATTCCTAGGCTCCGCTCGTAGGTGGTATATCCCCGGGTGAGCACCAAGTCGACATCGGGGATCCCAGGGCCGCGGTCAGCAGCTATGACCTCTATGCAAGGCCCATCCTTTTCTTCTAACTTTTTTCTTATCATTATGCGGCCTTGGTTGGCATAACGGTAAATATTACGGGCGAGTTCAGAAACAGCAGTGGCAATTTTGGTAACATCAGCTAAGGAAAAACCTGTTTCTTGAGCCAACTGCTTTGCCATTTGCCTGGCTACGGCAATATCTTCTTCCCGAGCTATACGAACTACAACATCAAACTCATGAGCTGGGCTTTCGAGGATAGTATCTATTTTGTCTAAACCCACCTTTTACCCACTCCTAGAGAGAGCTAGCCAGCACCAGGGCATGCTCTAGGTCCCGGGCCACAGTAAGTTCTTCTAGGACGACTCCCATCTGGGCAAGGGTTAAAGCTACCGGGGGCTGGATGCCGCACAGTATCGTGCGGCATCCCATAAGGCGGGCCATGGCAGCAGTCTCGGAGAGGGTATAAGAGATATAGCTATCTATTACCTCCACCATGCGGACATCTAATATTACTGCCTTCGCCCTGGTTCGCTCGATTTCGCGCATTAACTGCTGCTGTAACCTACCAACAGTTCGGTCGTCCAAATCTATCTGGATAGGTACCAGCAAGAAATCTGCTATCTGCAAGATAGGGACCACTCGCTCCAGGTTAGAAGACATCCCCTTCACCACTCTCACGTGATCCGCTTCCGGCCAAGCTCAAGGCTAGCTGACGCCGTTTCTTGCTTTCTTCCATAGTAATGGCGATTCCGCGCCGCAGGGCGTCCTCCAGATCCCGGGCAATAGAAACCATCCGAAAGTCTACTCCAAGCTTGACTAAGGTATGGGCTACCTCCGGTTTGATTCCTGTAAGAATTACTTCTGCGCCCAGCAGCTTAATTGCGTTAAACATCTCAATCAAGAACCCGCCTACCACAGTATCAATCATAGGTACACCAGTAACGTCCACTATAACAACTTTGGCCCGGGCCGAACTGACCCGATTGAGCAATCTTTCTGCGATGTCCTGCGCTCTTTGACTATCGATGTTGCCGATCATGGCTACAAGTAACATGTCTGTCCATATGCGGATTATAGGGGTGGCCAGCTCAGAAAGCATTTGCCTTAGCTGGGATAGAGTATGTTCTTGTTCCCGCCGCAGGCTTGCGGAAACCTGGATTATGTATTGCATAACTTTTACCACCGGGTATTCCGGCAGTTCGTTAGCTATTTGTGTAACTTTTTCGGCTACTTGGTTCTCGCCCAATTCTCCTATTAAAGAGCGTAATACTTCGGTTAGGACTTGCTTTTCTTCTTCCCCCCGGGCAGCAACGGAGACTTCCATCAGTTGCTTCCATAGCTCTGTTTCCCTGGCGGTAGCTCCTAGTTTGCTTGCAATTTCTTCGAATTTGTTAGGGTTCGTCATGCCTTATTCCCTCCGTATATGTCGAACGCTAACTTTTAGATTTTGACATGATTATTTGTTAGATTCTACATTTGCGAGCCATTTCCTTTCAAGAGACAACTGGGCTGAGGGATCACCAGTTTTAAAGAGTAGTGAGGGCGAGAAAGGGGGAGAAAAAAGGAGGAAAATAAGGATCCCCCCGCTAATTTAAATTTAGATACCACT
>NZ_JAKKUR010000063.1 GCF_021890735.1 Thermanaeromonas sp.
TGGCAGGGGCGACAGGACTCGAACCTGCAACCAACGGATTTGGAGTCCGCTACTCTGCCAAATTGAGCTACGCCCCTGCACTACATTTATTATAAACTTTAACCGCTATCATAGTCAAGGCCTTGCATGCTTCTGCTGTCAAGGCTTAATTTTTTGCACGACAAAGCTACCTGCCTCGGGCAGGTTTCTTCCGGGGAAAATGGAATATAAATTATATTACAGGGTACAAAGGAGGACTGAAATTAGCCTATGAAAATAGCCGTGCTTATGGGCGGCCCATCCAGTGAAAGGGAAATATCTTTAAAAAGTGGTGAGGCGGTGTATCAGGCACTGGTAACCAAAGGGCATGAGGTGTATAAACTCGATCTTTCTCCCCGTACGCCTTCGGAACTTTTAAACTCTCGTCCGGACTTGGTGTTCATTGCCCTTCACGGTAAGCCCGGAGAAGACGGCTCAGTGCAGGGTATGTTGGAACTTCTGGGAATACCTTACACCGGCAGCGGTGTTTTGGCTAGCGCCATAACCATGGACAAGATAGTTACCAAACGGCTGTTACAACAGGCTGGTCTGCCGACAGCGCCTTTTTTAGTTTTTTCTCGTGACCAGTGTCTAGGGCAAAAGCTTTCTCAAACAATAAAAGAGATCCGGGAAAGATTGGGGTTACCTATTGTAGTCAAGGCACCGACCCAAGGATCAACTATAGGTACTTATATCGTCCGCTCCGAAGGGGAGATCGCTCCCTCCCTTTCCGAGGCCTTACAATACGATAACCGTGTTTTGGTGGAAAAGTTTTTAGAGGGTCCGGAAGTTACTGCAGCCGTCTTAGGTAACGAAGAGCCCGAGGTATTGCCTCTTATTGAGATCATCTCCCATACAGGCTTTTACGATTACAAAGCTAAATACACACCAGGATTAAGCGAGCACATCATTCCACCCCGGTTACCCCAAGAGGTTCAAGAAAAAATTAAGCTAATAGCTAAAGAAGCTTACGCTTTTACAGGATGCCGGGGTTTTGGACGGGTAGATTTTATAGTAGCAGGAGGGAAGGACCCTTATATTTTAGAGATAAACAGTATACCCGGATTAACCTCTACTAGTCTCTTGCCCGATGCTGCGCGGGCGGCCGGATATAGTTTCCCGGACTTGGTACAAAAAATAGTAGATCTGGCCTTGGAAACGCAGAAGGAATAACAAGTACTTATACCGAAAATACATGTACAAAAATAAGCTAGATTGTGAAGGTATGGACATAAAACCGCGCAGGGAGGGCGGGCCAGGTGAAAGATTTCCGCTGTCAGTGCAAAAAGATAGTATGCCAAATAGAAGGGAATACTGTTATAATAAAATGTCGGCATTGCAAGCGGTATATCCATATTCACACCAAGGGGCTTATCAGTATAGAATATAAATTAACACCGGATCCAGCCGAAATAGCCCCACCGGCTGCCCGGGTAGAGCTACCAGGTTAAAACCTGGATTTAATTTTGAGGTGAAATTTTAGGTTAAAAGGGAAGGGAAATGAAGAACAAAGAACAGCTCTCCCGCCTACTTAACTCCATAGACGGTAGAGGGTATAAAGCATATAAAGAACTCCATGGTGTATATCAAATAGATTATTTTACTATGTACTTCGACTATATCCAAGGAGATCCCTTTGCCAGTCCTTCCCGGGTAAGGATAAGGGTAGATCATAAAAAAACCGCTTGGCCCGCTGACCTTTGGTCTACAAGGGTGCGCCGGATAGCTCTTGAAGATTTCCTCGCTCGCCGAGTAGCTAAAGCTATACGCGCGTTAGGTCCACGACATCGTGGTACAGGAAAAAGTGGTTTGCTCTTCATTGATAGTGGTGGCCAAGAAATACTACCCCGTACAGCTATGATCATCTCCCCTGATTTTGTTGAGGTTCGGTTGTCACTGGGGTTACCCGCTAGGGGACGGACTATCCTAGGTCGAGAAGCCGCCGAAATGCTCTTCGGCGATATACCTCGAATTATTGAGGAAGGGCTTCTATGCCGCGGTCCTCGAGACCTGGAAGAAGCGCGACGTCACGTAGCAGTGGCTGAAGACCAGGAAGCCCTGCGGGAACAATTAAAACCCGCAGGTTTGGTAGCTTTTGTGGGTAACGGGGCTATCTTACCCCGAAGGAGCGGCATAAGTCAGTTACCGCTTCCTGCTGAGAAAGCCATTCCCTTTGTTTCCCCGCCTACTTTAGAGGTGGAACTCAAAGCTCCTAACGCCGGCCCGATTAGGGGAATGGGTATCCCTCAGGGCATTACTCTGATCGTAGGGGGGGGATTCCACGGAAAATCTACTCTCCTTAGAGCTTTAGAGCGAGGGGTTTACAACCATATCCCTGGCGACGGCCGCGAGCTAGTAGTGACGTTGGCGGATGCGGTAAAAATACGGGCTGAAGACGGCCGTAGGGTGGAAAAGGTAGATATCAGTCCGTTTATAAATAATTTACCCTATGGGCAGGATACAAAAGCTTTTTCCACTGAGGAAGCTAGCGGGAGTACTTCGCAGGCAGCAAACATTATAGAAGCGTTAGAGATAGGTACAAGCCTTCTTCTTTTAGACGAGGATACCAGCGCTACCAATTTTATGATTCGTGACCACAGGATGCAGCAACTCGTAGCGAAAGAAAAAGAACCCATAACACCTTTCATCGATCGGGTTAAACACTTGAAAGAGATGGGTATCTCTACTATCATGGTAGTAGGTGGTTCTGGAGATTATTTTGATGTAGCCGATACTGTTATAATGATGGACGGTTATATTCCCCGGGATGTAACTTCACAGGCCAAAGAGATCGCTGCAAAATTTGTAACCCACAGGCAGCAAGAAGGTGGTCCTTTCGGACGATTGCGTCCCCGCATTCCGTTGAAGGAAAGCTTTGACCCTAGACGCCGAGGAAAGACTAAAATAAAAGCCCACGGGGTGGATGAAATTACTTTCGGCTATGAAGACATCGATCTTTCCTACGTCGAACAATTAGTCGATCCCTCGCAGACTAGGGCCATTGGCGATATTATCCGTTACCTCTCGGAGCGCTATTGCGATAACCGCCGGACTCTAAAAGAACTTATCCATCTTGTGTTGGAGGATATAAACAGAAAAGGCCTCGATATAATCTCCCCCTTCTACGGCCAGCATCCCGGGGATTACGCTTTACCCCGGCCTCAGGAAATAGCGGCTGCCATCAACAGGTTAAGGACCCTGAAAGTGGTTCAAGCTTAGAAGGAAAATCTTGCTGGCCGTGGAAGATATTAAAAGGGGTGATCGCCATGGCCGAAACCTTTGAACTGGATGAAAAGCTTTACCTGAGGGAAAAGCTAGCTATAGTAGGTGAACTAGCTGCGGGGATGGCCCACGAGATTAGAAATCCTCTAACCTCTATCCGCGGCTTTCTTCAGCTCCTCCAGCACAGGTACAATCCGGAGGGACCTGAACGGGAATATTTCCAGATAATGCTAGAAGAGCTAGATCGTATTAATAACATAATCAAAGAATTTCTGTCACTGGCCAAGCCCTCGCAACCCCAGCTTAAAATAACTGACGTAAACGAACTGATATCCGAGGCCCTGCTTTTAGCCGAACAGGAAGCATTGATGAACGAAGTTATGTTAGAATTTATCAAGGGAGAGAACTTGCCTCTCGTTTTCTTAGATCCGGCGCAGATCAAACAGGTCATTCTTAACATAGCATCTAACGCCATCCAAGCCACCGGCCCGGGCGGCCGGGTAGAGATAAAAAGCCATGTAGATCGAGAGGAAAATATGGTGGTCATAAGTATCAAGGATAACGGTCCCGGGATACCGCCGGAACAACTGCCTAAAATCTTTGACCCCTTTTATACCACAAAGGAACAAGGGACCGGGTTAGGGTTGACTTTGAGTCAGCGGATAATAGAAGGACATGGAGGTAAAATCAAGGTCTCAAGCCGGGTAGGGGAGGGGAGTTGTTTTAGTATTTATCTACCTCTACCTTAACATTTAGTGGATAATGTGGATAAAATTGTAGATAACTTGGGGGGAGATCATGAACCTAACTCGCAATGCAAGGTTGATTTTAGAGAAAAGATACCTCCGAAAGGAAAATGGCGTCCCGGTAGAAACCCCGGAAGAAATGTTTATGAGAGTAGCCAAGGCAATTGCCCTGGCAGAGAAAAAACTTAATCCTAGGTTATCTGAGGACAAGCTTGAGGAGTACACGAATCGTTTTTATAATCTAATGACCTCTTTAGATTTCCTACCTAACAGCCCTACTTTGATGAACGCGGGCCGTGAGTTGGGGCAACTTTCGGCCTGTTTTGTTCTACCAGTAGAAGATAGTATGGAGGCCATCTTTACAGCCCTTAAGGATGCTGCCCTTATACACAAAAGTGGTGGAGGTACCGGCTTTTCTTTTTCTCGCCTGCGTCCTAAGAATAGCCCCGTACGTTCTACCGGTGGAATAGCCTCGGGCCCCGTTTCCTTTATGAAGGTATTTAATGCGGCCACTGAAGCCATAAAACAGGGTGGTACTCGACGGGGCGCCAACATGGGCATCCTGCGGGTAGACCATCCCGACATATTAGAGTTCATACGCTGCAAAGAAGACAACAATGAGCTCACCAATTTTAACATCTCGGTAGCCCTGACCAAGGAATTTATGGAAGCCTTGGCACGGGACGATTACTATGAACTTAAGTTTGATGGTAAAATATATGGCAAGCTTAAAGCCCGGGAAGTTTTCGATGAAATCGTAAGCCATGCCTGGGCCAATGGTGAACCGGGGATTATTTTCTTGGACCGCCTGAATGAAGGAAACCCCACTCCTGAGCTGGGAGAGATAGAAGCTACCAACCCCTGCGGTGAACAGCCCTTGCTACCTTACGAGGCTTGCAATTTGGGTTCCATTAATCTCGCCCATATGGTAGAGAATGGAAAAATTTTATGGGACAAGCTAGCCAATACTGTCTACTGGTCGGTACGTTTTTTAGACAACGTGATCGAGGTCAATCAATTCCCCATTGATAAAATTACCGAGATGGTACGGGGCAACCGCAAAATCGGCTTAGGAGTTATGGGTTGGGCGGACATGCTCTTTAAGCTTAAGATACCCTATGACTCTGAACAAGCGGTTGATTTGGGATATAAAGTGATGTCTTTCATCCAGAAGGAGGCAGTGAAGGCTTCCGAAAGCCTGGCCGAAGAGCGGGGAAGTTTCCCCAACATCGAAAAAAGCATCTACCGGGGTCAAAAGCGGAGGAATGCCACCTGTACAACTATAGCTCCTACAGGTACCATAAGTATGATTGCCGGAACTAGCTCGGGTATCGAACCTGTTTTTGCTTTAGCCTACACTAAAAACGTATTAGACGGTGCAAGCTTGACCGAGGTAAATCCGGTTTTTGAAGAATACGTTCGCTCAAATTTCTCCCCTCCAGAAGCCGAGCACATCATAGCCCGGGTAGCCGTAACGGGTAATGTTCGGGATATACCTGAAATCCCTCCGGAGATCCGCCGGGTGTTTGTAACAGCTTTAGAAATCGCTCCGGAATGGCATGTACGTATGCAGGCAGCCTTCCAGCGGGCCACGGATAATGCCGTATCTAAGACGGTCAATTTTCCGCCCACTGCCACGAAAGAAGACGTGCGGCGCGTCTTTGAACTGGCTTACGAGCTAGGATGCAAGGGGGTTACGGTATACCGGTCGGGCAGCCGGGAAAGCCAAGTGTATGTTACGGGTGCCCAGCCCCTCGGTAGTAACCTTAAACAACAGGCTAAAACCTATCCCCGGCCCCGTCCCAAGCGCACCATAGGGGTCACAGAGCAGGTTAAGACCGGTTGCGGCAAGATGTATATTACTGTAAACTACGACCAGGAGGGGCTTATCGAAACCTTTATAACTACCGGTTCTTCAGGCGGCTGCAGTGGTTTTACCGAAGGAGTAAGCCGGCTCATCTCTTTAGCCTTGCGGGCTAATATAGCCCCCGAGGCTATTATCGACCAGCTAACCTCGGTAAGCTGTCCCAACTATATGCGTAGGCGGGCCACCGATAAAGACATAGTCGGCAAATCCTGCCCAGACATTATAGGCCGGGTCCTTGCTCAGGAACTGAAGAATTGGCAGCAACACGGTCCTCAGCTTTCAACCAGTATAGCCGCAGCTTTGGAAGAAGTCTGCGCTGCCAAGGAAAATTGCAGTCAGGGGGAAAATCCGGGGGAGAATAGGGAGGAAGAGCTTATTAAAAAAGGTATATGCCCGGAGTGCGGGGCACCCTTACGCTATCAAGAAGGCTGTGTTACCTGTACGTGCGGCTTTAGTAAATGCGGATAATGGAGGCTTTTGAATTTGCATATAGCTATTTTTTCGGATAGTTACCGCCCTTACCGTAGTGGGGTTGTGCGTTCCATTGAAACTTTTGCCAGGGAACTTAGGAAAAAGGGGCACAAGGTATATATTTTTGCACCAAGCTACGGGCAAAAAGAGAAAGAAGAGGACGTCTTTCGCTTTCCGTCTTTTAGGGCTCCCAATTTTAAGGAATTCGCCGTAGCCATTCCTTGGGCGCCTGGGCTCAAAGATACATTGAAACGTCTGGAAGTAGAATTAGTGCATGTCCATTCCCCTTTTCTTCTGGGCCAGTTGGGAGCAAGGGCTGCTTTAAAATTAGGACTACCTTTAGTGTGCACTTATCACACCCTTTATGAACAGTATATTCATTATTTCCCTTTAGCACCGGCATGGGCGAGTTCTTGGGTTCGCCGATATACCATTTGGTTTTGTAACCACTGCCATCTGGTTATTGCTCCCTCCCCCGAGATTGCTTCTTTCCTGCAGAACTCCGGTATACGCACCCGGGTGGAAGTTCTTCCCACGGGTGTGGATATATCATCTTATGAGAGAGCAGACCCCACGTGGCTCCGAAGTTATACCGGGTTGGGCGAGAAGGACATAATCCTCCTTTATGTAGGCCGCTTAGGGAAAGAAAAAAATTTGGAATTCCTTTTGAGGAGTTTCGCCCTCATCCGGGCGTCTTTGTCCCAATCCCATTTAGTGTTGGTTGGGAGCGGACCCTGGGAGAAAAGATTGCGTGCAGAAGTGGAAAAATTAGGTATAGAGGAAGCGGTCCATTTCCTGGGAGCTTTCCCTTTTGAAGAGATGCCTAATATATACCGTGGAGCAGACCTTTTCGTTTTTTCCTCCATGACCGAAACCCAAGGCTTGGTAATAGCGGAAGCCAAGGCAGCCGGGCTACCCGTAGTAGCTGTGTCCGCCTACGGAGTAAAAGCTATGGTACAGGACGGCGTAGATGGGTTTCTGGTCCCTCCGGATGAAAAGCTCTTTGCCAAGGCTGTTAAAGACATTATTAGCAACGAAGAAATACGCCAAATTATGAGCGTCCGAGCCCGAGAAAACGTCCGCCAGTTTTCTTCAGCCAGTATGGCTCAGCGACTGGCAACATTTTATGAAGAGTTGATAGCAGGTAACAAAAAAAGGGTATAAAATCAGATGGAACTTAAAACTCGTATGAACTATACCCTCCAAGCTCTACATGCTATGAAATTTAAGCCAGAAAAGAGGTGGATGCAATTTGAACGTACGTGTACGGTTTGCTCCCAGTCCTACCGGTAGCCTCCATATCGGCGGAGCCCGTACAGCCCTTTTTAACTGGCTCTTCGCACGCAAGCACGGGGGCACCTTCATTTTACGGATAGATGATACCGACCTAGAAAGGTCCTCGGAAGAATCTTACCGGGAAATTTTAAATTCGCTTAAATGGTTAGGACTGGAGTGGGATGAAGGTCCCTATTTACAATCCGAACGTCTAGACTTGTACCGTAAAGCAGCTGAAAGTTTGCTGGCTGAAGATAAAGCATACCTTTGTTATTGTACTCCGGAGGAACTGGCTGCCCGACGCCGTCAGGCCCAAGCAGAGGGCCGGGCACCGGCTTATGATGGCCGTTGTCGCAACTTAACACCTCAGGAACGTTGCCGTCTGGAAGATGAGGGCAGGCGCCCTACTATTCGCCTGAAAGTACCTGATAAGGGAACTACAGTAGTCAAGGATGTGATCAGGGGAGAAGTAGTGTTCGATAATTCTACCTTAGATGATTTTATCATTGTCAAATCTAATGGTATCCCGACTTACAATTTTGCCACCGTAATAGATGATCACGACCTAGGGATTACCCATGTCATCAGGGCAGAAGAACACCTTTCCAATACTCCTAAACAAATATTGGTAGCTCAAGCCCTCGGATATGAACTGCCGTTATATGCCCATGTTCCTATGATTCTAGCACCTGACCGTACCAAGCTCAGCAAGCGGCACGGTGCCACCTCTGTAGAGGAATATCGCGAAGCTGGATACCTTCCAGAGGCCATCATCAATTATCTTGCCCTTCTGGGCTGGTCGCCAGAGGGAGATGAAGAAATCCTTCCCTTGGAAGAGATTATACGCCAGTTCTCCCTAGAAAGAGTATCAAAGAATGCAGCCATATACGATAACAAAAAACTCACCTGGATAAACGGTCACTACCTCCGCACTTTGGACCTGGACAAAGTGACCAGGTTGGCCATTCCTTTCCTGCAGGCTAAGGGTTTCGTTCCCGAACCTTTACCTGAGGATAGTTACCCTCATGTCCGAGCAGTAGTTGCTGCGGTTCGTGACCGCGTAAAGACCTTATCCGAAGTAGCCGATGCGGCTTCCTACTTCTTTACCAACATCACCGAGTATGAAGAGAAGGGGGTACGCAAATTTTTCGCTATTCCCGGAACGGCAGATCTCCTTGAGCAGGCCAAGGAAAGGCTGAAAAACGTTGAGCCTTTCAACAAAGAAACCACAGAGAAGGCCTACCGCGATTTAGCCGCAGAACTGGGTATCCCTGCTGGCCAGCTTATCCATCCTACGCGCCTTGCTGTATCAGGTCGCACTATGGGGCCGGGGCTCTTTGATATTTTAGAACTCCTGGGGAAAGATAAGGTCCTTGCCCGCCTTGACCAGGCCATAGAATGGATAAGGCGGAATTTCTAGGGTAATGAGCCATAGTTTCGTTCACAAGCTTTAAATTTTTGGGGGAGTTATCCCAGGGGATAGTGGAGATATTCCAGAAGTAGTCAAGATATAGCGAGACCTGGTCTAGGAGGAGTACGGGCATAGCACCGACGGCAGGATTTATGGCCATACGGGAGGCATGAAGGGCTTGGACTGGCGTTTTGCCCTTCATGTCTCTTCCGAAATGAGAGCGTTGGTAGTTGAAATACAGGATCCAGTCCTGGGCCATTTTGAAGAAGGAGGTTCTGGAAGTCACTTTTGCTAGGTTAATGGCATAGAATTCTTCGTCATCAGTACGGTGAGAGCGCTCGACGAAGGTGTTGAACTGCTTTTGTCCGGCCGGGATATTTAGCAAAGAGACATCTAGGTGGTTGAAGATAAAGTTCTGCATAAGGGTTCGTTTTCTGGAGGTTGCTGAGCCTCCGAATTCCTCACCATTGTCGGTCTGGAAGAAAAGGTGGTCTATTACTCCGAAGGCCCGTAGCCAATAGGCCAGGAGGAGTAAGAAGGTTAGGCCATTTTTGAAGTTGAGCTCGGTAGCATAGGCTATGAACCTTAATCGGGTTTTGATGTCGATAGCCGTAAACTGGTACTTGGGCAACTTGTTACGCAGAATAGCGGCATAAGCTTCTAGGGGCAAGGCATGCTGGTCGGCTATGTACTTGGTATCGATTTGCCAGAATTGTAAGGGCTTGAAGGCTGAGAGGTTTACGAAATAACGTTTTTGACCATTATAAGTTTTGACTTTACGGCACTTAACCCCGGAACGGCGTAGGATGTTACGTATAGTGTAGGG
>NZ_JAKKUR010000014.1 GCF_021890735.1 Thermanaeromonas sp.
CGTGTGCAGGGGGAGCGGTATATTCACCTGCGCTTATGGACTTTATTTTCATGGTCCAGGGAACCAGCGAAATGTTTATCACTGGGCCGCAGGTCATCAAAGCCGTAACGGGAGAAGAAGTGAGCGGTCAGCAATTAGGGGGTGCTCTTACCCATAACCAGGTAAGCGGGGTAGCCCATTTTGCAGCCGAGAACGAAGACCATTGCTTTATGCTCATCCGCACCCTTTTAAGCTATCTTCCCAGCAACAACATGGAAGACCCGCCTATCCAAGATACTGGGGACGACCCAGGTCGGGAAGAAGAAGAGTTGCTCAATATTGTGCCTGACGACCCCAACAAAGCCTATGATATGCGGGAGATCATAGTACGAGCTATAGACCAGGGCACCTTCTTTGAAGTCCAGCCCCTTTATGCGCCCAACATTATTACAGCATTTGCTCGCTTAAACGGCCGTACCATAGGCATTATAGCCAACCAGCCCAGGGTCATGGCTGGCTGCCTGGATATAAACTGTTCCGACAAGGCAGCCCGCTTCATACGTTTTTGCGACGCCTTTAACATTCCCATCATCAACTTTGTAGATGTTCCAGGTTTTTTGCCTGGGACCAACCAGGAATATGGGGGTATCATCCGGCACGGGGCCAAGATGCTCCACGCTTATTCTGAAGCCACAGTGCCCAAGATCACCTTAATAATACGCAAAGCCTATGGTGGAGCATATCTGGCTATGTGCAGCAGGGACCTGGGGGCAGACATAGTATATGCCTGGCCGTGTGCAGAGATAGCGGTGATGGGGCCGGAAGGTGCGGCCAATATAATCTTCCGTAAGGAAATAGAAGCGGCGGCAGATCCGCAAAAGGCGCGGCAGGAAAAAATAGGAGAATACCGGCGCTTGTTTGCCAATCCCTATGTAGCGGCAGAGAGGGGTTACATCGATGCGGTGATAGATCCCAGGCAGACCAGGAGATATCTCGTCCGAGCCCTGGAACTACTCTCCACGAAACGGGAGAGCCGGCCGGCAAAGAAACATGGAAATATTCCTCTGTAACTTCTTGCTGGTAGCTGGCTGGGGCTAGAGGTTAATCTTTCGTGGGGTTAGTATGATTGCAAGGCGACCTTTAGCTGGGAGGGGGGCCAAGATATAGGGGAGCTTAATAGTCTTTAATCTTGTTAGCGGTTTATCCTGGCGGGAAGGAGAGGGGGTGAGAAGCCATTCTAAAGCAACCGAAAGCAAAAACTCCCAAAATTTAAGATGAAAGGGGTGTAGGGGATGTCACCAGCGACCATTACCTTATTAATACTTTTGCTAGCCTTGATACTTTTCGTGACTGAGAGGATACCGCTAGCAGTGACGGCTATCTTGGTAGATGTATTGCTTGTGTTTACAGGCGTACTTCCGGCAAAAGATGCCTTCTCCGGTCTATCAAACTCTACAGTAGTGTTGTTTGCCGCCACCTTTGTTATCGGTGCCGCTCTGTTCCGGACGGGCGTAGCTAAGCTGATCGGCGACACCGTAATAAAAGGTGCGGGTAAAAGCGAACTGAGGCTTCTTTTGGCAGTAATGATCGTGGCTGGAGGCCTTTCCGCTGTCCTCAGCAACACTGGCACGACAGCAGTACTGCTGCCCATTGTCATGGCTATAGCGGCTAGCGCCGGTCTGTCCAATAAGAGGCTCTTAATGCCGCTAGCGTACGCTACCAGCCTTGGTGGTATGCTCACCCTGGTAGGAACACCTCCCAACGTCATAGCCAAGGCCACCTTAGATCAAGCGAAACTTGCCTCCTTCGGTTTCTTTGAATACGCCAAGATTGGTATTCCCATGGCTATTATCGGTACTATCTATATGTTAACTCTGGGCAAGAAGCTACTTTCTACCGGGGATGCGGCCGAAGTGGAGGATGTGGCTAAGGCCAGTGCAGCCCAGCTAGAGTCCGAGGGTTTGAGCCAGGAAACTTCTGGTCGGGGGAAGGCTGATGTAATACGTATGTGGATCTCGGGCCTGGTCCTGCTGGCAGCTGTAGTGGTTATGGCCTGGGGGAAATACCCCTTGGAAGTCGTTGCGGTTACCGGCGCTCTTATTGTAGTTATCACAGGGTGTCTTAAGATAGAGGAAGCTTACAAAGCCATCGATTGGACTACTATCTTTCTCTTTGCTGGTATGTTACCTATGAGCAAGGCTTTAGAGAAAACTGGCGCTGGAAAAATGATAGCCGAAGCCGTTATCGGAGTAATGGGCAGCAATCCGAGCCCTTATCTGATTACCGCGGTGTTGTTTATCCTGGCCTGCGGTCTGACCAACTTTATGTCTAACACCGCTACCGCAGCCCTGCTCTGCCCCATCGGGCTGGCTATCGCTCAGGGCTTAGGAGCTGACCCCCGGGCTGTGGTCATGGCCATAGCTGTTGGATGCTCCTGCGCCTTTATGACGCCGGTGGGTACACCGCCCAATACTATCGTATTGGGCCCTGCCCGGTACCGCTTCACGGACTATGTAATAGTGGGTGCACCTCTAACCTTGCTGACCTTTATAGTTGCGGTTATACTTTTGCCGCTGCTGTGGCCCTTCTATCATTAAGCCTAAAATTTACAGCAACGGGGGCCCGCTGGAGGTCAACGTGAGGGCCCTGGCGGGCCCTTTATTAGGAGGTGCTGGTAGTTGGAACACCAGATGGATGCTCTCCTTCTCTCGCTAGTTAACATTACCATCGTTTTTGCCGTTCTCTTTTTCCTGGCTCTAGTTATCAACCTCATTAAGTTTGCGGCTGACGCCCTGGGAACGAACCGCAAGACCAAGGGCCAGGCAACTGAGGTGGCTCGAGAAATCCAAGCCGTAGAAACACGGGAGAAGGATAGAGCGCCGGGAGTGAGCCCGGCCAAGGTAGCGGCAGCCTGTGCTGCCGTAGCCGCCTGCCTAGGTGAAGAGGGCTTTAAGGTAGTAAGCATGAAGAAGCCAAGCCCTTTCGATCCCTGGGCACACATGGGGCGGTTAGAAAACATGACTTCGTCGCAAATACCAAGGGATAGGAGGTACTAAAGATGAGACGATTCCGGGTAACAGTAAATGGCGAGACCTTTGAAGTGGAGGTAGAAGAGATCAAAGGGGGTGCAGTTAAACAAACGAGCACACCATCACCAGTAGTTGAACTTCCTAATAGAGTGCCAAATGTTACTCCTTCCGCTCCTCCTGCAGCTCCTACAGCAGGATCGGCTAGTGCTGGAGGCAATGTAACTGCCCCTATGCCGGGCAACATTTTAAGCATCAAAGTAAAAGAAGGCGAAGAGGTCAAAGCGGGCCAAGTGCTGCTGATCCTGGAGGCTATGAAAATGCAAAATGAGATCGTAGCCCCCAGGAACGGGAAAGTAAAGAAGATTTATGTAAGCGCTGGTCAGTCTGTGAACACCGGAGACCCCTTAATAAGTATAGAATAGGGTTATAGAGGATAGGCTCACAAAGGGGAGAGAAGCGGCGATGGATTTTGTCGAAAAGCTCTTCGACCTAATCAATACCACCGGCTTCCTGCAATTGACCTGGGGAAACCTTATTATGATCGGTGTCGGCTGCGTCCTCCTGTACCTGGCCATCAAGAAAGAATTTGAGCCGCTACTGCTAATGCCCATTGGGTTCGGGTGCATTTTGGCTAACTTACCGGCCACAGGCATTATGGACGAAGGAGGTCTACTGCGCTATCTCTTCTTTGGCGTAGAAAAAGAGATCTTTCCCTGCCTAATCTTCTTGGGCGTAGGAGCCATGACAGACTTTGGACCATTGTTGGCCAACCCTATGACCATCCTGTTGGGAGCTGCTGCCCAAGTCGGTGTATTTGTGGCCATTTACTTGGCAGAGCTTCTGGGTTTTAACATCAAGGAGGCGGCGAGCATCGGTATTATCGGTGGGGCGGACGGGCCCACGGCTATCTACCTAAGCATGAAACTAGCTCCCCACCTTCTAGGAGCCATTGCCGTGGCCGCTTACACCTACATGTCCCTGGTTCCCTTGATTTTGCCTGCGGCCATAAAACTTTTGACCACCAAGCGGGAAAGGCAGATCGTCATGGAGCAGCTCCGTCCAGTATCGAAACTGGAGAAAATATTATTTCCCATCCTGTGTACCATAGTAATTGTTCTGGTGCTGCCGCCGATTGCGCCTTTGCTGGGTATGCTTATGCTGGGCAACCTCATGCGGGAGTGTGGAGTAACAGAGAGGTTATCCAAAACAGCCCAGAATGAGCTTATCAACATTGTGACTATTTTCCTAGCTACATCTGTCGGGGCTACCATGGACGCCGCCAGTTTCCTTACCTTACGAACCGTCGAGATTATTATCTTAGGAGCGGTAGCTTTCTTCTTCGGTGCTGTAGGGGGGGTACTGCTGGGCAAGCTGATGTGCGTGATAACCGGAGGCAAGGTAAACCCCATGATCGGAGCCGCCGGAGTCTCTGCTGTGCCCATGGCTGCACGGGTGGTGCAGCGGTTGGGTCAGCAGGAGAACCCCGCAAACTTCCTGCTTATGCATGCTATGGGACCCAACGTGGCCGGCGTTATCGGGACTGCCACAGCGGCTGGTGTTATGCTGGCCCTGCTGCAATAGATAATTAACCAGCGCACTCTAGGAGAGTTGGATCAGCAGTGGTCCGTGGTGGGCCTCTCAATAAGCGAGAGTGCTGTGGCGCAATCCTGGGTACATTATGGGGAGGAGGCCTTAGAGGGGAGGGCTTCCTCCCAATTGTGGCTATGCCCAGGGCGGTAGGGGGGCGTACGAGTTATGCGAGTGGCAGTGTTTCCAGGAACCTTTGATCCCATAACCTTGGGTCATATGGATTTAATTCGGCGCTCCTGCAAACTGTTCGATAAAGTGATTGTGGCTGTAGGCGATTATCCCTTTAGGGACACTCTTTTTAGCGTAAAGGAAAGAGTGACCATGGTGCGAGCGTGCACCGAGCATCTTCCTTCTGTGGAGGCTAAAACCTTAAGGGGTCTGTTGGTTGAATTTGCCCGTAAGCATGGAGCTTGTGCCATTATACGTGGCCTACGAGCTGTTTCTGACTTTGAGCAGGAATTTCAGGTTTCGGTGATGAATAAACAGTTAGCCGATGATATAGAAACAATTTTCCTTATGCCAGCTACCGAGTATTGTTTTTTGAGTTCCCGAGTGGTGCGACAGGTGGCTTCTGTGGGAGGAAGTGTTAAGGGGTTGGTCCCGCCGGTGGTGGAGATAGCCCTTAAAGCTAAATTTTAATATGTCGAAGTCGGAGTCTATACTGGTGACTACAAAAGTGTAAGTATACAGTACTAAGAGGGAGTACCAGAGAAGGGGTAGGTTAAAGGGTTTGTGAGGTGTGGGTATCTGTGTTCAGAACCTGGGGTTTTCTTTTTAGCCCAAAGGCAATGCATTAGGAAAAGCGAGACAAAGAGGGATGGTGGGTGTTATGAAAATTTTGGCCATCAATGGTAGCCATCGTAAAGGACGTAATACAGCTAAGATGTTGGAGACGGTCTTAGAGGAAGTACGTAGTCTGGGAGCAGAAACAGAGCTCTTGGAACTTAGCGATTATAATATAAAACCTTGCCGGGCCTGCAACCATTGTCTGCGGGTAATAGAATGTTCTATCGAGGATGACGATATGAAACTGATCGCGGATAAGATGCTGGCCGCCGACGCTATTGTGTTGGGCTCTCCGGTGTATATCTCAAACGTTACGGGACTAATGAAAAACTTCATGGACCGGACCCGTTGGTTGCATATGTGCCGCAACACTCTCCAGGGTAAGGTAGGTGCAGCGGTTACCCATGCGGGGCTAAGAAACGGAGGGCAGGAATTTACACAAATGATAATGGAACGTTTCTTGGCCAGCCACGGCATGATTGTAGTCGATAGCCGGGACCAAGAGGGTAGGATTTATAACCATGGGCCCATGGGCACTCTATTTGAACGGCTGGAAGATGGCAGGGTGATATGGAAGAAAGATGTAGAAGACGATCCTCTGGCCCTACATGAGTGCCGTACGTTGGGGAGGAACATTGTAAGACAAGTGCAGCTCATGAAAGCTGTTCGCAGGGAAGTGTGACGGCCAAATATTCCGTCATGGGAGGCCGCCTTAACCCAATTTAATCCAGCAGTACCCTGTTTGGGAGAGCAGGAAAAGAATCGAGGAGAGGATGTATGAGCACGGCGCAACTGGTGAGCAGTTTTTCCGAAGCTGAACTCTACCTTATTGAATTACCCCTCGAGCGGCAGGGTTTCCACAAATTCATTGGGTCTTGGCTGCTTAGGAGCGAGGATAGTCAGATTCTGATAGACGTGGGTCCCGCCGTTGCTTTGCCGCAACTGCTAGCTGCCCTCCAGGATTTGGGCGTTTCCCAATTAGATTATATCCTTCTGACTCACATTCATCTGGATCATGCTGGTGGTGTAGGGGAGTTATTGCAGTATTTCCCTGAGGCCCGTGTGCTTACCCATCCCAAGGCGCGGCAGCATTTGCAAAGTCCTACTAGTCTGTGGGAGGCCAGTGTTAGGGTTTTAGGTGATTTGGCATACTTCTATGGGCCGATTAAGCCGGTATCTCCCCAAAACTTCGTCGACCAAGTACCTCAAATAAAGACTATAGAAACCCCCGGCCATGCTCCTCACCATTTAAGCTTCCTCTGGCGAAATTTTTTGTTTTTAGGGGAGGCAGCCGGAGTTTATTTAGATTTAGACCATAGTTTTTATCTACGACCGGCTACCCCTCCTAAATTCTTTCTAGAAACCGCAATCGGCTCGTTGGATGGCCTTTTGAAGTTAGTGGACGATGAGACTAGCATTTGTTTTGGGCACTTTGGTTGGGTACCAGGAGCCAAGAGAGTTCTGAAGCTTGCTCGCCAGCAGTTATACCGCTGGGAGGAAATTATCAGCGCTGTCTGTACGGGCTTTCAGGTCAGAGAAGAAGAGGAGCTATTAGTTCTTCTTATGCAGGAATTGTTGAACAGGGATCCCCTGCTGGAAAGCTTTTACCGGTTAGATCTCGATATTCAGCAGAGAGAAAGATATTTCTTAAGCAATAGCCTTAAAGGGTATTTAGACTACTTGAGGTCTCGGCTGGTTCGCTAATGGGTGAGGTGCCGCGGGCCTACATAAAACACTCATCAAATATTTAGGGCATAAAGTGGTAGGGGGAATTCGGATGAGGAAGGGATTGACTTTAGTCTATACCGGCAACGGTAAAGGGAAAACTACAGCCGCTTTGGGGTTGGCCTTGAGGGCTATAGGGCATGGGCAACGGGTTTTTATGATTCAATTTATGAAAGGGAGCGCCGAATATGGAGAGATTCAAGCGGCCCGGTATCTCCCCCATTTCACCCTGGTGCAGAAAGGGCTCCCTACTTTTGTAAAAAAGGGAGAGCCTAGCCCAGAAGATTTAAGGCTGGCAAGGGAAGGGTTAGAGTTGGCCAAGCAGGTGATCCAGGCCGGAGAGCATGAACTTATTATTCTAGATGAAGTTAATGTGGCAGTTGATTATGGATTATTAAGGGAGCAGGATGTCTTAGAATTAATAGATCTCAAGCCTGAAGGAGTTACCCTAGTCCTCACGGGACGCTATGCCTCGGATAGCCTCTTGGGAAAGGCTGATATGGTCAGCGAAGTTAAGGATGTTAAACATCACTTTCAACGAGGGATACCCTCTCAACCTGGCATAGAATATTAGAGGAGAAATATCAAGCAACATTGGTTTGAAGTTTATCTCTGCTGGGGTAGGTTGAGCCCTGACTCATATCCTGGCTACGTGGGAGTACCTTGGGCGATGGTATACGATCTTACAGCATGGCATGTGATTGCTGTTATTTTGACTTTGAGCGGTATTACTTTGGTAGGAAAATACGCGGGAAGAAATATCCGGGGCTCTTCGGACTTTTTGGTAGGGGGCCGTAGAGCCAACGCCCTTATTGTGGCTGGTACCATTGTGGGTACCCTCGTAGGGGGTGCGTCCACTATCGGTACCGCCCAAATGGCTTATCTTTATGGCTTTGCCGCCTGGTGGTTTACTCTGGGAGCTGGGATTGGCTGTTTATTTTTAGCTCTTTTTTTTGTAAAGCCGCTCTACCAAGGCCGAAAAGATACAGTACCAGAAATATTGATTGCTGAATTCGGACCTGCTTCTGGTCCTATATCCACCCTATTCGTTTCTTTGGGTATATTTCTGAATATTGTGGCCCAAGTCCTTTCGGCTATTGCTCTGTTAACCACCATGTTTAAAATATCCCCTTTGCCTGCCGCTCTTTTGTCTTTGTTGCTTATGGCCTTTTATGTTGTTTTTGGGGGAGTATGGGGAACCGGCCTGGTAGGTATGGCCAAACTATTTCTTATCTATATGGCCATGATCATCGGAGGGCTTATGGCTTGGTTGGGAGGAGGGGGTTGGCCGGGATACCGGGCTTCGTTCCCAGCCTATCCATATTTTAGCCTTTTTGGCCGAGGTTTCTGGCAGGATTTCGCCAGTGGCCTTTCCCTGGTCATCGGAGTTTTGTGTACGCAAACTTATATCCAAGCAGTGGGTTCGGGAAAGAGCCTAAACCACGCCAGACTAGGGGCGCTGCTAAGTGCGATACTGGTTCCGCCCATTGGCCTGGCGGGTATTTTTGTGGGCCTATATATGAAAATGCGCTTTCCCGACATCGAACCTGCGGCGGCTTTTCCCCTCTTCATCCTAACCCATATGAATCCCTGGCTGGGTGGAGTTATTCTGGCTACCCTCTTGATAGCGGTAGTAGGTACGGGAGCTGGCCTGACGTTGGGTATCAGTACCATTTTGGTGAAGGATATCTACCAGCGTTACCTAAATAAAAAAGCCAGTGACGTTACTCTTTTAAGGGCTTGTAGGTTTATGATTGTGATTATATTGGCCCTTACACTTTTGTTCATCACTGGCAACGTAAAATCTCTGGTGCTAAAATGGAGCTTCATGTCCATGGGATTGAGAGGGGTAACAGTTTTTCTGCCCCTGTGTGCCGCCCTCTTTGCCCGGGGCAAGGTCAATAGAACAGCGGCCATTGTGTCCATGGTTGTGTCCCCTCTATCCGTGCTGGCAGGGAAATTTCTCTTACCGGATTACCTAGATCCCCTTTTCTTGGGCTTATTAGTAAGCTTTATTGTCGTAGGATACGGTTACGGAATAAACCGGATACGCTGCTATTCTTAAAGTTCCATGCCAGCTTTAATTTGGCTGAAGTGGGAGGATTCAATGTTATAAAAGCGAATAATATATCTATCAATTCCCGAAAGGTTGGCGAGAAGGAAAGAGCCACTTTGCTCGTGGGAGGATAGATAGGCCTTATCCTCCAATGAAGCGGGTAAAGCCTGGCATATAGGACGTGATAGCGTCACGGTCCCGTGTGCTAGGCTTTTTGTTTATTGTCAGGAGGTTACTAAACGTACCTGAGAAAAAGGGGAAAAGGGGGTCGCCAGCACATCTTATGGAAATTGTTACTCACGACCTCATCATTCTTGGCGCTGGCCTGGCGGGGCTTCGAGCAGCTATTGAAGCAGCGAGGGTGGGCCAGGGCAAACTTGACATAGCAATAATAGCCAAGACCCAGCTGGTGCGGCCTCATTCGGTCTGTGCGGAGGGTGGTACGGGAGCGGTAATGCGACCCGAAGAGGGGGATAGCCTGGAACTTCACGCTTGGGACACGGTGAAGGGGAGCGACCTTCTGGCCGACCAGGACGCCGTAGAGCTGTTTGTACAGACCATTCCTCAAGAAATATTACAGCTTGAACATTGGGGCATACCCTGGGCGAGGCGAGGGGATGGAAGGATCAACCAGCGTCCTTTTGGTGGCCATAGTTTCCCGCGGGCGGTTTTCGCTGCTGATAAGACTGGATTCTTTGAAGTGCACACTCTCTATGACACTCTGCAGAAATACCCCGACATTACTAAGTATGAAGAATGCATGGCCACCTCATTGCTAGTAGAGGAAGGCCAGTACTGTGGCCTTACAGCGATAGATCTAAAGAGCGGGGAGTTTTTAGTTTTTCGTTCCAAAGCCTTAATTATTGCCACGGGCGGAGCGTGCCGGATATACGGCTTTACTACTTACTCCCACACCGTGACCGGGGACGGAATGGCCATAGCCTACCGAGCGGGATTGCCTGTAAAGGACATGGAGTTTGTTCAGTTTCACCCCACGGGGCTTGTTCCTTCGGGCATCCTCAATTACAGAGGCGGCTCGCGGGGAAGGGGGATATCTGATCAATAACCGTGGCGAACGTTTTATGAAAAAGTACGCGGAAAAGATGATGGAACTCGCCCCGAGGGACATTGTATCGCGGTCAGAAATGCTGGAGATCGAAGCGGGTAGGGGTTTTTCCGGGCCCCAAGGGCTGGATTATGTACATCTGGATTTAAGACACCTGGGAAGAGACAAGATAAACGAAAGACTTCCGCTCATAAGGGAAGTGGCTATAAAATTTGCTGGCCTGGACCCCATAGACGAGCCTTTACCTGTGAGGCCAGTAGCGCACTATTCCATGGGGGGCATTCATGTGAACAAGGAAGGAGCCACGCCTGTGGAAGGTATCTGGGCGGCAGGTGAAGTAGCTTGTGTGTCAGTCCATGGAGCCAACCGGCTGGGTACCAACTCTACAGCTGAATGTCTAGTTTGGGGTGCTATTACTGGTAAGAAAGCAGCCATACATGCTATGAAGCAAACATCCCTACCTGATCTGCCTTTAGATAGAGCTCGTGCTGAGGAACACCGGGTCATGGAAGAAATATTCAATCGCAAAGGTACCGAAAACCTCTATACCATAAGGCGGGAACTACGCGAAACCACGGATACGTACGTTGGAGTATTTCGCACAAAAGAAGGGCTAGAGAAGGCCTTAGAACGAATTAAAGAACTAAAAGAACGATTTCGAGAGTGTGGCCTGCGAGACCAGAGTAAAATATACAACACGGACCTTGTATCATATTTGGAAATGGAGAACATGCTTGAACTAGCCGAAGTCATAACTGCAGGCGCCCTGGCAAGAGAAGAATCACGTGGTGGTCATGCACGGCGAGACTTTCCCCAAAGAGATGACAAAAATTGGCTTAAACATACTCTCGCTTACTATACACCCTCAGGGCCGAAACTAGAGTATATTCCTGTAAACATAACCATCTGGGAGCCGACCGAAAGAAAATACTAGGAGGGGACAGTATAAGAAGGTGAATACCATGCGGCGCTATAATAATCGCCTATGGGTCAAAGGATGGATTTATGGGGGTAACTATGGTATAGAACGCTACCTTTACACCCTGCACCGCATAAGTGGCCTAGGCCTTATCCTTTACCTGCTCATGCATATTTACGTGACTGCGGCACGTATCTATGGGGCTGCTGCCTGGGAACAAACCATGGCTTTCCTTTACGGACCAGCCTTTAAACTTGGCGAATATCTACTTATAGCGGGGGCCATATTTCATGCTGCCAACGGCCTATGGCTTATCATAATCGAACTCGGTATGTGTATAGGCAAACCCCAGCGCCAAGAATATCCCTATGTTCCATCCGTAAAAAAACAGCGTCCACTTATGGTTGCACTTATGCTTCTTGCTGCCGTCCTCATAATAGTCAGTGGGCTGGACTTCTTTATAATCTAAGGAGGCGAAATCCTTGCGGGAATCGCGTTATTGGTTGCTCTCGCTTATTGCTGCCGCCTGCCTGATTATTCTTTTGGGCGTACACCTTTTCCTGATGCATCTTAACACCCTAGCAGTTACATGGGCATAACGACCCCTGAACCCTTAGACTACACCTCAGTTATGGCCAGAGGGAAAAGTTTGGGTTGGGTGGTAGGCTACGTGGCCCTGTTGGGCTTGGGCCTTTATCATGGGCTTTACGGGCTACGTTCTATACTCTGTGAAATTGTGCATCCCGGGAAAGAACGCTTGCTGACATGGGCTATAATCGGCATTGGCCTTGTAGCTTTTGCCTTTGGAAGCTACGTCGTCATCATGTCCTATGCTATGGAGGGAATATAAGTGGCTACCTTCAGAATACAGCGGTATAATCCTGAAAAGGATACGCGACCTTACCTGCAAACCTACGAAGTACCCGTTGAGCGCGGCATGAGCATATTGGATTGTCTATTTTACATCAAAGAAAATCTGGATGCCACTTTAAGTTTTAGAGCCTCCTGCCGGATGGGCATTTGCGGTTCGTGTGCCATGTACATTAACGGCTTGCCGAGGTTGGCCTGCGAAACCCAGGTCGAGTCCCTGCGTACAGATACTATAGAAATAAGGCCGCTACCTAACTACGAGATTATAAAGGACTTGGTAGTCGATCTGTCGCCCTTGTTCGATAAGCACCAGAAAGTAAAACCCTGGATTATTTCTTCCGACGCCGTTGAGGTCGACCGGCCGACGAAAGAATACTCTCAGTCTCCAGCTCAGCTTGAAGGGTATTTACAATTTGCCTATTGTTTAAAATGCGGTATATGTCTTGCCGCCTGTCCCACCGTGGCCACCGACAAGGAATTCCTAGGCCCCCAAGCGCTGGCCCAAGCCTTCCGGTACAGCTCCGACAACCGGGATAACGGCTTTAAAGAACGTATCTCCGTAGTGGATACCCTACATGGCCTTTGGCGCTGCCACATGGCCGGTGCCTGCGCCGAAGTCTGCCCCAAAGGAGTAGACCCTGCCCTAGCTATACAACTCATGAAGCGAAAGGCTATTTTCGGCCATAAGGAAGAGCAGGCCAGGCTATTGGAAGCTTTACTAGAAGCAACCCCCATACCCGGTATACCTAAAGCACCAGAACCTACCGTAAAAAAGAAGTAAAAGCCTAAAGGAGGTAAAACCAAGATGAAGATGAATTAAAACAGGAATTATAAAGGGGGAAAACCCCAAGAGATTAACCTTTAAAGAAAAAGCCATTAAAGAGGGGTGATAAACCAATGAAGGAGATACACGTAAGCCAGATAGCTAACACAGTAGAGCGCCTCTGTATAGAAGCATGCACCATTTTAAGCGAAGACTGGTGGCAGGCTATGGACAAGGCAATAGCTCAAGAAGAGTCACCTTTGGGCCGAGAGATTTTGGAGCTTCTTAAGGAGAACGCTAGGCTGGCAGCTTCTACCAGTGAGGCCATCTGCCAGGACACAGGCATAGCTGTAGTCTTTTTAGAAATAGGGCAAGATGTACGCATAACCGGGGGAAGCCTATATGAAGCTATAAACGAAGGAGTATGTAGGGGGTATACCCGTGGCTACCTCCGGAAGTCAGTGGTGAAAGACCCCTTAATCCGGCAGAATACGGGTGACAACACTCCCGCCATAATCCACACCGAAATAGTTCCTGGCTCTAATCTAAAGATAACTGTAGCTCCCAAGGGCATTGGCTCCGAAAACACCTCGGGCCTAAAAATGCTAAAGCCGGCCGACGGTAAAGAAGGTATTATCCGCTACGTATTAGAAGTAGTAGAACAAGCAGGGCCTAACCCTTGCCCACCTATAATAGTAGGGATAGGGCTGGGAGGCAACTTTGAAAAAGCAGCCCTTCTAGCCAAAAAAGCCCTCCTTAGGCCTTTAGGCCAAAGACATCTTGCACCCCATATAGCTGAGCTAGAAGAAGAGCTTCTTCAGAAAATAAATGCCACAGGCATTGGTCCTCAGGGACTGGGCGGCCGTATCACTGCTTTAGATGTACATATAGAGACCTATCCTACCCATATAGGGGGGTTGCCTGTAGCTGTAAACATCCAATGCCATGCTGCTAGGCATGCAGAAGCCCTACTTTAGCGAGGTGAACCTGGCATGAAAAGGATTACCACGCCTCTTAACCCTGAGATTATACAAGAGCTTAAAGCTGGGGAAAGGGTAAGCCTAAGCGGAATAATCTATACAGCCCGGGATGCAGCCCACAAAAGGCTGGTGGAGGCCTATCTGGCGGGAGAAGAGCTGCCCATAAATTTAGAAGACCAGATTATTTACTACGTAGGACCCTGCCCAGCGAAACCGGGAAGAGTGATCGGGTCGGCGGGTCCTACCACTAGTGGACGGATGGACCCCTATACCCCACTCTTAATCCGTGAGCTAGGCTTAAAGGGCATGATAGGTAAGGGTAGCCGTAGCCAGGAAGTTATCGAAGCCATAAAGGAGAAGGGAGCAGTATATTTTTTAGCTATAGGAGGTGCGGGAGCGCTGCTGGCACAAAGGATAAAGAAAGCTCAAGTAGTGGCCTACGAAGACTTAGGCCCGGAAGCCATCTACCAGTTAGAAGTGGAAGACTTCCCCTTGATAGTCGGTATCGATTGTTATGGTAAAAACGCATATCTTGAGGGGAAAGTACAATACAGGCTACACACCTAAAAAATGAAGGATTATTACTTTAAAACCATTTTCAACATTAGGAGGGAATGCCTATATGGATCTTCGCACTAAAGCCCTAGCCTTGCATAAAGAAAACCAAGGTAAGATCGCCATCCAGAGCAAAGTAGCGGTCAAAAACCGGGAGGACTTAAGCCTGGCTTACACTCCCGGAGTAGCCGAACCTTGCAAAGAGATCCACCAGAACAAAGAACTCGTATGGGAGTATACCTCCCGGGGCAACCTCATAGCTGTTGTTACTGACGGAAGCGCTGTACTAGGCCTAGGAGACATAGGCCCGGAAGCTGCACTACCGGTCATGGAAGGAAAATGCGTCCTCTTTAAAACCTTCGCTGGCGTAGATGCTTTCCCCTTGTGTCTGGCCACCCAAGACGTAGACAAAATAGTAGAGACCGTAAAGCTGATTTCCCCCACCATAGGTGGAGTTAACCTAGAAGACATATCCGCCCCCCGCTGTTTTGCCATAGAAGAGCGGCTTAAAAAAGAGACGGACATACCCATCTTCCACGACGACCAGCACGGCACAGCCATAGTAGTAGCTGCTGCCCTAATCAATGCCCTTAAAGTAGTAGACAAAGAGATGGCTGAGGTAAAGATTGTCATCAATGGCGCTGGGGCAGCAGGTATTGCAGTGACCAAGCTTCTTTTAGACATGGGGGCAGGGGATATAATTCTGTGCGACAGCAAGGGAGCCATATATAGAGGCCGAGTAGAAGGTATGAACCCTTACAAAGAAGAGATAGCCCATAAGACCAACCGGGAAGGGGCCAAAACACTAGCCGAAGCCCTAAAGGGCGCTGATGTTTTCATAGGATTATCGGTAGGTGGAGCGGTAACCCAGGATATGGTAAGGAGCATGGCCAAAGACTCCATAGTGCTGGCCATGGCCAATCCTGTCCCTGAGATATATCCTGAGGAAGCCAAGGCAGCTGGGGCCAAAGTAGTGGGCACTGGCCGTTCGGACTTTCCCAATCAGATAAACAATGTTCTAGCCTTTCCGGGGGTTTTAAGGGGGGCACTGGATGTACGGGCGCGAGACATAAATGAGAAGATGAAGATTGCTGCGGCTTGTGCTTTGGCAGCTTTAGTGGATGAAGAGAGATTGAGCCCTGACTTTATCATCACTGATGTATTTGACCCCAGGGTAGCCCCTGCTGTAGCTTCGGCTGTGGCCCGGGCGGCCATGGAAAGCGGCGTAGCTAGGGTAAAAAAGGACCCTAAGGAAGTGGAGGAGAACACTAGGAGGATTGTAGGAGCTTAGTAGGATGTAAGGGAAAGATGACGGCAGGACAACAATGATAGCAAGTAGCTAGTTGGTGAATTACCTGAGGATGTTTCTTATATTAGAGTTGCTGAGCGAGAGGCCCAAACTTTTTCGGGGGAAGAAACCAGCGGGGCTGGCCTCCTTAGGTACAAAAACCCAGCGACAACTGAGCGGAAAAGAGGCCAACCCTGCTGGTGCAGGATTGAATAGCTTCCCCGACGCACTCTTCCGAGTAGTGCACCTGGCTTTGAATACTTGTAACTCCAAGACGGTTAGAACGTGCTCAAGTGAGTCCTGGGGTCCAAGTGGCTCCGCCTGAAGAAGCCCTCTACTAATAAGTACTCAGAGACCTGGGGCAACAGTCGACCTGTGTTGTTAATATTGGAAATCCTATGTTTTCCAGGATATAATATTTCTAAGAGGGGGACTACAATAGACATGGGAAAAAATAAGAGAAATAGCCCTCCCAATACTGGACGGCACGGTGTAGCGAAAACGTTTGTTTTCGGTTCTTATGCAAAAGGAGAGCAGGCTGAAGACAGCGACATAGATATCCTGATTGAATACGCCCCGGGAGCGAGAAGATCTCTTCTTACCCATGCAAAGCTGATAAGCGAACTGAGGGAGGCCCTGCAGAAGGACGTGGACGTGGTGACGGAAGCATCTTTGTCTCCGTATTTCCGGGAAAAGGTGCTGCGTGAGAGAAAGGCGATTTTATGAAAGTGGAAGGCGAGAAGGCCCGGCTAAGCCATATCTTGGAGAGTGCCAGGTTGATTTCGGAGTGGATCGCAGGGGTAAAGAAAGAGCAGTTCTCTTGAGACATAATGCTCCAGGAAGCGGTTGTTAGGCGGCTTGAGGTAATTGCAGAACCAGCCAAAAACGTGTCGCCACAACTTAAGGAAAAGTATCCCGATATATCCTGGAAAGAGATGGCTGGAATGAGGGATATGTAAAGGAGCCGGGATTTAAGATAACTTCCTTCCTAACTTGTAAAGAAGTAGGGAGGAAGTCGCACAAACTTAAAATTGGAAACCCTCAGGAGGAGTGACATGTTTATGGCAGAAGAAGTAATCCGCGCCAGGTGGCTTGGGCACGCAGCAGTAGAGCTATGGTCTTCCAAGAAGACGCTGCTTTTTGACCCGTACATTACTGACAATCCGCTGGCTCCTGTTAAACCCAATGAGCTGAAGGCAGATTACATACTCATTTCTCACGCACATTTTGACCATCTGGGTGATACAGAAGCTATTGCTAGGGCGAGCAACGCCTTGGTAATTAGCACTGCCGAGGTAGTACGCCTTTGCGAAAGCAAGGGGTTAAGGACCCACGCCATGCATATTGGAGGCAAGCGTTCCTTCGATTTCGGGTACATCAGGGTCACTCCAGCTTTTCACGGTGCGGGCATTGAAGGAGGCCATGCGTGCGGGTTCGTAGTGCAGTTTTATGGTAAGCGGATATATTTTGCTGGCGATACCGGGCTGTTCTCTGACATGAAGCTCATTGGCGAACTGGAGCCTCTCGATCTGGCCTTTCTTCCCATTGGGGGCAACTTCACCATGGGGGTAGAGGACGCGGTAATCGCGACCGAATACCTTAAGCCAAAGGCAATTGTCCCGGTACATTATAACACCTGGCCGTTGATTGAGGCGGACCCGTATGACTTTCAGAAGAAAGTAGAGGCGCGTGTTGGTGCCCGGGTAGTAGTGCTCCGTCCAGGAGAAGTGTTCGAGTTCTAGAGTTTGCATAGGGAACGAGGTTGCTGCATAACCCGGCAAGCGTGGCAACATATGGGCTTCTGGAAGAGCGACTATAAGGCCCCTGGAATTCCAGGGTGGCGGGGTGGGGATAAAAAGGTTTACTGTCCTATTTCCTGGGCTTGCCGGGGAAAATAAAGAGGTACTCTGTTTTGTTGCTGCAGTGAAGCGTAGCGGATTCTCTATCGGTACAGTTAACGCGGCGAGCGACGTGCCTCGCAGGAGCACCTGGGGTTCGCTTACCTCAATGGGTTCTGTTTCCTGCCGGACAGTGATTATCCTAGCTAGGACTTGTTCGCTGATATAAATCTTTTAGCTTCTTTTTCGTCCAAAAAGGTTTTTCTTCCCGTACTGACATTTTCTCAGTCCGCTTAAATATGAATTTGCTGTACTTCGGTACCGGGATCTTACTAGAGATAGCTTTACTACTTCGAGTTCCTTATAGCATACTTTGTTTAAAGTAAGATACACATCGGAGGTAAGTCTCTGTGCATAAAGTTACCATTTCGGAAAAAGGTCAAATCTCCATTCCTGTTGCCTTGCGAAGGCGGTATGGGTTGAAAAAAGGAGATAAACTAGTCCTCGAAGAGATAGAAGGGGCCATCGTTCTACGCCCTTTGCCGCGACACCCTCTGTTGGCCCTTAGGGGTAGCTTAAAAGGCGTAAACGCGGAAAACTGACGGGTCTTCTCCTTAAGGAACGTGCGGCGGATAGGGAGAGGGAGTAGACTTGGTAGAGGATGAACCGGGTGCGCAGGTAGTGGCAGACATTCTTTCTGAAGAAGGTACCGAGTTGTACCTCAGCGTGGTCAGTTTGGGGGAGGTTTACTACATCATTTCGCGGGAGCGGGGTGAGCGGGCGGCTGAGGAGGTTGTGCGTGGTATTATGGAGGGGTAGTTGTAGTCGAAGTTTCCTGGCCGAGGACCCGGGAGGCAGCCCGCATTAAGGCTAAAAGTGGACCTACGTATGCTGATGCTTTTGTCTTAGGGCTGGCTCTGGAAATGAAGGCGCCTGTAGTTACTGGCGATCCCGAGGTTCAGGCTATAGCCGAGAGCCTGGGAACGGAAATAGTGTGGGTGGGCGAATGACAAGGGCAGGCTAACCGAAGCGGGGCTGAATTACGCGAGAGTAAAGGAGTACTTGTTTGGGTACTATTTTGTTTCTAGTGGTAGAAAAAACTGTAATGGAGTTAGCTGAACTCTTGAGGCCTAATTAGCTTTGGGGGCCTGTATATCCTTATCTAGCCAAGCAGGTACGAGAGGTTCTGCCATCTAGTTCCCCCTGAAAAACTTTAGGGCAAAAACGGCCTGGTGTGTAAGGAAAGGAAATAGTTTTAGCAAAACGGAAGGAGTTCCATCCTCTGGATCGAATTTTGTAGTAAGACCAAACAAAAAACCCAGAAGGAGGAACTCCTACGAATAACATTGCCGCCTGGCCTCCTTTTCCTGCCGGATGATCTTATGTATCAGCCGCACGGAAAGGATAATAACCCGAACGGCGGCCATCCAAGAGGGCAATTTGCATCTTTCCTGACCGGGTGGTGAGTATCTTTGACCCCCTACGCCCGGCTCATTAAAAGGGACAAGGCCAATGCCCCGGTAGAGTTTGGATACAAGGTGTTGCTTCAGGAAGCAGAACAACAATATAATCAGTCACCGGCTATGAGGTGTTGAGAGGGAACCCTGCGGATGATACCCTGCTCCTTGACGCAGTAGAGGACCATACTGAGACTTTCAAACGTCCACCCCGTGCCCTGGCTACCGATAGAGGTTTTGGCAGTTCCGGGAACGAAAAGGGTTGCCGTCAACTGGGGGTAAAGCAGGTCAGCCTACCACGGAAAGGTAAAATTAGTAAAGCCCGCAAAGCCTATCAATTGCAGGGCTGGTTCAAACGACTTCAACGCTGGCGCGCTGGAGGAGAGGCTACTTTCAGTCTTTTGAAACGCAAATACGGTTTACGCCGCAGCTTTTCCAGGGGATATGAAGGCACTGCTACCTGGGTGGGCTATGGAATTCTGGCCCATAATTTGGTCAGATTGGTTGCACTGATATAACAATATGAATGAATGTAACGGGAAAACTACCGGACTATAAAGAACACAGAAATGAGACTCCCCTTGGAGTATACAAAAAGAGGACTTTTTCAGGGGGAACTAAGTAAGGGTTTTAAAGGGGTATTGTGTTTTATGATGCGGGTTTAACTCAAGGTAAAAATTTTACATCCTCGGGGGTACCCGAGGATTTTTTGTGTAAGCGTTTTAGACTAGGGAAGATGTGTCCTTGTCTGGCTTTTGCGGGTTTATTGAGGAGTTTAATTTAGCTTTACTTTATGTTACATATGTCCGGAAAGCGGAGTAGAAGTGGAGTGAAAGCGGAGATGTCCGGAAGACGGGGGTCAAATCCAGCTTAAATTTGAGGATAGCTCAATTACCAAGGTTGCTTTAATTAGTTCATGCCCAGGCTGTTTCAAGAAATCGGGTACAAAGCAGGATGCCTCATCTATTCGTTGCCTTGTCTTCCTTCCCAGAGTGATCTATAATAGGCAATAACCATTTTAGGCTTCGGGGAGGAGGGGATGGTTTGTCGGAAGATAAAATTATCGGAGAAGGCCTCACCTTTGATGATGTTCTTTTAGTACCTGCTTTTTCGGCTGTACTCCCCCGGGAAGTGGATGTCAGTTCTTACTTTACCCGCGAGGTCAAACTCAATATCCCCATCGCCAGTGCAGGTATGGACACGGTGACGGAAGCCAGAATGGCCATCGCCATGGCCCGGGAAGGCGGGATAGGTGTTATCCACAAGAATATGTCCATCGAGCGCCAGGCTAAGGAAGTAGACCGGGTGAAAAGATCCGAGCACGGAGTTATAACAGATCCTATCTACTTGAGCCCGGACCATACCATTGGAGAAGCGGTAAAGATTATGGAGCACTATCACATCTCGGGGGTTCCTATTACAGAAAACGGCAAGCTAGTAGGGATTATCACCAATCGTGATATCCGGTTTGAAGAGGATTACAGCCGGCCTATAAGGGAAGTGATGACCAAAGAGAATCTGGTTACGGCACCGGTAGGGACCACCTTAGAGCAGGCTAAAGAAATTTTGCGACGGTACAAGATCGAGAAATTACCCCTGGTGGATGAGAATTTCAATCTTAAAGGGCTCATCACCATTAAGGATATTGAAAAGGCCCGCAAGTATCCTAATTCGGCTAAGGATAGCAAGGGGAGGCTGCTGGTAGCTGCGGCAGTAGGGGTAAGTAAAGAGACTATGGAGCGGGTGGAAGCTCTGGTGGCGGCCGGTGTAGATGTGATAGTTGTAGATACGGCCCACGGCCATTCTGAAAATGTGTTGCGCACAGTGGCGGCGATAAAGAAAAAATATCCCGATCTACAGGTGGTAGGGGGAAATGTGGCTACTAAAGAAGGAACTTTAGCGCTTATTGAGGCTGGGGCAGATGCGGTAAAGGTAGGTGTGGGGCCGGGTTCTATATGTACTACGAGAGTGATTGCCGGGATAGGAGTTCCCCAGCTTTCGGCCATTTTGGATTGCGCCCGGGTGGCCCGGGAAAAAGGAGTGCCCATTATTGCCGACGGTGGAATTAAGTACTCTGGCGATATCACAAAGGCTTTAGCCGCAGGCGCGAGTACAGTGATGATCGGTAGCCTTTTGGCCGGAACTGAAGAGAGTCCCGGTGAGATCGAAATTTACCAGGGGAGGAGTTTTAAAACCTACCGGGGTATGGGATCTTTAGGGGCTATGAAGGAGGGAAGCAAGGACCGGTACTTCCAGGAGGAGGCCGATAAACTTGTTCCGGAAGGTATTGAAGGCCGAGTGCCTTATAAGGGCCCGGTAGCCGAAACTCTGTTCCAGCTCGTCGGGGGACTTAGAGCGGGTATGGGTTATTTGGGCGCCCGCTCCATACCTGAACTCCAGGAAAAAGCCCGGTTTATCCGGATAACCCAGGCCGGGCTTAGGGAAAGTCATCCCCATGATGTTATAATTACTAAAGAAGCTCCCAATTACCGCATATAGAAAGTCTGAAGATACTTTCTTTATGAGGGAGGAGAAGGGGAGGAAGAGATGGTAGCCGAAGTTTTTTGGACGGATATGCGTACCGAAAAGGGCAAGAGCCTGGCGGATAAGGTGGAAAGGCTTTGGCGGAGGGCGGGATTTGATAAAACTATATCTTCCGGAGATATGGTAGCTGTAAAGCTTCACTTTGGGGAGAGAGGTAACTTAGCCTATATCCATCCCGCCTTAGTCCGCAGGGTAGTAGATTTGATCCGGCAGCAAGGGGGTAAGCCTTTTTTAACGGATACTAATACCTTGTATGTCGGCTCGCGCTCTAATGCAATCGATCACCTGGAGACGGCTATAGAACACGGGTTTGTTTATGCTGTAGTGGGTGCTCCCGTAATTATTGCTGATGGCCTACGGGGGAAGGATTATTTAAATGTACCGGTAAACTTGAAGCGTTTTAAGGAAGTAAAGATCGCCAGCGCCATATATCATGCTGATGCGCTGGTGGTTTTGAGTCATTTTAAGGGTCATGAGCTAGCAAGCTTTGGGGGGACAATAAAAAATTTAGCCATGGGTTGCGCAAGCCCTAGCGGGAAACAAATGATGCACTCTGATGTTCTCCCGGTAGTAAAGGAAGAGAAATGTACAGGATGCGGCCGGTGCCGGGAATGGTGCCCGGCAGGCGCTATTACTGTGAAAGATAAAGCCGCAATCGATCCGGAGAAATGCATAGGCTGTGGCGAATGTACGGTGACCTGTACCCGCAAAGCCATAAAACCCAACTTTAAGTCCGAACCAGAAGTCCTCCAAGAAAAAATGGTTGAGTACGCTTACGGAGCGTTAAAAAATAAGACGGGTAAAGCGGCCTTCTTTAATTTTGTGATGCATGTATCTCCTGATTGTGATTGTAACTCTTGGAATGACGCCGCCATTGTGCCTGATGTGGGGATCCTGGCTTCGCATGACCCCGTAGCCCTGGACCAGGCCAGCCTAGACCTAGTAAACGCCCAGCCGGTTTTACCGGGTAGCGCCCTGGAAGGCAAGGGTAAAGAAGGGGATAAATTTTTGGCTTTGACTGGGTACGATGGGACCAGGTTACTGGCTTATGCGGAGGAAATAGGCATGGGAAGTAGACAATATAATTTAGTTCGTATTTAGGAGCCGATAAGGAGGAGGTTACGAAGAAATGGAGAATCTATATGTTAAGAAGTGGGAAGCTAAGCCGGGACGCGTTTTGGCCTTCCGTCTAGCGTACGGATGCGATTTGCTTAAGGCTTTACAGTCGGCAGTAGAGGAAAACGATATCCGGTTCGGGTGGCTTCATTTCCTGGGAGGTGTTCAGAAAGCCAGGGTAGCCTACTACTTGCAGGATCGTAAAGAATTTGTTACTCTGAGTTTAGAGGAGCCTATGGAAATATTGTCTGGATTGGGTAACATAAGCTTGAAAGACGGCAAACCTTTTGTCCATGCCCATGTCACATTTATGGATAGAGAAGGGAAGGCATGGGGAGGCCACCTGCTAGAGGGCACGGTGGTCTTCGCCGGCGAGGTGTTTGTACAGGAATTGCTTTTACCCGCACCGCCTGAGAGAGTACATGATGAGGTAACGGGTCTATTCCTTTGGGTGTAAGGTGAAGGGGCAGGGAGGTGGGTTGCGTGCTTATACCTGTTAAGGTAAAGCAGATTGTCCTGGACCAAAGCATGAGCCCCGTAGTGTTGTTGGTGGACCAGGAGGAGTCCCAAGTCCTCCCCATTTGGGTAGGTCCCTTCGAGGCTCAGGCTATTGCTATGGCCTTGCAGGGAATTTTGACACCCCGTCCCATGACCCACGACCTGCTGCGGTCCCTATGCGAGAGCCTTGGGGCTAAAGTAGAACGCGTGCTGGTCCAGGACATAAGGGACGGTACCTATTATGCCGAGCTCTACCTAAACCACCAGGGCAAAGAAGTGGTGGTGGATGCCCGGCCCAGCGATGCCATTGCCTTGGCGCTCCGGACTAATGCGCCTCTATACATTACAGAAAAGGTGGCCGCTTATACTTTATCCATGGAAGATCTCATGGGAGAAGAGCAGGGCGAGGGAGCACAAGACCTGTTCCAACCCAGACCGGATATAGATAAGAAGTCTCTGCACTGAAATGATTTAGATTCCTTATGGCCTTTTGTGGTAGGTAATGGTGCCATGGCTTCTTCCGGAAGGAGGAAGCCTTTTTCTTTGTTGCGGAGAAAAAAGCAGGTTATAATTATGGTATAGCAGGGTACAGTAAACTTAAATATTCATCCGGGAGGAAATTTCTCCAGTGAAAGGGTACTGGATTAAAGTTTATGGTTGTCAGATGAATGAGCGGGATGGCGAGATTATCGCTGGTCTTTTAGAGGATGCCGGCTACTTTAAAGCTCCGGCCATGGAAGAGGCCGATATTGTTATTTTGCATACCTGCTGCGTTCGCGAGAAGGCGGAGAACAAGGTATATGGCCGCCTGGGGCAATTGGCCCGCCTTAAAAGCAAAAAGCCGGATTTGATTATCGCTGTAGGGGGCTGTATGACCCAACAGCCGGGCGCCGCGGAGAAGATGAGGGAAAAAGCGCCCCATGTGGATTTGATATATGGTACCCATAACCTCCATGAGCTTCCGGAGCTTCTTAAAAAAGTGGAACAAGAAAGAAGGCCCGTGGCCGTTGTATGGGAAAAGGAAGGGCCTGTGGTGGAAGGGCTGCCCCTTCGCCGGACTCATAAAGCAAAAGCCTTGGTGACTATTAGTTACGGCTGTAACAATTTTTGCACCTACTGTATTGTGCCTTATGTACGGGGGCGGGAGCGGAGCCGGAGGCCAGAAGACATAATAAAGGAAATCAAGGCCTTGGTGGCTGACGGAGTACTAGAGGTAATGCTTTTAGGCCAGAACGTCAACTCTTATGGTAAGGATTTAGAGGACGGGATAGATTTTGGTTGGCTTCTGGAACGGGTCAACGCTATTCAAGGCCTTAAGCGAATCCGGTATATGACTTCCCATCCTCGCGACTTTACTTTTAAATTGGTAGAAACCATAAGCCGGCTGGACAAGGTTTGCGAGCATGTACATTTACCCGTCCAGGCCGGGAGCAATAGAGTCTTGGAGCTTATGAACCGGGGGTATACGCGGGAGCATTATTTGGAACTGGTAGAGGTCTTGCGCCGGCATATACCCGGAGTAAGTATTACTACGGATCTGATAGTGGGGTTTCCAGGAGAGACGGAAGAGGATTTTCAGGACACCTTAAGTTTAGTAGAGCAAGTTCAATTTGATAATGCCTTTACCTTTATGTTTTCTCCACGGAAGGGAACAGTAGCTGCTAGTTTACCCGAGCAGGTACCGTTGGAAGTTAAGAAGGAGCGGCTTTACCGGCTTATGGAGGTTCAGAACAGGATAAGCCGGGCTAAAAATGAAGCCTTGGTAGGCCAGGAGATGGAGGTTTTGGTGGACGGACCTAGTGAGACGGATCCTAAAAACTTAAGCGGGCGCACCCGGACGAACAAGCTGGTAATCTTCCCCGGACCCGAGGAGCTAACGGGTAAACTTGTTAAAGTAAAGATTACCCAAGCCCAAACTTTCCTGCTTAAAGGGGAAGTTGTTTCATGAAGCGCAATACGGGACAGTCCCTTACCCCTATGATGCAGCAATATAAGGAGCTTAAGGAGCAACATAGGGACGCTATATTGTTTTTTCGCTTAGGTGATTTTTATGAGATGTTCTTTGAAGATGCGGTTATAGCTTCGCAAGAGCTAGGGCTGGTTTTAACCTCCAGGGAATCCGGAGAAAATGCACCCCCTATGTGCGGTGTGCCTTACCATGCTGCGGACACTTATATTGCTAAATTAGTGGCCAAAGGTTATAAGGTTGCCATATGTGAGCAGATGGAGGATCCCCGCCTGGCTAAAGGCCTGGTAAGGCGGGAAGTGGTGCGGGTAATAACCCCTGGCACCATTACAGATGACAAAGTACTACCGGAGAAGGGTAACAACTTTTTGGCTGCGGTAGTACCCGAGGGAGAAGGGTACGGCCTGGCATGGGCTGATGTGTCTACCGGGGAATTTCATGTGAAAACCTGTGCTTCTTTTTTGGAGCTGGCTGATGAGCTGGCGCGGCTTAATCCAGCAGAGTGCCTCTTACCTTCTCATTGTCTAAGGGAAAATAATATAGTAAAAAGGCTTCAAACTTGGTATACAGGTGTATTTACTCCTTGGGACGAGGGTTTAGAGCCAGAGGAAGGGTTAGAGCTTTTGAGGAAACGGTTCGGCCCTCTGGGGTATCTGGAGGAAAAAACTTTAACATTAATTGCCTGTAGCCTGCTTTTAAGCTACCTTCTGGCTACCCAGAAAAACAGCCTTCCCCATTTGAAAGCACCTTCGCTGGTAGAAGATGTGGCTTATATGGCCCTCGATCAGGCCACGCGTAGAAACTTAGAATTATTTGTAGCTGGCCGGGAGGCTGGCCGGCGGGGTTCTCTTCTTTGGGTACTGGATAAGACGGCCACGGCCATGGGAGGGCGGACATTAAGGCGGTGGCTGGAACGGCCTTTAGTTAAACTGGAAGCCATCCGGGAAAGGCAGGACGCGGTCAGGGAGCTGGTAGATAATTTTATTTTACGCCAAAAGGTCGAAGTCCTTCTTAAGAAGGTCAAGGACCTTGAAAGGCTTACCGCACGGGTAGCTTATGGCACAGCGGGAGGCCGGGAACTGCAGGCCCTGCGCCATTCCCTGGAGGTTGTCGGCCCCCTCAAGGAGGCTCTTAAGGAAACGAAGGCCCGCTTGCTTAAAAGTTTGACCCAGGAGCTGGACGCTATTCCTGAGATCACGGACCTTATAGCTCGGGCCTTGGTCGACGACCCACCGGCAGGGGTAAAAGAGGGAGGGATCATCCGTTCCGGCTACCATCCCGAGGTAGACCGTCTGCGGGAAGCTGTCGCCCATGGCCGGGAATGGATAGCCCAATTGGAAAATGAAGAGAGAGAGCGTACAGGCATCAAATCTTTGAAAATAGGTTTTAACCGGGTTTTCGGTTATTATATAGAGGTTACCCGGCCTAATCTATCTTTAGTCCCGGCGGATTACGAAAGAAAACAGACCTTGGCCAACGCTGAACGTTTTATCACTCCTCGCTTGAAGGAATTAGAAAGCCAAGTTCTGGGAGCCGAGGAAAGGCTGGTAGAACTGGAATATGAGCTTTTTCAGGAGGTCCGTTCTCAGGTATTAGCTGTGCTACCACGTATCCAGACTACAGCTAGAGCTATAGGAGTGCTGGACACGCTTTACTCCCTGGCTTGTGTAGCTTATGAGTACAATTATACTTGCCCGGTGGTAGACGAAGGGGACATCATCGAGATTCGTCAGGGCCGCCACCCCATGTTGGAAAGGGTAGGGGAGGGGAAAAGCTTTGTTCCCAACGATACTTTTCTAGATTGTGGCAACCAGCGCGTACATATTATCACAGGTCCTAACATGGCCGGGAAATCTACCTACATCCGGCAGGTAGCCTTGATAGTGCTTCTCGCACAGGTAGGGAGCTTTGTGCCTGCTAGCTGGGCCAGGGTAGGGCTAGTAGACGGTATATTCACCCGGGTGGGTGCTGCTGATGACCTTTTTGCCGGCCAGAGCACTTTTATGGTGGAGATGCAGGAGGTAGCCCATATCTTAAACCGCGCGACCCGCCGCAGCCTTATTATATTAGATGAAGTGGGCCGGGGCACCAGTACTGCGGATGGTCTGAGCATAGCCAGGGCTGTAGTGGAGTACATTCATGACCGTATAGGTGCCCGTACCCTCTTTGCCACTCATTATCACGAATTAATAGAACTGGAAAAACGGCTTCCGGGGGTTAAGAATTACAGTGTGGCTGTACGGGAGAAAGGCAAAGATATTTTATTCCTTCATACCATAGTACCCGGTGGAACGGACAAAAGTTACGGGATCCATGTGGCGAGACTTGCCGGACTACCTGAACAAGTGGTCCGGCGGGCAGAAGAACTTTTAAAGAATATTTATCAAGAGGGGGACAGGGGGATTTCTAAAGCCAGAGGTGAGGAGCTGGAGCAGGAAGATTCAGCTCATGCCCAGGAACGGGAGTTATCCAGGTCTAAAAAGAATATCGAAGAAGAGGTATTGAAGGAATTAGAAAACTATAATCTATGGAATAAGACACCCTTGGAGGCCATGCAGGCTATTTTTAACTGGCAAAAAAGGCTCGCCGGGCGGAAGAAAGTGGCTTGCGACCAGCAACAGCTAAGGTGGTGGGGGTGAGGGGTAGCCCATGTCACGACCCCGTATTGCTGTTTTAGATCCCGAGACCGCCTCCAAAATTGCAGCGGGTGAGGTAGTAGAAAGTCCGGCCTCCGTAGTAAAGGAACTGGTAGAAAATGCTCTGGATGCCGGAGCGAGCCGGATAGTAGTAGAAATAGGAGAAGGGGGGAAAAAATATATCCGTGTTCAAGATGATGGATGGGGTATGGAGGCAGAGGAGGTCAGGCTAGCCTTCGCCCGTCATGCCACAAGTAAAATCCGTCGGGCGGAGGATCTTTTTTCTCTAAGGACCTTGGGTTTTCGTGGCGAGGCCCTTCCTAGTATTGCTGCCGTAGCCCGGGTAGAATTGGTAACCAGGGCTCGGGGGCGCCCTCTAGGGACTAAAATTTGGGTAGAAGGAGGTAGTGAAAAGGCGATAGAAGAAGCCGGTTGCCCCGAGGGAACTACAGTTACTGTCACGGATCTATTTTTTAATACCCCGGCCAGGAAGCGATTTTTAAAAGGGTCTTCCCGGGAAGCAGCCAGGGTAGTGGCTGTGGTAGAACGTTTAGCCTTGGCTCACCCGGAAGTTGCCTTTCAGCTCTTGGTGGAGGGGCGCCGGACTTTGTCCACCCCTGGCAATGGCGACTTGCGTTCCACGGTGACCGCAATCTGGGGTTTGGAACTGGGGGAAAATTTGCTATATGTGGAAGGGGAATTAGAAGAGGTTTCCTACTGCGGTTTCCTTTCGCCGCCCTGGCTGCACCGTTCCAGCCGGCATTACCAGGTGTTAGTTGTGAACGGAAGGTATATAGTGAGCAAAATTTTGGTACGTGAAATTGAAGGGTTATATAACAACCTTATTCCGGCTAATCGGTACCCTATTTTTGTTTTACACCTGACTTTGCCGCCTAAATGGCTAGATGTAAATGTACATCCGGCCAAACTGATCGTGCGAATTAGGGAAGAAGAGAAACTGGCAAAAAGCTTGGGGCAATCCTTAGGCCGGGCATTAGATACTCCGCGGGCGGTGGCTCCGGCCATACCTCCTAATTTGCCTCGTGGTTCTGGCCGTTCCCGTATTACTTTTACTGATATGTGGCAGGTAGGAGAGCAGGAAAGCCTGAGCTTTTATCCAGAGGTAGCAGATGTGGGGGAGATAGAAGATTGTAAGCTAGAATTTCGGGAAGGCCCAAGGTTTAACTCCCTAGAAACAAAAACGTTACCCCCTTTGCATCTTATTGGCCAGGTATTTAATACCTATATACTCGCGGAGGGACCGGATGGGCTATACATAATAGACCAGCATGCTGCCGACGAAAGGATAAGGTTTCAAAAACTTAAGGAGCGCTGGGACAGGCTGGAGAAGCCCGGGCAGGTTCTGGAGCCGCCCCGTGTATTAAGGCTTAATGCTTCTATGGCTTTAGAATTATTATCCAGGCTTACCGTATGGGAGCATTTAGGTTTT
This sequence comes from Thermanaeromonas sp., assembly GCF_021890735.1. Lineage (GTDB taxonomy): Bacteria > Bacillota > DSM-521 > Neomoorellales > Neomoorellaceae > Thermanaeromonas. The sequence goes on from NZ_JAKKUR010000014.1 coordinate 29,112, forward strand.
AAAATAGAACCCTTCGGCTCCAACACCTTTTTGCTACGGGAGGCCCCCTACGGGATCCCACCGGGCAAGGAAACAGAGGTATTGGAGGAACTTTTGAGCAAGGGGTGGAATGAGGCTTTACCGGAGATGGAGGAGGCGCTGCTTAAAGTTATAGCCTGTCATGGCGCTGTGAAGGCAGGCCAGAAGTTGGCCCAACAGGAGATGGAGAACTTGATAAGGGAGCTAAGTGAAAGTTTTCATCCCTACACGTGTCCCCACGGTCGCCCGGCCATCGTAAAAATTCAAGTAGGAGAGCTATCCAAATACTTCAGCCGTACAAACATCCTTGAAGAAGGAGGAGCTGTTATCTTTGGGAGAAGGGGCGGATAAGAAGAGGCCACCTGTAGGCGCTATAGTAGGTCCCACCGCGGTAGGGAAATCAGAAATAGCTCTAGAGGTTGCCGCAAGGCTAAAAGCAGAGATAATTTCGGTGGATTCCACCCAGGTGTACAGGGGCCTAGACATTGGTACGGCCAAACTTCTTCCCCACCAGCGTATAAGTAGATCAGGTGTTTATATACCCCATCACCTCATAGATATAGTAGATCCTGATGAACCCTTCAGTGTAGCTGATTATCAGAGGATGGCCAGAGAAGCTATCCGAGATATTCATGCTCGGGGACGTTTACCCCTTTTGGTGGGAGGCACGGGACTCTATTTTCAGGCCGTGATCGATCCTTATGTCTTCCTTCCTGGGGCCAGGGATATTTCCGTTAGAGCCAGGTTAAAAAAAGAGGCTGAAGAGCGGGGTCTTGGCTATCTTTACCGTGTTTTAGAGGCAGTAGATAAAGAAGCAGCCCGTCGTATCCACCCGCATGACCAGCGTCGTATTGTCCGCGCCTTGGAGTTCTATTATTTGACCGGAGAGCCTATATCCAGTACTTGGGTGAAGAACAAAAAAGAATCTCCTTACAGGTTAGCCTTGGCCGGGCTAAGCATGGAGCGCAGGCTCCTTTATGAGCGGATAAACCTCAGGGTGGATAAGATGCTTGAAGCAGGACTGGTAGAGGAGGTGAGGGGGCTACTACGGAAAGGTTATAGCCCCGATCTTCCGGCCTTGCAGGCATTGGGCTATAAGGAAATAATAGCTTATCTTCAAGGAAAAGTATCTTTGGAGGAGGCCATCTACATTTTAAAGCGCAACACGCGCAGATACGCTAAACGGCAGCTTACCTGGTTTAGACGGGATCCGAGGATAAGGTGGTGGGAAGTCGAGCCTGAAAAATTCGAGGAAATTTCTAGCTCGGTTGCCTTATGGATGGCAGGACAATTGGGTATCGACGTAGAATAAGGTTTATGTGAGCGATAAATACTAGATACTAGAATCTGGAGGGAAAAAAATGAGCAAAGCCCCAGGGAATTTACAAGATGTTTTTTTGAACCAGGTCAGGAAGGAAAATGTACCCGTAACTGTCTATCTCGTTAATGGTTTTCAGTTGCGAGGGACGGTACGGGGTTTCGATAATTTTACTGTTTTGCTAGACTCGGAGGGCAAGCAACAGATGATATACAAGCATGCTATATCAACCATAATGCCCCACCGACCGGTAACCATTGCGGTGAAAACTGAAAGTGAGCCGGCGAATACATAAAAAATATAGACTTTAAGAAGGCAGGACCCCCTACACGGGGGTTAATTTTTTGTTTAAGCGAGAGGGAGCATAAGCTGGCATTTAGGGGACCACACTAGCCATAGAGGCCTTTGGAAATTATAAATTTTAAGGAGGTAGGGTAGGAAATTATGGATGGTCCCCAAGTAAAATGTGTGGTAAACACTTGTACGCACTGGTTGAAAGGAGACTTATGCGGAGCAGGAAATATTGATATTACCCATGAAGAAGAAGGTAAAATGGCCCAAAATCCGGAACACACGCAGTGCAAGACTTTCTACCAGCGCCGGGGATTAGCGAATACCTTAGGCTCCTTGGACAATGTTAATTGGGGCGGACTCTTAGCGAAGACCTTTCTCCCGGAAACCCAAATTTATCCTTCAGTAACTTGTATAGTAAATAGTTGTAAGTATTGGCAGGAGGGGAACAAGTGTTCGGCGGATAAAATCGATATCGTCGGTATGAACGCCGATGAATGCCAGGATACAAATTGCTATACCTTTATGCTGAAGAGTTAAAGGAGATGCCAGCTTCAAGGCACCCCCGCATATATATGTTTGTATGGGGGTGGGCGGGATGCAGGTCAAAATAGGTCTTACAGGGGGTAGGGGCGGGAACCGAGGGGGGCCGAGGGCTGCAGCGTCCTCCAAGCTGGAGGAACTTTTGCAGCAGCTAGATAAACTGGTGGGGCTATGGCCTGTTAAAGAGTTGGTTAGGGAGATAAGAGCATACGTAGAGATACAGAGAAGGAGGCGGGAGGAAGGGCTTTTTTCTTCTCCTATGGCTCTTCATATGATTTTTAAAGGTAATCCGGGAACAGGGAAAAGCACGGTAGCGCGGCTTTTGGGTCGTATCTTCAAAGAGATGGGGATTTTGTCACAAGGGCACCTGGTGGAAGTAGAGCGTGCCGACCTTGTGGGCGAATATATAGGACACACCGCTCATAAGACGCGGGAACAAATGCGTAAGGCCCTGGGAGGTATACTTTTTATCGATGAAGCTTACTCCTTAGCCAGGGGAGGGGAGAGAGATTTTGGCCGTGAGGCTATAGATGTACTGGTAAAGGGCATGGAAGACCACAGGGACAACCTTATCCTGATTTTGGCGGGTTATAAAGAAGAAATGGAATACTTTTTGGAAACTAATCCAGGCCTGCGGTCCCGCTTTCCCATCCATATAGATTTTCCTGATTATTCAGTACCTGAGCTTATGAGTATTGCTGAGTTGATGTTCCAGGAGCGCCAGTATTATTTAACAGTAGAAGCGAGGGTGGAGCTAGAACGTATTTTGAGGCGGGAAGCCATTTTTGGCCACCGGTATAACGGAAATGCCCGGTTGGTGAGAAACATTGTGGAGAAAGCCATGCGTAAACAAGCTGTAAGGTTATTAGATAAGGCACATCTAACCCGGGAAGAATTGATGACGATTACCAAAGAAGACCTGTTGGGTATTGTGAATAATTGTAGAGAACAAGAGTTTCTGGGCGATGTAGAACGGTTACCGCTTAAGGAACGATGCCAGATCTGTTATAATAATGCTTCGTAATACTTATTAAGCTGTGCAGCTAAAGGAGTGGAATTAATAGGTGGATGGAAGGGAAGGTGTTTTGACTTACTTTCCTGTGGAATCTTGGCTTGTTGAAAAGATGGCTGAGGCTGAAAAAGAAGTTAAAGAAAGCGGGTTGTTCTGTAGGATAGAGGAGACATGTGCTTTAAATCACTATAAGGTGCTCAGAGCCTTTCAACAAGTAGGTGTAACCGATTTTCACTTTCAGGACTCCACAGGTTACGGATACGGGGATGTGGGGCGGGAGGCTTTAGAAAGGCTTTTTGCCATTGTGTTTGAAGGGGAAGATGCGCTAGTCAGGCCGCAGATTGTTTCGGGAACCCATGCCTTAAGTGCTTGTTTGAATGCCGTTTTGCATCCCGGGGATACGTTACTTGCAGCATGTGGTAAGCCCTATGATACTTTGGCGACAGTCATCGGACTGGGTAAACGTGTAAGTGGTAGTCTTATGGAACGAGGTATACGTTATGCTGAAGTTGAGTTAACGCCTGAGGGGCGACCAGACCTAGAAAAACTTGCCGAGCAAGTCGAACGCTTAAAACCGCGGGTATGCTTCATTCAGCGCTCCCGGGGATACAGCCAGCGTTCTGCCCTAAGCGTAGATACTATAAGGAAGATGATAAAGGTTGTTAAAAGTGCATACCCCGGAGCCGTATGCTTGGTGGATAACTGCTATGGGGAGTTGGTAGAGATAGAGGAGCCTGGTGCGGCAGGAGCGGATTTGGTGGCGGGATCCCTTATAAAGAATCCGGGGGGTACTTTGGCCCCGGGGGGAGGATACATAGTAGGGAGGAAGGAATTGGTAGAAGAAGTTTCCTATTATCTTACAGCTCCCGGCCTGGGACGGGAGATGGGAGCTTTTTCCGGGAAACGCCTTTTATTCCAGGGTCTTTTTCTGGCACCTCTTGTCGTGGAGCAAGCTTTAAAGGGTGCGGTGTTGGCGGCGAGTTTTTTTCAAAAGCTGGGCTATACTGTGGATCCTTTACCAGAAGAAGTCCGGTACGATATAGTCCAAACCGTTACTTTAGAGGATAAAGAGGCGCTCTTAGCCTTTTGCCGGGGACTTCAGAAAGCGTCTCCAGTAGAGGCTGGCAGCGTGCCTGAGCCCGCCGTTTTACCCGGGTATGAAGATCCGGTAGTTATGGCCGGAGGTACTTTTGTACAGGGAGCCTCCCTCGAATTAAGCGCCGACGCCCCGGTACGCCCTCCATATACGGTGTTTCTGCAGGGCGGCGTCTCGTTATATTATACTAAGATAGGTTTATTGCTCGCGGCACAAGAGGTGCTACGTACTTGTAGGAGGTAATACACGTTAGGTGTTGGCGGAAGGAGCCTGGTACCAGAAGAAAGAGGCGGCTAAAAATAGGTTATTTAACTTCGGATAATAACTTCCGATAATAAGTATTATGTAAACCAAAAGTTCATATCGGGCTTTCCGGGCAATTCAAAAAGAAAAGGACCCGCTACTTATTTTCCGGGCCCCTTTCTGGGTCAACTATAATTTGATTACCCCGGATTTTATGCCATTCTCGGGCATGTATTTTGCTGCGCCTGTCGTGATTGGGTCCCTCGCGGCTTAAGCGGAACTTTTTTGTCATTCCAGTAACCCCTTCGTTTTACGTAAGTTTTATAGTTTTTCCCTATCTTTCCATATGGTATTTAGCTATATTGTATTAAGGGGACGTCTTTTTGGATTTCATTTTTAGTATATCGCATTTGTAAAGGTTTAATTGATAATCATAGTGCGTAGATGGTGGAAATTAATTCCTAAATAGAGTGAATTATGTTGACAAATACTATATGCGGGAGGGATCGCTGTGTTCCGAGCTCGTGCAGCAAGGGCTTACAGGCCCTGGAGAGGTTGGTTGCGCTGGCTCGCATGGTTAGCTTACCCCATGGGCTTGTTACACGGAGCTCTTCTCATGCGTTTCTTCTTCCACCCGAAGCAGGAGGCAAGCCCTCAGGGGTAAGCCCCTCCTTTTTGCTTTTTGGCATATATCTCCGTTTCCCCTTTTATATTTTTACTGAGACTAAGTTTATGAGTTTTGACGGGGGAACAGAAGTAAGTGTTTTTGTTTACGACTCCAGACTGTGATATGTGGAAGATATATTCTTCTAGACGGTCGCTTTTTTACACTTACACTTTAGTAGGTTATCCTCTAAAAGGAATTTCTTCCTTTCTGGGAGCTATAGACAAGAGAGGACATTTGCACTTAATCCTCAAGTTGCATGATAATCAGCATGTTTATTCTTTTTGGGAAGGGCAGCGTTGGCATACTCTCCCTCTCCCCCTTCAGGGGTGCGAACGAGTACATGGTTTAGTAGTAGACAATACTGGAAAGACGCATATTTTGTTGAGGCTACAAGGAGAAACGATACACCTTATCCGCTACCGTGGGCAATGGTTTATAAAAAACCTTCCTTTTAAGTTGTATGGAGAACCTTTATGTATTCAACTTTGGGAAGGAGAATATCTCTTTGTCTGCTGGGAGGAGACAAAGCAAAACGTAAAGAAGATATTTTATACTTTTTATCAAAAGGGAAATTGGTCCTCCCCTTCCCTATTGCTAGAACAGCGTAATGAGGCTAAGTGTTATGTCTACTTTATAGATATTTCTAACAAAAGTTTCGAGATTTACTCTTTTGTTTGGGAACCTCAGGGACAAGAATATCAACTGTACTGCTACACAGAGGCCAATAGAAAGACTCAATTAGCAACCCATATACTGGGGAAAACTTTAGGGTTTCCAGACAGTTATCCCCTTCTCTTAAGTAGTAGGAGTAATTATCTCCTCTGTTGGACAGTAAACGGCCAATTTACTTTTTCCCTTAAGGCAAAAAGGGGCTCTTGGAGCCGGCCCCAAGGAGATTATCTCTTCTTCCCCACAAGTATAAAACCACTTTTTACCTGGAACGGTTGGGAACATGATAAGGCTGCCTTTACCCGGGTGAATGGGTTAGACCTGGACTGGCCTTTGATCATAGGGGTTGATCAGATTTTACCCTACTGCAAGGCTGTTTTGGCCCTTTCCAACCCTTTTCGGCAATTAGAAGTACCACAAGGTTAGCAGGAAAGCTACTTCTTTTTTACGGACCAGTTAGTGGGCGGTATCCTTGGCGAGGTTTGTAACAATAAAAAATCCGGCCTGTTTGCCCGGAAGCGTTGGAATTATTAGCCTTGGTAGCCCTACAATAAGCCAGCACATAAAGACTGTAAAAACTGCGGCGCAGTGAAAGAAGAAGCTATTATTTGCAACGAGGAGCAAATACGAAAGAAAACGTTATACTTGGTGTATAACTTGACTTTGTAGGCCAAAACGGCGTATAATTGAACCAGGCTATTGAAAGGAAGCATAACGATGTCTGTAAGATTTTGGACGGTCACTGACTTAACGAAGGAGCTCAACATCTTGAGGAGGGTTATTTACAACGCGGTAACGAAAGGCCGGTTGTACGGAACCAGATTGGGTCCGCGGTTTTACATCCCCCATGAAGAGGTCAAGCGTATTCTCGGGACCGCCACGGGTCACAAATAATATGTATACTCAAAGTAGTCATGCATACTCGGTCGCAGGTTGCTCATTCCCAGAAGCTAGCTGGAACGGCTACTCAGCAGGATGCAAAACGAAAAAGGCCCGGAGTTTGCCGGGGCACTCTACAGTATGCTGGCTCGCTATCGAACCCCATGTATAGAGCAGAAAGCTCCTTTGGATCATAGGACCGGAAAAGGGGGTTAGCCTTGCGGCTTAAGCAAGCCGACCCGGAGACTTGCTGGTCTACGTGCCCGATGAGGAACAAGACCGCTAGTGAGCTTGTGGCTCATGAGCTTGAACCCATAGCGATTAACGGCTAAGGAGGAGTATAGTATGAAGCTCCCAGTAATCCTCGCCAAAGGCGAAGACGGCTACATTGTAGCCGAGTGCCCTGTCCTTCCTGGGGGTGTATCCCAGGGAAAAACACGGGACGAAGTACTTGCAAATATCCGGGAAGCGATTGAGCTATACTTGGAGACAAAAGAAGCACCTAAACTGCCCACAGCCTTCGAGATTGCCGAAGTGGAAGTTGCCATATAATGCCCAGGCTGCCGGTGTGTTCAGGTAAGAGGCTATCAGGACTTGTGAATATATCCCACAAGGGTGGGGGGTTAAACAGTTATGCGCTTTACGGCAGTGATAACGAAAGAGGGTCAATGGTATGTGGCTAGGGCTGTTGAGGTAGAGGTCGCCAGCCAGGGCAAGAACATCGAGGAGGCCCTTGCGAACTTGAAAGAGGCCCTAGAGCTTTATTTCGAGGATGAGCCTTTACCGGAGGCCCTGCCTGAACCCATAATCGCCACGGTTGAGGTAGCGTTATGAGCCCTAAACTGCCTGGGGTATCAGGTCGGGAGGTCATCAAAGCCCTTACAAAGGCAGGGTTTCGTCAGGCCAGCCAGCGAGGGAGCCATGTCAAAATGCGTCACCCTAGCGGCAGAACGGCTATAGTGCCTTTGCATGATGCGCTTGCTCCTGGGACGTTACGCTCAGTGCTCAAGCAGGCGGGCCTCACTGTGGAAGAGTTTATTACGCTTCTGGGCTAAAAACCGCTTTCTTCTAGGAGCCTCTAGGAAGGGCGCAAAATGGCCGGGAGGTAATTTGGTATCCCGGCCTTTT
>NZ_JAKKUR010000064.1 GCF_021890735.1 Thermanaeromonas sp.
GTGCGCCTCCCATGAGGGCATTAGCCCCAGGCAGTTATGGTACTGGCTGCGGAAGTTTAAGAACCAGACCACAGCTCCCCCGGAGACTTCCAACCGGTGGCTGCCAATAGAAATAAGCGAGCAAGGTTCCCCAGAACAGGCCCTCCTGGCCAAAATAGGACCGGCCAGCATCGAGATAGGACCCGGGTTTGACCCGGCCTTGCTCACCCAGGTAGTCCAGGTGTTGATAGCGTTATGCTAAACGAAGTTAGTATCGACCGGGTTTACCTCGCCTGCGGCGCAACAGATCTGCGCAAATCTATTGCTATTCGAGCTGGACCCCTACTTTTCCTGCCTCTTTGTTTTCTGCAACCGTAAGCGGGACAAACTAAAGATCCTCCACTGGGAGCACAACGGGTTCTGGCTTTATTACCGCCGGCTGGAGAAGGGCAAATTCATATGGCCGCAAGACACTACTTCTTCCACCATCACCATCAGCCGCCGGGAGCTGCGCTGGTTGCTCGATGGTCTTCCCCTAAACCAACCTAAAGCCCATCCTGAGGTAAAAGCACGTACCATCTTGTAATATAAAGCATCAGGAAGAAATATTTTCACTTTGTGGTTGATTCTAGAGGAATTTGGGCTGATTCGTCGAAACATTAAAGTATGAACACTGCTAAATCTATAGCTACCATGACCATAGAAGAGCTGCGAGAGCGCTGTGCTCAATTGGAACAACAAGTCGCCGAACTGACCGCTAAATTAAACTGGTTTATGGAGCAGTTCCGCTTAAGTAAAAAACGGCAATTCGGTTCTTCCAGCGAACGGACTTGCACACCACAAGAGCAGCTTTTGCTTTTTAATGAGGCAGAAGCGGAAGCCCGGCCGGAAAAAAGTGAGCCGGATTTGGAGACCATCACCTACCAGCGCCGTAAAACGCGTACCCGCCGGGAGATGAACCTGGAAGATCTGCCGGTAGAAGTAGTAGAGCACCGCCTGCCGGAAGAAGAGCGGGTCTGTCAAAGCTCACGGCGGTCCCTTACATGAAATGAGCACCGAAGTACGGCAAGAGCTCAAATTATCCCGGCCCAAGTGAAAATAGTCAAACACGTGCGCTACGTTTATTCCTGCCGCCGCTGCGAGAAAGAAGAAATAACTACCCCAGTTATAACAGCGCCCATGCCTGCTCCTATACTTCCCGGAAGCCCGGTATCTCCCTTGCTTCTAAGCTACATCATGACCCAGAAATATGGGGTGGGGTTACCCCTCTACCGCCAGGAGCAGCAGTTTAAAAGTTTGGGGATAGACCTTTCCCGGCAGACCCTGGCCAACTGGGTACTACACGGGGCCGGATACGTTTAAATCTTCGGCAATTTCCTCTCGTGCCTATTTTATATAGACACGTCCCTCATCGTCGTACCAACCATTTTTCTTGGATAACTCCATACGATCCAGGAGCAGGCCATAGGCCAGTTTTGCTCCCAGGCTTAACCCTTTATATTTTTGATTTTTCAATAAGACCTTGGGTACCATAACGAATCTGATGGGGTTCACCTCGTTGACCTTAAAATATTCTCCCAAGTCAGCAGCCCTCCCATTTTAAAGGAGAGCTAGCTATCTTATTTGGTTTTGTTTTATAGTTGCTGTCTGCTAAGATATATTAGTAGTGCTAAACTTCTTACTGGGTGGCTCCCCTTATTTTTTATAACCAAAGAAAACCGCAAACAAAACCGCAAACACAAGAGCTAACACAAGGCAACCCAGAAGGGTACAGGAAGTATTATCCGGTATAAAGAACCTAGAAAAATCAACACTTGCAGGGACTAGAAGGTACTGTCGAACATTGTCGAAACTGCCATCTTTAGGACTTTCAGTTATATCTCACTCCGATTGGCAGGATTTGTTACAGGAATTTATCCTATGGAAAAGTGCTTCGAAGTAGAGCCCCCAAAAGCTAGATGTATACCTTTCACGTAAGGGCGAAGGCCGCATTAAACATATTTCTTTAGTGAACCGGGGAGTAAAAGGATAAGCGGTAGAACCTGCGCCACCGGAAGCTATCGGCCACCTCCCTAACATATTCTCGTTTTCGGCAGATCTACTAATTTCCTAGGCTGGAACTCCCTTAGACCTGAGGTTCCCTTCCTTATCCAACCAGAGGCGGATGCTTTTTTCCTCCCTATCAAAACGATAAACCCGGCCGCCGACCACTACAGAAGCGCCCTCAAAGGCATAACCCACGGTAACCACGGCTGTCGGGCCAGTCACCACCCTGGTGGTGACCCCACCTCTGGATCCCAGCTCTCCCACATACACATCCCCGCCAGCTTGTATCTCGCCACCGCGAAATACCCCGGATACAGTCACTTTCTTACCAGCCTGAACGCGGGAATTATAACAACCACTCCCCACCACCCGGACATCGCCGGTAGCTATAACGGTGGAATTGTAGACGCTTGGCGCCACCACATTACTTTCCGCAGATAGCGGGGACGCAAAGGCCAGTTCCCATTCCTCGGCTTTTCGAGCCAACGTTTCGATCTCCTGAAGGTCACGCACGGCCAAAGGGGAACGAACCAGCGCTCGTTCGACTTCCCGGATAAACTCTTCTAGGCCTTCCGCGGCCATTCCTGGGGGCATAGTTTCAACCTGCTTCTTGAAGGTTTTTACGGTAGCGGGAAGATGGCGAAACTTCCCCTCCAACAGTAACATTACCAGGGGACCGATACCGCCTTTAAGATCGTCCTGCTTGAACGCCGGGTGATCCAGTAACTGCCGGATAGCCATGGTCATCTCTTGCAAGCCGACCGCCAAGGTATGAACCTGTGGTAACATTCGTAGTAAGGCAGGAGCTCCTCCTGCGATTACCACCGATGACACGATATTCCCCCTGATCAGGATAGATCCCTTGGCTTGAACCCTTGCGCCGGAGACCAACCCTTCCACCCTAACATTTCCGTCGGCTTCTACTGCCATCCCATCTGTTACATTTCCACCAATTAGGATATCTCCTTTAAAAACAATGTTACCTGAAGCAAGGTCTACGTCACCAGCATGTACCAACTCAGGTAATACACTTACCTTCACCAAGTTACGCCAGCGGGAGGCTACAGGACGTCCAGCTCGCGCCGCTACGGCCCGTTCACCATCCCTAGTAAGCACCGCTCCTTCTCCCACAGAAAGGATAAAATCCTTGGGCGTCGGCGGCACGATTACCTCACCCTTGACGCTGGTGCCAGGACGTCCTGGCTCAGGCGGATGTTTGACAGCCAGAACTTCTCCCGGCTCCACCGAAGTAAAAACATAGCGTTCCCGGAAATCCACCGTTTCGTCTTCCCCTGCTAGTACCGGCACCTTAGAATTAGAGGGAAAAAGCAATTCTACCCAGCCATCCTTTCCGGGTTGTGCAGGAATACCTCGGGCGATAACTATCTCCTCTTCAGCACAGGATGTAACACCACGAGAGCATGCTTCCCAGTCTATGCCATAGTTGATCCCCAGCCGGGATAACTCCTGCAATAGTTCGTCCCATGTGAGTGGGGGAAGACGTTCTTCTTGCTCCACTACCGCCAGTTGTAGTATTTTGGCAGGCGGCAGATCCGGTAGTTCCCGGTGAACTACCACCGTAGGGCGCGTTCGCAATATCGCTTGTAGACCATCGGAAGAAACGGACACAGACCATTTTCCTTCTCTTCGTTCTTCTACCGTTTCCACCTGCACCGTATCCATCATAGATACAGGAGTGGGCTGAGTGCACTCACGGCCGTTAACGATCAGTCTTACCCCTGGACAAGGTACCACTACCGGGTAGGGTCCCTCCGGTCGGTGCCGGACGACAAGGCGGCCCTGTTTGACAAAAGCATATGGACCTACCGGTTCTCCGTCCGGAAAAGCATTATCCGCTGTACTCGCTGTTGCTGAGGGTGGCCCTTGGGTAATCCCCTCTTTCATTTAGGAACTCACCTCCTGCTAAGCGTTGGGATTTGTCTTTAGGATTTCTAGCACTCGGAAAAACCCTATCACTTCCAAGTCTTCTCGAATATGATCGGGGATGCGAACAATTCTCAGGGTCCGACCCTGCCTATACAGGTCTCTGGCCTGGCTCAGGAGCATTCCCGCCCCAGAAGAGTCTATGAACCGAAGTCCCTGCAGATCTATCTCCACCACTTCCTCCGGTCGTCGCTGAATTTCCTGCTGCAACTGCTCCACGTTGCTGAAGTCCAGTTCACCTTCCACCTCCAGGATTGCCATCCCTTCCTTTTGCCGGACTCTAATCTCCATCCCTTTTACCTCCCTTTCCCGTTACCTTCATAACAACCAGTGTCACGTCATCCTTTTGAGGAAAACCGTGGGTAAATGTTTCCAAGTCAGATAAAATGTTTTGTTTCATCTTATCTGCATCAGTGCCATCCTGAAGGCGAACTATCTCCTTCAATCGCTCGAGCCCGTACCTTTGTGCGCTCGGACCGCAGGCCTCCACAAGTCCATCGGTATACAGCACCACCGCATCTCCGGGAGCAAGAAAAAATTCCTCCACCCCTGATCCAAGGTAATCTTCCAACAGACCCAAGGCGACTCCCCGGCACCGGGCCACTTTCACCTTGCCGTCAGATAGAAGGAGGGGAGGGTGGTGCCCTGCATTGACACAGGAGAGGCGTCTAGTTATCCCGTCGTAACACAGCAGGCATAGGGTGGCAAAAGCCCCGCATTTCCGCAGTTCATGCCCTCCCACCTTGTTTAACCGGCGGACTACCTCCAGAGGATGGGGATTAATCCTAATACACTCCCGCAGCATATGGCGGATTGTTGCCATCAGCCGGGCCGCCCGGAATCCTTTACCCATTACATCTCCGATGACAGCAAACACGGTTCTCTGGTCGCAGGCGATAAACTCAAAAAAATCTCCCCCGACCTGTCCGGCAGGCAGGCTACACCCACTACCTTCCAATCCGTAAGCCTTTAGTATTTGCTCATTCCCTGTGACGACTTCTATCATCCTGCTCCTCCCTCTCTTCTCCGGCTAGAGCAGTGTTTTGTGCTAGGAGCCTGTCCAGCCCTACCAGCCGCATCACCTCCGCCACTTCAGGTTGCGGCCTCAAAATCAGCATCTGGCCTCCTTTTTGTCGCCATTCGTTACTAATGTCCAACAAACTTTTTAAACCGGTGGAATCAACAAAAGAAATGCCTGACAGGTCAACTTCCAGCGTGTGTTCCTCCACTTTCCTAATAGCCTCTTGCAGTTGCGCTACCGTTTCCACATCCAATTCACCGTTTAGCACTATCCTACACACTCCCTCAACAACATGAACATCCACTTTTAGCAATAACATCACCCTCTTTCATTGGCCTTGTCCTGTTTTGACCCATCTTCAGGCACAACGGTGAAGTCCAGGGCCAGGGTGGTACCTGATGGTCCTGTATTAAGGTAGAGGTGGTCCGCATAGTAGAGCATCAGGGTAAATCCACATCCCAACGAATTTTTGGTTGAATAATGTTGCATCAGCGTTGCCCGGGCCAATTCGCTGGTTTTGATTCCCGGACCCCGGTCCTGTACGATAATTCTAACGGTATCCCCTAACTGTCTGGCCTGCCACCAACCACCCCCCGCATGTTTAAGAGCGTTGGTCAGTGCCTCTGACAAGCACAAGTCAATCGCGTGCCGCCTGCGGCTGTCGAGACTAGGCAAAGCTTCCCGCATTACCCGGCGGGCTTCCGGAATGTTATGGGTCTGCCGGACCTCACCCCTGGCCAGTTCTGTCCCTTCTGAGATCACTTTCTCCATCTCTTCACCATTCACCAGGTATAATCGGCCACCCGTTACCGCCGCTATGGCCTCCCGGTAAGCCTGCATCTCCTGCTGGTGCATCTTTCTCTCCTTTTCAATTACCTCGGTGATGTCAAAGGCCAGCAGTCCACCGCTCCTGTGATCAAACGGCACGCAGTGAAGATCAAAAACCTTTTGCCCGTCAGCACTAACGATCACCTCGCGTCGATGTTCGGATTGGCGGATAGCCTGGCGCATCAGTTTTTCCGCTTCTTCCATCGGCAGGTCCAGGTCGGCCTGGCCCGAAAGGTAACGGAAGCGTCCCGCTTCATATTTCATCACTTTTCCCACCTTGAGTGCGTTAATTAGCTCGGATTTTTCCACTTCAGCCAGCAGTTTTTCCCTGACCAGGTCCTGAAGGTGCTCCGGCAAGTGGCGAGAAATCTCCTCTACTAGCTCGCCGGCGCTTCCGGTCAGCAAATGGTATTCCTCATTGCTAAGACGGGGGGCAGTCCCTTGCTTCCGGTGGACGCACAGGATCTCAAAAACATGGACGTTATTTTTCCCTTTGAACGGCAATCCGGCCACTTCGACCCACAAGCTTTCCTGCAGCCTGATTATATACCGGCCCGGAACTGGGGCTTCTGTTTCCAGCCCAAACTCCCTGGGATTTAACACCAAAATGTGGGCCGGATACTGCTTGCCATGCTCATCTTCCAGTAATACCCGGACGGGCGGCGAAGGAACCCGGCGAAGGGGGCTCGGCTGAACGAAGTAACGGCATTCCACACAACGACGGTCTGGTTCTTTCTTAGCGCATTCAAGACACCGTCGCAATTTTTTCACCTCCCTTCTGCCTGTCAGCCGCTCCCGGCTGTGTAGCCTTTCAATTACTTCAATATTACCAGCAAGCGATCCAGCCATTGGTTCTGGGCATATATCTACCTTCCCAGGCTGGCCGGGTCGTGATAGGTGGCAGTCTGCCCAAAGGCCTCTTACGCCAGAGCCGCCACCAGCTTTTTCCGCTGCCTACATTTTTAAAGGCAAGAGGAATAGTGTCGGCCAGGCTTCTTCCCCTTACTCCACACGGATCCTTTGCGCCTGCTTCTAAGGGCAAGGTAAAACTGGTCTTCCGCTAAAATAAAAACACCAGGCGGTAGATACGGATACCGGCTGGTGTGGTTATCCTGAATACTAGCTTGCTGTATATATTGTGGCACCCCACCGGCAGCCCGGCTGCCATAGCCTTCCACCAGCCTTAGGCCCGTGGCTTTGCGCCCCCGCCTTTCGACGGGTTTGCCCTTGACGGCAGGTCATGATTGACCCAAGCTCAGAATTGCCAAGCCTTTCTAAGTGTAAAATAGCACAGTCTATGTTTCCAAATCAAGTACAATTGCGGACAGGGTTAGTGGCAATTTAAAGTTAGAACCTGTAGCAGCCTATTTTTCCCCCGTCTGCTGCCAGTGTCTTAACCCCTTCCAGTTGTCTTCTAGGTACCGGCGTGCTTTCCCTAATCAGATTTTGCAAAAGACTTGTGCCGTAAGTTTTTGTTGTATGCGGAGGTTGTGCCAAGGGTTTTCACGGATACGGCTACTAATCAAGAATCTCCGGAGAGGGCTTCCCAAGATAGTAGCCTTGACATAGATTAACACCAAATCGCTTAAGTATAGCGCAAGCTTCTGCTGTTTCCACCCATTCCGCGATAGGTTCAATAGCCAGGCTACGTAAGAGGGCTGCTATGTGTTCAACTATTAATTTACATCTAGCGCTTCGCGTGATATCCCTTATGAGGGAGCCCTCAATTTTTACAAAATAGCAATCGAACTGGCGTAAATACAAGAAAGAAGAGAAGCCGCTACCGAAATCGTCTAAAGCCAGTCTCATGCCAGCGTTCTGTAAGTGGGTAGCAAAGATATGAACCTTACCTACATCTCTTACTGCCTGCCTCTCAGTTAGTTCTACTACGAGCCGGTCCGGCCTGATACCATAATCCTTAAGCATGCGTAAGAATTTTTCTACAAGGTCATCACGTTCTACTTCCTGCAACGCACAATTTACGAAAATCAGATGTTCGGAATCTTTTTGGCTGATTTTCCAGAGGGCTTTTTCCAGGGACTTTTCCGTAAGGCTGTGGATCATATTTATATCCTCAGCCAGCTCAGCAAAGGCTGCTGCCGGAAGTACCCGGCCCTGGTACTGTATTCTGGCCAGTATTTCGTACCCTATAACGTTTCCAGTTTCCACGTCAACAATGGGTTGAAAATATGGGATTACACCCTCCGGTTTTTGTAAGGCTTCCCTTAGGATAAGGCTCTTTTCGTGGACTACAGTTAAGTCCGTGGTACCGGCGTTCACATCTAATACTACTATGCGGTTCTTACCCAGACGCTTGGCTTTCAAGGTAGCCATTTCAGCAGCGGCCAGAAGGTCGTTGGCTGCCATTCCATGTACTGGATAACAAGATATACCGATACTTACTGTTACTCCGAAATCCTCTTCGATGGGCCGCTGTTGTTCTACAGCTTGGCGAAAGCTTTCCGCTAGGGCCAGGATTTCATACATATCTTTTGCTGGAACTATAACCCCGAAGGAGTTACTTCCTGTTCTCGCTAATATACCATTGACCGGTGCGAAAACTTCCCTCAAGACTTCTGCTACAACACGCAGAACAGCGTCGCCCACTGCGTATCCGTAAAGATCGTTGACGAGCTTGAGATCATCTACGTCGGCCCAAATGACGTTTAGATTCTCATTATGGTGCTTGGCATACTCCAAGGCCGTATCTAGTTCTTTTTGGAAATGCTCCCGGCTTAGGAGACCGGTCAAGGGATCGGTTTCCGAAAGTATTTTTAGCACTCTAAGCGCTTCGTCCTGGTATCCTAAGGACACGCAGCCTAGCTCCAGTATAGCGCCCACGAGTATTTCCTTTAGTTTTTGTCCGCCTGCTGGCAGATCCTGGGTATGTAGATAATCTCTTATAAAGGTATCTGCTAAGGCTACCAGTTCCCGCAGCACTTGCTCAGTAGGTATTTCGTGCCCATAAAACAAGCGCCCGATCTCTACTGCCTGCTGGCAGGCATCCAGAAAGTGGGAGATATCACGCACAGATTGTTGCATTCTATGGAGCAGAAACTTTAGGTTGGAGCTCAGTTCAGGGCTCAAAAAGGTGGCCTCATATTTTCCTTGGATTATACCTAAAAGTTCGGCGAAGAAATCTTTAGAAAGCATGATTCTAGACACAAACCCCACTTTCAATTTTTAGGTTCCGGTCCGTCTCCACAGACCACTTTATTCTTACCTTGTCTTTTGGCTCTATACATAGCCTTGTCGGCCCGGGCTATGAGATCGTTGACAGATGTAATTCCCGTACCCTGATATTCCACTGCCCCTATGCTAACGGTTATAACGACTTCTATTCCCGGGATTAAGACATCTTTAGCGATCTGGCTTCGTATTCTTTCGAGGGCAGTTCTTGCTTTATCTAAGGTCGTATCTGGTAGGATAATTACAAACTCTTCTCCCCCGTAACGGATAACCTTGTCACCGCCGCGCAGGCTTCTTTTTATAATTCCAGCCGTTGCACATAAAACTTCGTCGCCCACACGGTGCCCATATTCATCGTTTATTACTTTAAAGTTGTCTAAGTCTAACATAGCAACTACTAGGGGTTTACTTTTTTCCTGGGCTTCTTTTAATAATTGACTTAATATTGGGTAAAGCGCTAGACGGTTGTAAAGGCCGGTCAGGGGATCATGTTCGATGCGATCCTTAAGTTGGAGAAGAAAGGTATCTATAACTACGAGGATTTGAGCTAAGAACTCTGTAGCTCTATCGATATAAATCCATTGTATAGAGTCGCTGTCTCGCCTAATACCCATTATTTCACGCAGAGCCCTTGTATGTATGTCCAAGATATTGGCCGCCTGTACGTGGTTATCATCGAGGCCATGTGTAAGATCTTGATAAGCTTCCAGCAGAACCCCTT
>NZ_JAKKUR010000065.1 GCF_021890735.1 Thermanaeromonas sp.
TTCTCCGGTTTTTCCTGCCTCCTGTAACTACTTTCTTTAACCTCATAATACAATATACTCCCCTACATATACCCTTTGTCCACTACAGTCCAACCAAGTCGTAAAATAAACTCTAAACAGAACATCCACATGTTGCAGGAAGAACTTCCACTCGTGTCCACCCAAGCCACCCGATACCGTCCCTACACACGGGGGCTCCGTTAGCTTCTTCAATACTTTGGAGTCCCAAAAGTTAAGTACTAAAAGGTTGCCTAGTCCAAAGCCATATCTTCCGATGCTCGGTAAATCCTCAATAGACAGGGTGACCACCAAGTCCCTTTTCAAAACATAGGCTACTTCTATAATCAACACTCTGAAGGGCTTATTTCAGGCGTATCCCCTCGAAAGCTCACGACCAGAAAAGAGGCACCTTGCAGTCAGGCCTTTGCTGCCCACTATTTGTGAGCACCTACGGAGGTACTCTCATACGGCATACGTCGCCGCTCGTATCCCGATCCGACTTTTCGCAGTTTCACGTTCCCGTAGGTATACCGGAACTTTACATCCGACATACGTTTAACCATGGAGGCTAAAGGCTCGTAATACAGATAAAAGATGTCCTTTCTGTTCTCCCCGCAGATCTGACGGGAAGCTTCTTAGGACTTAAAGAGGCTCTACAAACCCAGTGCGAGCCAGGATATTCCGCAGCTCTTCTCGTTCTTCCGGACCTAAAGGCAACAAAGGAGGTCGCGGATCCCCACCATAAAGACCCACCATGTCCATGGCAGCCTTAAGCCCTGCTACACCCCAGCGCGTCGTTACGGCAGCATTGATCTCCAGAAGTCTTAATTGCAAGTTACGAGCAGCTTCCAAATCTCCTGCCTCATAGTACTCCTGAACTTCAGCGCATTGATTGGGGAACACATTGGCCAACGCTAAGGTGCCTCCCTTAGCCCCGAGCACCAGGGCAGGCAGTAAGAAGCTCGCCGACCCAGCGAAAACTACAAAATCAGAGGGTGTGTTTTTAATAATCTCGCCAATTTGGACAATATTTCCGCCGCTATCCTTAATACCGATGATATTAGGATGGGTGGCCAATTCCGCTACTAGCTTGGAGGACATATTGATACCAGTATTGCGAGGCATGTTATAAAGGATAACGGGTATAGGAGAGGCATCAGCGATATCGAAAAAGTATTTCTTGAGGGCCGCATCATTGTAACTTCCCTTATAGTAACTGGGTGTGACTATTAAAACAGCATCGGCTCCTGCTTCGGCCGCCTTCTTAGAAAGCCTTATCGTCTCCCGTGTAGACTCTGCACCAGTTCCAGCGACAACCGGCTTCCGGCCCGCCACCTTTTCGCAGCAGAAACTAATGAGTCTCTCTCTTTCTGCCGGCTCCAGGAGCACAAATTCTCCGTTGGATCCCAAAACCACAATACCCGCCAGCTTAGAATCCAACCAGAATTTTAGATTAGCCTCTAGCTTATCATAAGCAACTTCTTCACCAACAAAAGGAGTGGCAATGGGTGCATAAATCCCGTGCAATTTCAGCATCGAAAACCACCTCGATCATTCCAGTAAAGTTGGTTAATCGCCTTTCGTCCTATCTTTCCAGTAGCAAGTTTCATGCCAACACTTGATATTACGCGGGATAAGAATTCCGAATGATAACCAGTATAGCTGTTCCAACTTTTTTCTCAATAATTTCTCACTGGATTTATCAAATTGCTAAAATGGGTTTATTTTACCCAGCCCTTTTCCACCGCCAGACTTAACAATGATCCTGCCAGGAAGGCAACCCCCATGTTCCAGGTAGCGAAAGCCGCAGTAACTAAGGTAACGAAAAATTCCTCCCGGCTGGAGGACCCCGGTTTTGCTGTTACAGCCAGCTCCGCTCCGGCAAAAAACAAAATTACGCCCAAAACGGCCGGGGGAAAGAGCTGAAAAATGAGATGTACTCCCCGGGCTAGGAAGAGAGCCACAACCAGAACCATGGCTCCTAAAATTACCAGGGCGCCACCGGTCCGAGCCCCGAAACGCACGTGACCGGCCATCCCCCCGGCACCATGACACATGGGTACCCCACCAAACAGAGGGGCCCACAGGTTCAACAAACCGGTAGAAAGGGCAATCCGGCGTGCGGAAAGAGGCCGATGAGGAAAAAGTTCGTTATTTTCGGCCACCACAGCAATAACCGCATTGCCCAAAGTCAAGGGAACCTGAGGCAAAGCCAAAACCAGGGAACCCTTGAGCAGTTCCGGCCAGGTTAGCTTATTCAAGGTAAAGGAGGGCAGAGAGAAACCTATATTCTTCTTTACTTCCACCAATAGGGCCGGATTACCCGCAAGGCTGGTAGCCATTCCTAAGGCCAACAACAAGAACATTGCCGGAAATTTCCGGTTATCCATCAGAGCGAGGGTAAGGATAAAACCTGTAGCGGCAAGAAAGTAATTGGTAGCCATAGAGCGCAGGCCTTCCAGCATGAAGGTTAAGCCTAAGCCCAAGACAATGCCTTGGACAACAGACCTTTTAGCCAGGGCCGTCACCCGGTCTATAAGGCCGGTAAGGCCCAAAAACAACCATATTAATCCGGTAGCCAGACCGGCTCCCCAAACAGTAGCTGGAGTGAACCCCCCTGCTCCCGCCACCGCGCTGATCCCGATGGCCTTCATGGGTTGAACAGGTATAGGTGTTTTATAGAAAAGGCCGGTAACGATCTTGGCTACTCCAAAGGTAAAAAGGAGCCCGCCGGGGTCCATCTTTAGTACCGTAACGTAAGCCAATACAAAGGGGACGAGGGTCCCCAGATCGCCAAAGGCACCGGCCCATTCCCTTAAATCATACCGATTACCGCCCAAGCTATCCCCCAGTCTTGAAAACCACCCTAATACTCGCATTAGCGGCCCCCCAGAGTGGATACCTGTAGCGCTATGTTTTAACCAACATAACGATTTAACATTAAATTCGCTCACCAGTAAGGAATATCCTGCAAATCCATATCCCTGTCCTCTGTTGGGGGCCCTAGGCTATATTGACATAACTCCCTTAAGATTGTTAATGTAGAAGTTGGCATTAAGCCGGCGGTCGTAGCCACCCGCCTTAAAAAACAAGGAGTGAATTTCTTGCGCTACAAACTTTTTCCCACCTACGAAGCCCTGGCCACTCCGTTGACCTATGCTATTACCGCTTGGCTTAAAAAGGTGGGAGAATCCCTTTGTGGTAAGTAGGGAGGGATCTGGTATGATGGAGTTCGAAGCTCTAGGGAAACCTGTACGCGAACCCCGTAAGAAATTAGAGGTTTTCCCCAAACCGCCCCACGTGGAAATTGTTACTCTAGAAACCGACGAGGTAACAAGCCTCTGCCCAGTAACTGGACAACCGGACTTTGAAACAGTAATAGTAGAATATGCCCCCGATAAGTACTGCATTGAATCTAAAAGCTTCAAGCTTTACTTATGGAGCTTTCGGGAGGAAGGCATCTTTTGCGAGACTCTGGCCGATACCATAGCTAAGGACATCTATGAGGCCTGCCAACCCCACTGGTGCAAGGTAACTGTGATTCAAAAACCCCGGGGCGGGATAAAAATAACTGCTTCTGCCCTGTATGGTGAAGGGCAGAAGCAGCCAAGCTTACACGCTGTTTGAGGAGAACCTACAACTCATGGCCAACCCGCATGGCTTCAAATACAGCCTGGGTTATCCTCCTAGGACTTACAGCATCGCCAATGACATAGTAGTCTATACCGAAACCTTCCATCTCATGGGCCAGAGTATCGTTAGCCCGGGATCCAACGGCCAGCACCACTGTATCAAACCCGGTTAAGCTTTCTTCCTGGCCGTTACGCTTATAGGTTACCCGGTCACCTTGAATAGCTGTAACTTCGGCCTCAGTAATTATTTGTACCCCTTGTTTCTCAAGGCGCTCCAGGAGCAGCGACGCCATTAGAGGGCCGATGTCGCTAGCCACTTTAGGCAGCATTTCCAAGATAGTCACTTTATGCCCCTTCTCGGCCAGGTACTCAGCCGTCTCACAACCTACCAGCCCGCCGCCTATCACCACTACCTTTTCTCCTACCTGCGCTTTTCCCCGCAGTACATCCCAGGAGGTTACTACCTTCTCACCTTCACCGCCAGGAATGTCCGGGATAACCGGCCGGGCACCGGTAGCCAGTACCACTACATCGGGCTTCTCCTGGCGTATGGCTTCCAGGTTAGCCTCTTTATTAAGCTGCACGTTGATTTTAAGCCTCTCCATCTGCCCCACTAAATACTCTCTGAAAGTGGCAATTTCACCTTTCTGGGGCGGGGCATAAGCCAGAGGTAATTGCCCACCCAGCTCACTCTCTTTCTCCCAGAGGGTTACCTGGTGCCCCCGCAGGGCCGCTACCCGAGCCACTTCCATACCAGCCGGCCCGCCCCCTACGACCAGAACTTTCTTGGAGCGCTTTGCCTTATCCAGAGGAAATTCCCGCTCGAAACCCGTGCGTGCGTTTACTGTACAGCCGATGGCGTGGTCCAGGAAAAGCTCGTCGATACACGCTTGGCAACAGGCGATGCAGTGGCGGATCTCATCCAGCCTTCCTTCCATTATCTTTTGGGGAGTTTCGGGGTCGGCCAGGAGCTGCCGACCGAAGGAGATTAAATCCGCTTTCCCCGCGGCCAGTATACTTTCCGCCACTTCGGGATCGTTGATTCGCCCCACAGCAATAACCGGAATATTTACCGCCGATTTGATGCCCTGGGCCAGGTCTACAAGGCACCCCCGCGGGAGGTACATAGGTTGGATAATCCACGCTGCCGTTTCATATATGCCTGCGGAAACATGAAGAGCGTTGACCCCTTCCTGCTCTAACTTTTTAGCAAAGGTCCGAGTTTCCTCCAGGGTAAGGCCCCCCGGAACCTTTTCGTCGGCGCTCAGACGATAGATAATGGGGTACTCCGGCCCCACTGCCTGGCGCACGGCCCGCACCACTTCCAAGGGAAAGCGCATCCTGTTTTCTAGGGGACCGCCGTACTCGTCCGTCCGTTTATTAGCATAAGGAGAGAGAAATTCATTGATCAGGTAGCCGTGGGCGCCGTGGATCTCAACGGCATCAAAGCCCGCTGCTTTGGCTCTTCTTGCGGCCTGGGCAAAGGCCTGGATAAGAGAGGCAATTTCTTCTTTGGTCAATTCTTTAGGTATTTCCCCGATGGTGGCGCAAGGAATAGGGGAGGGAGCTAGCAGGGGCTGTCCCGTAACTTTAGACTTGCTCTGGCGACCTCCATGGTAGAGCTGGATGGCGATCTTTGCTCCGTAGGCGTGTACAGCCTCAACCAACCGGCGCAAGCCCGGAATGAGGCGGTCGGAGTAAATGCCTACCTGGTTCTTAAATCCCTTGCCTGAAGGGTGGACATAGGAGGCTTCCACAATGATCAGCCCTACCCCGCCCTTAGCCCGCTCCACGTGGTAGGCCACCAGTCGGTCGGTCACTGAGCCATCGCTGTAAGCATAATTGGTTACCATGGGGGGCATGACCATTCTGTTCTTAAGCTGTAAATTACCTATGTTAATAGGGCTCGTCAACACGGTTAATTGTCTCATGGATATCTCCCCTTCTGTAGTACATACTCAATCCTTACATCTTTTCTTAATTCAAACTATCCGGGTTTAGCTTCTTTTAGTATTTGCACCCGACCACCACCAGTATGACAATGCAGTTTCGGATAACCAAGTTCCCTATATTCGCCGTTCCGAAGAAGTTGTGAAGTGGATCAGGTTACCACCCCTTTCCTATTTGTGCTTGTTACTACAATCTCCAATAATTATATTCGCCGTTGCCCTTAATTTTCCTCCTGGCCTGCCCGCGGCTGGAGCCGGTCATAAACCTCGTTTCTCCGGGAAACGCTGCGTGCGGCTTTTTAGCCTAGCTTGGACAGAGGGGAAAAGATGAAGATCAGTATGGGGGAAAAACAAGCCTGCGGTAAAATGGTACATAAATCGCGGGCTATGATTCATCTCTACATAAGTAACGCGCCGAGCTATTTCTTCTACTTCCTGGCCTTTGGCAAAATCAGTAAGGATTAAACTAGCACCCATCAAAGAGCTGTTGCCTAATGATATGATGTTCTCTCGCGGGAGATCAGGATATAAGCCTAAGACGACCGCTGATTCAACATCTAGATGTTCACCAAAGGCTCCGGCAGCATAAAAGTATTTCAGATCCTTTAAAGTACATCCCACGCTCTCTAACAAGGTAAACATAATGGCGTTAGCAGCTGCTTTGGTACGTAAAAAGCGTTGAATGTCTGTTGTAGTTAGCTCGATGGGCTTCCCTGTGGCGCTTTCCTCAGCCGGTACAACCACTAAAGAAGTAAGGGGTGCACGTAATTCGCCTCGCTGGGTAACAATCCCGGCTAATAATCCTTGAGCAATAGCATCCACAACACCTGAACCACAAATACCACGTGCCGGCTCGCTTCCAATAGTCTGGTAGGTTATCTTCCCAGTCTGGCTATCTATATGCACCTTGTATACTGCACCAGGTTCAGCCCGCATACCACAACTTATAACTCCGCCTTCCAGGGCCGGCCCAGCTGCTCCAGCCGCAGCCACTAGCCATTCTCGATTACCCAGTACCATTTCTCCGTTGGTCCCAATATCCGCTAAAAGACCAATATGTTCTTGCAGGTGCATTCCACTGGCTAAAATACCTGCTAAGATGTCTCCACCCACATAACTACCTACACTAGGTAAAAAGTACACCAGGGCCTGGGGATGTATATGCAGACCTATGTGTGCCGCGGGGATGAAACCCGGAGCATTGACCACAGGAACGTAAGGACTCCGGCAAATATTTGTGGGAGGCAGGCCGAGTAATAAATGGACCATGGTAGTATTACCGCTGATTACCCCAGCAGTAATAGCAGAAGGACTTATATTAGCCCGCCTGGCCAGAAGAGCAATTACCCTATTTATACTGGCCACTGCGGCCTCCTGCAATTCTGTTAACCCTTGGGAGGTGGCTGCATGATGAATTCTGGTAAGAATATCTTCTCCTACTTTGACCTGAGCGTTAAAGGTACTATAAGCAGCAACGAGTTTCCCCACGCCTAGATCCCACAAATACCCTGCTACTGTGGTACTACCCAGGTCCACTGCCACCCCAAAAGGGCCGGAGTAATCAAAACCGGGTTCCACTTCCACCAAGTGGGCAGTAAGTCCCTTCAGCCCCCATCCCGGTGGCCAATAATAGCCTACAGTGACTGTTACTTTCCACCCCTGCTGCCGTAATCTGGTAGGAATCTCTTTAAGTAAATCCAGGGGAATACCTACTGGACAACCGCTCCGTCTTTCCAGCGCCTGGCGTAAACGGTCTGTATCCGCTATATTATCTCCACTACCGGGCGGCCTAAGTTCTAACTGAAATTTCTCTGTTAGCATTAAGGCTTGATGTAGGCGTAACCCTCAACTTGTTTTCTCGCGATCTCAGTAATTCCGGCTGGAACAACTTTAATGAAAGAAGGAAGGTTCCCTTCATCGATTGCTTGACTCCGCAAAGCATTGCGACAAACCATAAACTCTACTCCCCTCTCTGCTAGTTTCTGCATCTCTTCTAAGAGCAAACCATGGTCAGAGTTGTCAGCAAAAATTGTAACTGCTTCCCCGTTGGCAACTACTTCGATGGCGGCATTCCCTGGCCCAACGTCATTAATAAAATTAGTGATGTTAGTGAAGACCATCTGCCACCGCCTAGCTTCGTTTATATGGAATAAAACCTTAAGGTTCATTCCTCCTCACCTCCCTTAAGGCCTAAGAAAGAGCTCCTCCAGAGCATCAAAAGGTAACACCGAAACATGGGTATGGGAATCCACCAGGCCCTCCATATTGGTTGTCCTCCTTTGCCTTACTCCCGGTTCCTTCTCTTGCTGTAAGGGGTTAAATCGCTTACGCTTATTTTAAAATCCCATACTTCCGAAGGTAGACCGTTAAGTCCCCTACCTTAACAACCTCCATGTTCCCGTTCTTATATACCCATAACCTGTCCTTTAAGGCCAGGATATTGCAATCCGCGGAGCTATCCTGAGCGCACCCATTCCCGCATCCGCTTAAAGTAACAATTCCTTGCAACTCACCTGAGGTTACTATACTTTCAGCCAGGGCATGGACATCTCCTGTACCGTTGGGACAGTAACGGGCCCCTATACATGTCCTAAGTTTTTCGCCTCGCCAGGCCAAAGCTTCTTTTAAAAAGGGCAAAAATCCGATACGGTCAATAACCTCCCCTAACCGCTCATTCCGGGCTACTTGGAGGTATCCTTTAATGATCCGCTCGATGGTTTCCACCAGGTATTCTTCCTTGATGATTACGTCCAGCTTGGTACCCAGCCTGGGCTGACGACCCCCTTTGCCTCCCAGGTACAACCAGTACCCCTCTGAAAGAGCTATGACGCCCAGATCATTTAACTGGGCCTCTACACAGGAGTTGGGGCAACCATTTAGCGCTATCTTAAATTTTTTAGGGGCCGTTATCCCTGCCAATCGCTGGTTGACCTCAGTAGCCAAGGGCGTCACGTCTCGGACCGCGTGCTTGCAGTACTGGCTGGAACATACTTTAACATTTCGGACTACTGGCCCTATATTGGCCAGGGGCAGGCTCACCTTTTCTAACTCAGCGGCCACCCTGTCAAAATCCTCAAGGCTTATACCGTAAACCATGATGGCCTGGGAGACTGTAAGCTTAACTCGGTCTCCATATTCCCGGGCTAGCCGAGATATGGCTTCCAGTTGCTCGGGCGTCAGGTATCCGTTTAACGGGTGAATTAATACAGCATAACTTCCGTCGAATTGTGGGATGAATCCTCGGTTGGCGTATTTCTTAAGCATAATGGTCCCTTCCTTTTGGACAAACTTCCTTAATGTCTACTTTAAAATCTAACAAAAAACCTTACCTACGTCTTTAATTTATCTATGATATAAGGGCATCAAGTCCTGGCCAAAGGTATAACAAAGTTCTTTAAGTTCTGATTGAGCGTTTGCCTAACTAACTTAATAGCTTTATCCAGCAATGCTTCATTCAAAATGGCAATACCTCTAGGCTATATTGGGCAAAATTGGCGAGTTCCCGAGCATGGGCTTGGCAAACCATCCAGGAGGCTTCCAACATTTCCCACCCGCTTCCCTTGTGATACGGCAGACGGGGCATCCAGGTTTTACTAAAGGGACATAAAGGCTAGCTCCTCCCCTTAAGGCAAGCTTTCGTGTTCCCGAGCCCTTGACATTTAAAAATACTGTTGTTAAATTGTAATTGCGGTGATGGAGTCCACCGATAAAATTACCCGTCAAGGGTTGATGACTCCTACCCCCAAGAGGAGGTAGGAGTCTTTTTATTTGGGTTTGGGGCAGGGGGTGGTGTTAATAGATACGCCCGGTATAGGTTCTACTTTCCAGCATAACACAGAAACCACCCTTAAATTTTTACCTCAGTGTGATGCTGCCGTATTCCTCCTTTCTGCCGACCCACCCCTAACCCAGGCAGAGCTTGAGTTTTTGCAGGCAGTCCGGTCACAGATTGCCCACCTCTTCTTCATACTTAACAAGGTGGACTATCTGGATACTCAAGAAATGTCTTCCCTCCTGCATTTCGTTAAGAAGGTTTTACAGGAACATGCTGGAATAGAAGAACCTTAGCGAGCTGGACGAGCGCCTGAAACTGTTTGAGGAAAAACTTAAAGAAGCC